>JBAZCK010000023.1:0-24077 GCA_041654955.1 Acholeplasmataceae bacterium | reverse complement strand
TTTTATCTAAAAAAACTAATTTTGCAGATGATCAATTATCAAGAATTAAAGAAGTTGAAGATGCATATATGAATGACCCACTAAATTTGAAAAAGTTTTATTTTTCATTAGCAGGTAATATGATGGTCAGTGGTGTAAGATATTTAAATAGACATATTAAGTCTTATGAAACACCTGTGTTATTACTTCATGGTGAAGCTGATAAAATTGTTCCTCTAGAATTCAGCAAAAGACTTTATGATTTAATACCAGTGGAAGATAAGAAATTGATAACATATCCAGATGCATATCACGAAATATTAAATGATTTGGATCAAGAAACTGTTAGAGAAGATATCATTAATTGGTTAAATGATAAAAGCAAGGAGTTGAGCTAATATGAAAATTTTATGGATTGGAACTGGTGTGATGGGCACACCAATGGCCAAACATCTATTTGAAGCAGGACATGAAGTTTATGCATATAATAGAACACCAGAAAAAGCGAAAGCATTAGAGCCAGATATTAAATTTTGTAAATCTATAGAATCATGTATTAAACATGTTGATATTGTTTTTACCATTGTTGGTTTTCCAAAAGATGTGAAAGAAACGTATGATATTATATTAGAGCATGCCAAACCAAAAACGATCTTAGTTGATATGACAACATCATCACCATCATTAGCTATTGAAATTTATAAAAAAGCAAAAGCAAAAAACCTAGACTTTCTAGATGCACCTGTTACAGGTGGTGATCTTGGTGCAATTCATGGCAGATTAAGTATTATGGTTGGCGGAGATTTTAACATTTATGAAAAAGTTCTACCTTTATTTCAGTATATGGGAAAAACAATTACATATATGGGCGAATCCGGATCAGGCATGTATGCTAAATTAGTCAATCAAACAGTTATTGCTGGTAATATCATGGGGATTGCTGAAGGTTTAATATTAGCGAAATCA
Organism: Acholeplasmataceae bacterium; assembly: GCA_041654955.1. GTDB lineage: Bacteria > Bacillota_I > Bacilli_A > Acholeplasmatales > Acholeplasmataceae > Mariniplasma. Next base: position 23,132 of record JBAZCK010000023.1, on the reverse strand, counting down.
AAAAATCTTGATTTAGATCATATGCTAAATGTCATCGTTGGTGGTTCAGCAAGTTCATGGCAAGCTGAACATAATGGTAGAAAAATGATTGATCATGATTATGAACCAGGATTTTTCGTTAAACATTTCTTAAAAGATTTAAAACTTGCGATGGAAGAAAAAGGAAACTTAGATTTAAAAGTTTTAGAGATTGCGACTAAAGCTTATGACACATTATCTAAAAATGAATTTAATGAGAAAGGCACACAGGCAATTATCGAATACTATTTACAAAAAATGATGTAAGGGAGTGTATAAGATGTCAACTGTTTACCTAAAATGCAAGGGCATTTACCCAGCAGGATGTGTAACAGCAATTGAACATGTACTATACAGACAAGGGATTACACATTTTGAGTATGATGTCGAAAATAACCATGCAAAAATTGTTTATGAAGAAGATATTGTTACAGTCGATCAAATGCTCAAAAAGATTAGAGAAATCGGGTATGATGCAGAAGTAGCAGGCATAGATGAAAAGGACGGATGGTAAATAAGATAGATTTCACTATATGAAAACTTTTATTATGATGGAGTTTTTTTAGAGTGGAGTCTTTTCTTTATATGCTAGAACCGGTTCATATATATGTATTTCAACTTGCAGATTCTAGTATTATTTAAAAAAACGGTATTGTCTATCGAACAAAAATTGAAATTATAGAAAAACGGTATTGTCTATCGAACAAAAGGATGGTATGATTCAATAGTGATTAAGGATATTGTCCAAAGACATGGAGTTTCAGGAGTTGATGTATTAGATAAATACATTGGCTATCTACTCAATACAATAGGCTCTCAGTTTAGTGCTAAAAGGATTACGGATTATTTCAGAAATGAAGGTAGAGTATTAAGTAAAGAAACTCTATACAACTACATAAATTATACTAAAGATGTTCTTTTAATTTATTCTGCGAAGCGCTATGATTTGAAAGGCAAGAAGCTACTGACTACAAATGAAAAATATTTTGTAAATGACCAAGGACTGAGAGCAACAAAATTTAACAACGAGAAAGATATAGAAAAGATATTAGAGAATATAGTATTTTTTGAACTATTGAGAAGAGGATATGAAGTAACAGTTGGAAATGCTGGAGATAAAGAAGTTGACTTTATTGCAGTTAAACATAATGAAATATCTTATTATTAGGTTTCATACCTAATGGAACAATCTAGTACAAGAGCTAGAGAGTTTGATTCATTAAGTATGATTGATGATCAAGATCCAAAGTATGTATTGTCTTTAGATGATATTAATTTCTCACAAAGTGGAATAGAGCATAAAAATATTATTGATTTCCTTCTTGTGTAGAGCAAAAAATCTAAATATTTATTAGATAAGAATTTATCAATGAAGATAAAATCGAATAAAAGAAAAGGGCTAATCATATCATTGATGACATGATTAGCCCTTTTTAAATATCAATATATTATTTAATGATTAAACTTTTTCCAGTCATCTCTTCTGGTTTTTTAACACCTAAGATGTCTAGAAGTGTTGGTGCCACATCGCATAAAGCACCTGTATTAACTTTAATGTTTTTATCTGTAATAGTGACAGGCACTAAATTGGTTGTATGTGCTGTATGAGGTTCTCCATCTTCAGATCGCATTTTTTCTGCATTACCGTGATCTGCTAAGACGATTGCAACACCACCAATAGATAGAATTGCTTCAACAACATCTTTTGTACATTGATCAACTGTTTCAACAGCTTTTGTAGCTGCTTCAATCGAACCAGTATGACCAACCATATCTGGATTCGCAAAGTTTAGAATCATGGTATCAAACTCACCTGATTTAATTGCTTCGACAGCTTTATCTCTTACTTCAAATGCACTCATTTCTGGTTTCATATCATAAGTTGCTACTTTTGGTGATTCAACTAAAATTCTTGTTGCACCTTCTAATTTTTTATCACTACCGCCATCAAAGAAGAACGTAACATGTGCATATTTTTCTGTTTCAGCAATTCTTAATTGTTTTAAACCTGCTTTAGAAATCACTTCACCATAAATGTTATCAAGTTTTTGCAAGTCATAAGCAAGAGGTCCTTTAACTGCTTCATGATAATGCATCATTGAAACTAAGAAAATATCTTTTAAAGCATTTGTTGTATCAAATGTTGGTTTACCTTCAGTTACAAATTGTTTTGTACCTTCTGGATTTGATAATGCAACTGACATACGGATTGCTCTATCAGGTCTAAAGTTTGCGAAAATGACAGCATCATGATCTTTAATTAAACCTTCTTTATCAACTACAAACGGTACAATAAATTCATCTGTTATATCTTGATCATAAGATGCTTTGATACCTTCTAATGGGTTTGTATAAGTTTTACCTGTACCCATCACCATATTGTCATATGCTTTTTGAAGACGGTCCCAGTTGTTATCTCTATCCATTGCGTAATATCTTCCAGATACAGTCGCAATTTTCATGCCATGGTCGATTAAATCTTTTAAGTAACCAATGCCTGCAACTTGAGGTGTATCTCTACCATCCATAAACGCATGCATATAAGGTGTAATGCCTTGTTTGACCGCAAAGTCATGTAGTGCTTTAATATGTGTTGGATAAGAATGGACACCACCATCAGAGACTAAACCCATGATGTGTAGTTTAGAATCATTCTTTTTAACATGTTCAACAGCTTTTAAAAATGATTTATTTTCAAAAAATGATCCATCTTTAATGGCAACATTAATTCTAGTTAATGATTGATAAACAACTCTACCTGCCCCTAAGTTTAGATGCCCTACTTCACTATTGCCCATTTGGCCTTCAGGAAGTCCTACAGCTTCACCGCTTGCTTCTAATACATTGGTTGGATATTCTTTAAATAATTTATCTAAAAATGGTTTTTTAGCTAGATACACGGCATTAGAATCACTTGGGTCTCCAAGTCCATAACCGTCCATAATAATAAGTCCTGCAAATTTTTTATTCATAATAACTCCTTCGTATTTCGTTTTTTCATCACCTCTATTATACTAAAAAAATGTCATAAAGTTAAAAAGGATGAAAGTAAAACGTTTACAATTTTTAATATATATTGATTTTAAATAAAATTATGTTAAAATTATATCGTAATAAAATACTTCGGGGCACCGTGTAATTCGGGACCGGCGGTAAAGTCCGCGAACCTTAGGGTTGAACTTGTGAGATTCAAGTACCGACAGTAAAGTCTGGATGGAAGAAGAATATTTGTCAGTTTTTGACGTTCTTTTATCGCCGAAGTAATTTGGCGATTTTATATTTCTAGGAGGTCAGAAAAAATGTCAAATTACTTACGATTAAAAAAAATGTTGTACGTCGTCTCTTTAGCTGCAGTATCTATTATACTTGCGCTTATAGAGATCCCATGGTTTCCACCATTCTCATTTTTAAAAATTGATTTTAGTGAGGTAGCCATCTTAATTTCTCTACTTGTTTTGGGAAATAAAGAAACTGTTATGGTTGTTCTAATTAGAACAATCGCAAGAAGATTATTTAGAGGTTTTGATCCAGCTGACATGGTTGGTGAGGCATTAGCGATGTTTGCATCATTTTCAATTATCTTTGCGTTTAACTTAGTAAAGAAAATGTTAAAAGATCAAGATAAGCCAATGTTATACGAAGTAAGTGTCAATCATAATAAGATTACCTTAAAAGAGTATTTGGTATATACCATAACGATTGCGGTTACTTTAAGTATTATTCTAACGACTATTAATTTCTTTTTTGCAACACCGCTTTATCTAACATTACCACCAATTGCATTATCTGAGAGTGGTAGGGTGCATTTTTGGGCATTCACGTTTATTGATGATTCATTTTATACATTTGGTTCATATCTTGTGTTTATCTTAACTGCTTATATTCCTTTTAATTTAGTTAAAGGTAGTGTTGTGACTATTGTATATCTATTATTGAAACCTAAAATGAAATATCTAGAATTATAAAATTATAAGATAAGCAGCAGCTTATCTTTTTTACATAATTTAACATTGAATTGTGATTTATTTATTAAATGATCATTATTTGATAAAATAGAGGCAAACAAGAAGTGGAGTGTAAGCATGAATATTAAACAGCAATTTAGCCAACCTATAGATAAAACAGATTTATTTCAAGTCATTAGACAAGTTCTTTTTATGTCTTTTGTAGGCGGATTATTAATCGGAGCTTTACAATTATTACTCGGACTTAGATTTGAACTGGATTTTACATGGTTAATGTTATTTATTCTAGCTTTTGTTACAGCTAGAAGAATTAAAGGCTCTGTCTATAATCCTCATATTGTTTTTAGACTGTTAAGTATCTTAGCGTTTATTCTTTCTTTTTATATCATGAGTGTAACATCTTATATTGGTGTCATTTATTTATTTAGTGATGGAATAGAATTAGCGTGGATATTTCAAGCATTAAATCCGATACAATTTTTCTATTTTTTATATCCTTTTGGTTATGGATTTTTTAAGGTAAATAATATAGTTAATGTCACATTCTTCTTAATTGGTGTTATTTATACATTTATATATAGCAAGTAAACGTTTTTATAAAATGAAATTCTTTATTTAACACATGAAATTGTGTATAATAGATATGGTAATCAAACAAGGCAAAAACTATATAAAGGAGTGAAATTATGCCATTTATTAGCGATATTTATGCACGCGAGGTATTAGATTCTCGTGGGAATCCTACGGTTGAAGTAGAAGTATTCACAGACTCTGGTGCATTTGGACGTGCGATTGTTCCATCAGGAGCATCAACAGGCGAACACGAAGCAGTAGAATTAAGAGACGGAGACAAAAAACGTTATCTTGGAAAAGGTGTAGAAAAAGCAGTTAAGAATGTTAATGAAGTGATTGCACCTGAATTAGTAGGTTTTGATGTAACAAATCAAAATGCAATTGACATGATGATGATTGAATTAGACGGCACTAAGAACAAAGGCAAATTAGGAGCTAATGCAATCTTAGGTGTGTCTATGGCAGTAGCAAAAGCTGCAGCAGATTATTTAGGTGTTGAATTATATCAATATCTTGGTGGTTTTAATACAAAACAATTACCAGTACCTATGATGAACATCATCAATGGTGGTTCACATGCTGATAATAATGTAGACTTCCAAGAATTTATGGTTCTTCCAGTAGGCGCTAAAACTTTTAAAGAAGCAATTCGCATGGGAGCAGAAATTTTCCATAATTTAAAGAAAGTTTTAACATCTAAAGGATATAACACTGGTGTTGGTGATGAAGGTGGGTTTGCACCTAACTTAGGATCTAACGAAGAAGCATTACAAGTTATTATGGAAGCTATCGTAAAAGCAGGATTTAAACCAGGTGAAGATGTTTATCTAGGTATGGATGTTGCTTCAAGTGAATTCTATAATAAAGAAACTAAAAAATATGTATTAGCTGGTGAAGGTGGAAAAGAGTTTGATGCTAAAGAATTAACTCATTTCTATGAAGAACTAGTTAAGAAATATCCAATCATTTCTATCGAAGATGGACTAGATGAAAATGACTGGGAAGGTTGGAAATACTTAACTGAAAAATTAGGTAAGAAAATCCAATTAGTTGGTGATGATTTATTCGTAACCAATACTGAAAAATTAGCTAGAGGTATCAAAGAACATATTGGTAATTCAATTTTAATTAAAGTTAACCAAATTGGTACTTTAACTGAAACTTTCGATGCAATCGAAATGGCTAAACGTGCTGGATATACTGCAGTTGTATCACATAGATCTGGTGAAACAGAAGATACAACCATTGCTGATATTGCAGTTGCTACAAATGCTGGTCAAATTAAGACTGGTAGTGCTTCAAGAACAGATAGAATTGCTAAGTATAATCAATTACTTAGAATTGAAGATCAATTAGGACCTGTTGCACAATATAGAGGCCTTGATTCATTCTACAATCTAAAAAAATAACAACAATTTCATGAAAAACGCATATGATATATATGCGTTTTTTTATATACTTTTATACAAATCTTTGCCAAGCAAACGGCTTTTTTAGAAGATATATATGTTATAATAATATAGAGGTATACATATGGAAAATATTTATTTAAAATTTTATAATGAACAAACAAGAAAACTACATAAAGATGAACTCAAAGATATTGATATAAATTTATATCCTTATCTTATTTTTGAAGACCCTTATTATATGCTAAATCATGATATATTAATTGGAAGGTTAGATCGTAAAAAATCGTTTGGTTTTTTAAGACAAGAACTAGAAGATGTCTATATTGAATATAGCAATTTATCTGACGCGATGCATGATGATATCGTCTTGGTTAAAGATGATGTTGACCCTAAAGTGATTTCTATTGTTGAACGCGCTTTAAAAGTATTGATTGCGACTGTTAAAAAACATAAAAAAGGGTTGTTTTTTGAACCTGAAGATTTTATAGAAAAACGCTTATTTGTTGATGAGTATCCAGGACTTGTAGAAGGACATGTGGTTTTATTAGATGTTGAATCTATTGATAAAGTCGGTGTTTATGCAGAAGTAAATAGAGTCATTGGACATGTCAATGATCCTGATATAAACACATTAAAGATTGTTCATGCTTATCAATGGCCACAAAAATTTAATGATGATGTCATTCAGTCGTTAGATGATATACATATTGATCTTGAACAAGAAAAGAAAGAACGTATGGATCTATCTGACCGTTTGATTATTACCATTGATGGCAAAGATGCTAAAGATTTAGATGATGCCATTGATTTAAGATATGAAAATGGAAAATATTATTTAGGTGTTCATATCGCAGATGTCAGTCATTATGTTAAAAGTGGATCTATGCTTGATTTAGAAGCATATAGTCGTTCGACAAGTGCTTATTTAGCAGATCGAGTGATTCCAATGTTACCACATTTACTATCTAATGATTTATGTTCTCTAAATCCAAATGAGTTAAAACTTACACTATCTTGTTTAATGACTCTTGATGATCAAGGAAAAGTCATTGATTATGATATTCAAAAAAGTTATATCGTCTCTAAGAGACGGATGAACTATGATGAAGTCAATGATTTTTTAAAAACAAATAAAACATTAAATGATCAAAAGATTGAAGAGATGTTACTTTTGATGAATGAACTATCTCAAAAATTAAAAGTCATTCGTAAAAAACGTGGTGAGATTGAGTTTGAAAGTAGCGAATTAGGGTTTAAGGTTGATAAGCATGGAAAAGTATTAGATGTTTATGAAAGATCAACTGATGATGCAGAAGAGTTAATTGAATCATTTATGCTTATCGCAAATGAGACAGTCGCATTTCACATGCATCATGCAGATCTTCCTTCAATTTATCGAATTCACGAAAAACCTGATGTTGTTAAACTTAAAAATGCATTACAAACCATTTCAAGACTTGGATTTCCAGTAAATCTTAAAAATATTGGTAAACCAGAACCACTACAAATATTAACTAAAAACACAGCAGAAACACCATATAGTTATGTGGTTCATATGTTGTTACTTAGAGCGATGCAAAAAGCAAAATATTCACATCAAAAGGATATCCATTTTGGATTAGGTGCGACATATTATACACATTTTACCTCACCAATTAGAAGATATCCTGATTTAATCTTACACAGACTGATTCATTTATTTGTGCTTGGTGAAGGTAAAGATTTGAAAAAGCTTATGTATCATTATGAATCTGTTATGCCAGATATTGCTAAACATACATCAGATCAGGAAAGAAAAGCTGTTCAAATGGAGAGAGATGTCGCTAAACTTAAGAGTTGTGAGTTTATGGACGATAAAGTAGGAACATATTTTAAAGCGACCATTTCACAAATGATGCCAAGTGGCATGTTTGTCAAATTAGAAAATGGTATTGAAGGATTTGTGCCTTTAAGAGCATTAGATGATTATTATATGTATAACGAAGCACTTCTAACATTTATTGGTAGAAGAGGCAAGAAATATAGACTTGGTGATCAAATCAAAGTTGAACTTCTAAGTGTAGACTTATCAGAAAAGAAGATGGATTTTGGTATTGTAGATAAAAAAATAAAGACTAAAACTAGAAGGAAGTAGCATATGAAGTTAATCAGTCAAAACAAAAAGGCCAGACACGACTATTTCATTGAAGAGACGTATGAGGCCGGCATCAAGCTGATGGGTAGTGAAATTAAGTCTATAAGACTAGGAAAAGTAAATTTAAGCGATTCTTATGTGACCTTTAAAGATGGGGAAGCGTATCTTTTAAACATGCATATATCTAAATATGATTATTCTAGTAGATATAATCATGATGAAACCAGAACACGTAAGATATTATTACATAAAAACGAAATCTTAAAATTATTTGGAAAAACTAGGGAACAAGGATATGCAGTGATTCCTTTAAAGGTCTATTTGAAAGATGGCTTAGCAAAAGTTGAAATTGGACTTGCAAAAGGGAAGAAAGATTATGATAAACGTCAGACATTAAAAGAAAAAGATGCTCAAAGACGTATGGATAAAATATTAAAGCATAGGTGAGTTAAATGGAAATAAAGATTGGACTTGCGTTAGGTGGTGGGGGTGCTCGAGGAAGCTATCAAATTGGTGTACTTGAAGCATTTCGTAAGCACGATTTATTAAAAGAAATCAAACATATATCAGGCACATCGATTGGTGCGATTAATACCATGATGGTTATGGCAAATTTTAGTTATGATCGCATGCTTGAAACATGGGAGAAAATTGAAAATAAAGATATTTATGGTAAACGATTTAACCGGATTAAATTTGACAGGCAAGGTCTTTTTAGTTTACAAGATGTCTTTGAAAAAATATCTAAAGAAGTGACTTTAAGTGAAATTAGAGAATCTAAGATCCATGGATATGCAACAGCTGCTAAAATAAAAAAAGATAGTTTAATTGATCAAGTGCTTATTCATCGGATGGAAAAAGAAGTATTTTATTTAAATGAGTTTAAAGATCCATTAAAAGCGGTCTTAGCTAGCGCTTCAATTCCTATTTTATTTGGAGCAACGAACATTGATGATGATTTTTATGTCGATGGTGGAGCCATCGACAATTGTCCTATTCAGCCATTAATTGATGCAGGATGTAATGTGATTATCGCTATTCCAATTGATGGAATGTTTAAACCTAAAAAGTATAAAGATGAACCTATTTTATTAGTTGACTGCCAAACTCATTATTTATTTAAGCTCATACCTTATGATATTCTAGATTTTAGAACAGAAGATATTAGAAAGAAAGCTTTATACGGAGAAAAAATGGGGTCACTTATAATCGATAAACTAAAAGAACTTCATATTTTTGAAAATAAAAAGACATGGCACCTTAAAGATGAACATCAATATATTCATATGACTAAAGATGAAGAAAAAGTCGTTAAAGAAGAGGTTGAAAAACTATGGACTTAAGGATTATAGAAGCATTTCAAGCAATCAGAAATCCAGTTTTAGATTGGTTTTTCTATTTAACAACTAATCTAGGGGATCAATATGCCTTTATATTGGTCGCGGCTATTTTGTATTGGACATTTGATAAGAAATTCGCACATAAGTTTGCTTTAACATTTTTAATAAGTGCATTTGTAAATACAGGGCTTAAAACAATAATCCAAAGACCTAGACCTTACACGATTGATGGTATTGAATCACCTTTTGATTATCAAACAACAGGGTACTCATTTCCATCAGGACATGCTCAAGCAAGTGGTGTGTTAGGTTATACCGCTTATGAGCTTTATAAGAAAACCAAACTTTCTTGGATCAAATGGTTGGGATTATTTATCGTTGTTGTTGTACCTATCTCAAGAGTTTATTTAGCTCAACATTATCTATCTGATGTCATTGTTGGTTTAGTTCTTAGTATATTGATAGCGATGGGCATGTTTAAACTTATAGATTTGATGAAAGATAAAGAAGAAATATATACACTATATTTAGTGCCTGTTTTATTAGCACTAGTCATCTTTGTGCCTAATCATGATGTTTATATTGCTGCAGGCGGATTTATTGGATTTGCTATTGGTTATTTTATTGAAAAAAGATATGTTAAATTTAATGTTTCTCATACATTTTTGATTCAATTTTTAAAGGTTATACTAGGGATTACAGTAGCGCTTCTTATCAAAGAAGGATTGAAATTTGTATTTCCTGATCGACTATTTTTTGATTTTTTAAGATACTTTTTTATAGGAGGATGGGCTGCATTAGGTGCGCCTTATATGTTTAAATATGTATTCAAAAAAAATATATAAAAAATCATTTGAAGCGTTAACGAATCAAGAAATATATGATATCCTCGATTTAAGATATACAGTTTTTATGATGGAACAAGAAATTATTTATGTGGATACAGATTATAAAGATCAACCTTCTATGCATTATTTTGTAAAAGATCAAGAAGGTAAAGTCATTTCTTATCTAAGAGTCATTCCTAAAGGGATCAAATATGATGAGTATGCAGTAGGTAGAGTCGTTACAGACAAAAACTATAGAAAACAAGGGCTTGCTACACTTTTAATGGAAGAAGTAAAAAAAGATTTAAAAGGTGAAGCTATTAGAATTTCTGGGCAAGCCTATTTAAAAGATTATTATGAAAAATTAGGATTTGAAACCGTTAAAGGTCCATATATCGAAGAAGGTATTCTTCACTATGAGATGTTATGTTTAAATGAAACTTAAATTGGATTTTATAGATATGAACTAAATTTACTAGATATCTTGTAAAAAAAATAAATTCATGATAATATGAATACGCAATGAACAAAACGAGTAATAAGACATTTCTTTTAAAGAGACTTCGTGGTTGGTGTAAACGAAGAGAGAAATCTTATGAAGCTATTTGGGAGCGAAAGGTAAGTCGGCCTTAACGACATTCGAGTGCTAGGTTATCCTAGAACTAAGGTGGTACCGCGAATTCATTCGTCCTTAGATTATATCTATGGACGTTTTTATTTATTTTAGGAGGACTTTTATATGAAATTTATGACCGCAAAAGAAATTAGAGAAACATGGTTAAACTTTTTTGAATCAAAACATCACAAGATCGAACAATCAGCATCTTTGATTCCTCAAAATGATCCGACTTTGTTATGGATTAATGCTGGGGTTGCGCCATTAAAGAAATATTTTGATGGCACAGAAAAACCAACAAATCCACGATTAACAAATGTGCAAAAATGTATTCGAACCAACGATATAGACAATGTTGGTAAAACCGCAAGACACCACACATTTTTTGAAATGTTGGGTAATTTTTCTATTGGCGATTATTTTAAAGATGATGCGATTAAATGGGGGTTTGAACTTTTAACTGATAAAAAATGGTTTGGTTTTGATAAAGATAAACTTTATATTACTTATTATCCAGATGATTTAGAAGCTAAAAATATTTGGTTATCTTTAGGGGTTGATGCATCACATTTAATTCCAAGAGAAGATAATTTTTGGGAAATAGGTTCGGGTCCATGTGGTCCGGACACTGAAATTTATTATGATCGTGGCTCGTCATATGATCAAAGAGGTGTGGAACTCATTGAAGAAGATATTGAAAATGAAAGATATATTGAAATTTGGAATATCGTTTTTTCACAGTTTAATGCTAAAGAGGGTGTAGATCGTGCATCTTATAAAGAACTTCCTAATAAAAACATTGATACAGGCGGCGGATTAGAACGCTTTGCTTGTGTAATTCAAGGTACAGAAACCAATTTTGAAACAGATTTATTTTATCCAATCATTAAACATATCGAATACTTAACTTCTGTCAAATATGAAGGACAAATGGCATTTAAAGTGATTGCTGATCATATTAAAGCATTGGTGTTTGCGATTAGTGATGGTGCAATGCTTTCTAATGAAGGTAGAGGATATGTTTTAAGAAGACTACTTAGAAGAGCTGTAAAATATGGAAGAAAATTAGGTTTATCAAAACCTTTCTTATATATGTTAGTTGACGATGTTGTTGAGATGATGGGTGTTTTTTATGAAAATCTTCATGAAACTAAAGATATTGTTAAAAAACTTATATTAAAAGAAGAAGAAAAATTTTTAGAAACCATCAGTGATGGTGAAAAACATTTACTTGACGCAATCGAAAAAGAAGGTAAAAAGATATCAGGTGACACTGCATTTAAATTGTATGATACATATGGATTTCCCATTGAATTGACCTTAGAGTATGCAGTTGAACATGGTGTTGATGTTGACTTAGAAGGCTTTAAAAAAGCACTTAGTGCTCAAAAAGATCGTTCTAGATCAGCAAGGTCTAAATCGGGATCAATGAAAGCTCAAGAAGAAGCATATCTAAACTTTGTAGAACCTTCGATTTTTATTGGTTATGATTTATTACAATCTGAGTCAAAAGTTATTAAAGTATTTGATGAAGGGATTGTTCTAGATCAAACACCATTTTATGCAACTTCAGGTGGACAAGTCCATGATGAAGGTCATATTAATGGATATAAAGTAATGGATGTATTTAAACTTCCTCATGGTCAGTTTTTACATAAAGTAGAAGGTGAGTTTGAAGAAGGAGATATCGTACTTGCAATCGTTGATGCTAAAAAACGATTAAAAACGATTAGAAATCATAGTGCAGCACATTTATTTCATCAAGCTATTAAAGAGTTGTTTGGGAAACACGCAAATCAACAAGGCTCTCAAGTATCACCTAGAAGTTGGCGATTTGACTTCAATCATTTTGAAACTGAATCAGACGATAAAATCATTGAAGTTGAAAAATTAGTTAAGCACTACATTTTAGAAAAACCACTTGATGTAATAATTAGAGAAATGCCAATTGAAGAAGCTAAAAAACTTGGGACAATGGCTTTATTTGGCGAAAAATATGGTGATGTTGTTCGCGTCGTAGATATGGACTGGAGTAAAGAATTATGTGGTGGAACGCATGTTTCAAATACAAAAGAAATTATTGATTTTGCAATTTGTTCTTATGAATCTATAGGCTCTGGTATATACCGTATGGAAGGTGTTACAGGAACAAATGTTAAAGAGCAAGTCAAAGAATTTATGTATAATTTGTTTAATGAAATCACATTAATCGAAGATAAAGTTCAAAAATTGGAATCTAATATCAAACTTCCTAATAAGCCAGAACTATTAGGCAGCTATCAAGATGTTATTAACTATAGAGCATATATTGAAGACTTAAAAGTATTTGTTAAAAATGTTGAAAAAGAAGTTCAACTAAAAAAACAAAAAGATGTATTATCAAATTTAGATGACTTTATAAAAGATCCATCAGATAAACGACCAATCATCATCACACATGATGTTGATTCTAAGGTTTTAAAACAACTAACTGATGCACTTCATGATAAAATAAAAGCAGAACTTGTTTTTGTGATTAATTTAACAGATGAAAAAGCAACTTTTATTTGTAAAAGTGATTTAGATAATGCTCATGTGATCATTAAAGAAGCAGCTAGATTAACGAATGGATCAGGTGGCGGTAGAGGTCAAATGGCTCAAGGTGGAACTCAAGAATTAGATAAAATTGATTACATGATCAATAAGATAAAAGAGATGTTATGAAAAAATATTTAGGTATTGATTTAGGAAGTAAAACGATAGGGTTAGCGATTAGTGAATCAGGTATCATTGCCCATAGCTTAACAACCTACAGATTTAGAGAAAATGAATATCAAGAAGCAAAAGATATGATCATTAAAGTGATTGATGAGCATCAAATTACTGATATTGTTTTAGGATATCCTAAACATATGAATAATGATATTGGTATTCGTGGTAAAATAAGTGAAGATATGAAAAATCTCATTATCAAAGAGCGTGATGTTAATGTTGTGCTATGGGATGAAAGATTATCGACAAAATCTGCAATTTCAACAATGATTCAAGGCAAACAAAGTAGAAACAAACAAAAGCAAAAAAAAGACGAATTAGCAGCAGTATTTATACTGCAAAACTATTTAGATTATAAAGGAGATCATTAAAATGGATGATAACAAATTAACATTAGTATCAGAAGATGGTGTAGAAACTGTATGCGAGATTATTTTAACGCATGAACACAACGGAAAGAATTACGTAATTTTTGAGTTTATGGACTCACATGAAATATCTGCAGCTGAATATGTTCCAGATGAAAAAGATGAAGCTGAAGGTACATTCTTAGACATCGAAACAGATGAAGAATGGGACATGCTTGAAGGTGTTTTAGAAAAATATTTTGATGAACTAGAGGCAGAAGACGAAGAATAATGTTAGACGAATTAAAACAATATGCAAAAGCCTATGCTATTCCCATTATTTGTGATGATGGGCTTTTGTTTTTAAAAAATACCATTGATAAATATCAAGTGAAAAATGTCTTAGAAATTGGAACTGCGATTGGGTACAGTGCCATTTTTATGGCTGAACAAGGATGTTTTGTGACAACTTTTGAAAGAAATGAAAAGATGATCACAGAAGCTAAGAAAAATATTATAAAATATAAAAATCAAATTGAGCTTGTTTGTGAGGATGCACTTGAATATGAAGGTGACTTAAAGACATATGATATGATTTTTATTGATGCTGCAAAAGCACAATATCAAAAGTTTTTTGAAAAATTTATACCATATCTAAATGAAGGTGGAATTGTTGTTTGTGACAACTTAAATTTTCATTATCTAGATCCAAATAAAGTCAATAGAAACACAAGACAACTCATGAACAAAATTGAACAATTTAAAACATATTTAAGAAATCATCAAGGATTTGAAACGATTTTTTATGATGATGGTGATGGTATGAGTATAACAAAAAAGGCGGAAAAAAGATGAAGATACTTACAACCTTATATGATATCAAATCAATGGATGAACTTGCTTCATTAGTTGATGGATTTATCATAGGAAATCATGATTTTGGAGCAAGATTAACGCATAGTTTTTCAATTGCAGAAATTAACAAAGCAATCCAAAAAGCTGATCAATTAAATAAAGACATATTTCTGCAAGCCAATCAAATGTTAGATGATCACTTAATTGAATCATTTGATAAGTTTTTAGATGATATCAATTTAGATAAACTATCTGGAATCGTCGTTGCTGATCTTGGTGCAGTGATGTTACTTAAATCTAAGCATTTGGCACATAAAGCTATTTATAATCCAGAAACATTACTAACAAATACTTATGATTTCAACTTCCTTTATAAGGAGCATATACTTGGGGCTTATGTCGCAAAAGAAATCACATTAGAAGATGTAAAAAATATTGGTAACAATAAAAAAATTAAGCTTTTTATGGTTGGACACGGACATTTAAATATGTTTTATTCAAAACGACAACTCGTTAATAACTTCATGGATTTTGTTGAAGAAGATAATATCTATCATGAGAAACAAAACTTAAAAATCATTGAAGAACAAAGAAAAGATGAACCCTATCCTATATTGGAAGATAAGGCAGGCACTCACGTGTTTAGATCACATGTTTTTTCTTCATTAAATCATTTAAGCGAATTAGAAACTGTAGTAGATTATTTAATTATCGATACAATATTTAAAGACGATCAGTATGCAAAACGAATACTTCCAATGTATCAAGACAGACATGGTGATCAAAAGTTAATAGATAGTCTTAAAAGAGATTATCAAGAATCATGGGACGAAGCGTTCTTTTATAAAAAGACTGTCTACAAAACAAAGGAGTCTTAACATGGTTGAATTATTAGCTCCAGCTGGAGATTTAGAAAAATTAAAAATAGCATTAATGTATGGTGCAGATGCAGTCTTTATTGGTGGACAAAACTTTTCACTAAGAGCTAGAGCATCTAATTTTACCATTGATGATATCAAAGAAGCATGTGAGTTTGCACACGAAAGAGGGAAAAAAGTTTATATCACAACTAATATAATTCCTCATAACGAAGACTTAGAAGGTGTTTTAGAATATTTAAAACAATTAGAAGAAGCTAAAGTTGATGCGATTATCTCTGCATCGCCTTATATTATTGATCAAGCGCTAGAAAATACATCTTTAGAAGTGCATCTATCAACCCAACAATCAGCATATAATACACATACGGTAAATTACTGGTATGAAAAAGGTGTTACAAGAGTTGTACTTGCTAGGGAGCTTGATAAATACCAAATCAAAGATTTAACTGAAAAAACTAAAGCTGATATTGAAGTGTTTATTCATGGAGGTATGTGTATGAGTTTTTCAGGAAGATGCAGTCTATCAGATAACATGACTGAAAGAGATGCCAATCGAGGCGGTTGTGCGCATTCATGTAGATGGAATTATGAACTGGTCTCTGATGGACAAAAAGTAAGTGAATCTACATTTTCCATGTCAAGTAAAGATCTAGAGGCGTTAGAACACATTCCATTTTTAATGGATGCTGGCGTATCTTCATTAAAAATCGAAGGTCGAATGAAATCTCTACATTATATCGCAACAGTAGTTTCTACATACAGAAATTTAATAGATACTTATTTAAAGGAAAAAGAAATCAAAGATTTCAAGCCACATTATGATGAATTAATGAAAGCTGAAAATAGATTAACATCTTTTGGATATTTAGAAGGGCTACCAGGCGTTGAACAACAACTCTTTCATCAAAGAAGTGAAAAACCATCACAATTATTTATTGGGCTTGGGGTATCATATGATGAAAAAGAAAAAATAGCAACCATCGAGCAAAGAAATTATTTTAAAATAGGATCAAAGATTGAGATTTTCAATCCTAGTGGTAAAAGATTTGAATGTGTTGTGGAAGATCTATTTGATGAGGATGATCAAAGCATAGATGTCGCAAGACATCCTAAGCAATTATTAAAATTACACGTTCCTTTTGAGATTGAACCTTATGCGATGATTAGAAAAATCATATGAAAACGATAGAAAAAGATGGGCATTTCTTACCGTATGTTATTGAAAAAAAGAAAATAAAACATACATATATTAGACTAAAAAAAGATCATGTTCATGTGACTACAAGTAAGTTAGTTAATGAATCAAGAATCATAGATCTTTTGTTTAAAAAATTTGATATACTTTATAAAAGGCTAAATAATCGTATCAAGCTAGATGATCAGCACATTAGATTATGGCAAAAAAATTATGAGTTGAGCATTCTAAAGGGAAAATTCAGCTACAAAATAGAAGGACAAAATGTCATATGTACTTCTCATTTAGACGACGTAGATAAGATTAGAAAACTTATCTATAAAGAAGAACTTATACATATGATTAAAGAAATCAGACCCAAAGTATTATCAACATTAAATAAAGTAGGCATTCATGAACTACCTTATAAATACAAGTATTTAAAATCTAAGTTTGGAAGCTATCATAAAAAACATCAAGAAATTACATTAAATACATTTCTAGCAACGATTGATCCAATTTTTTTAGAGTATGTACTTTATCATGAATATGCTCATCATAAAGTCTTTAATCATTCAAAAGCTTTTTACCAAGTCTTAGACAATATGATGTTAAATCATAAAAACATACAGAAAACACTTAAAAAAATGGAAATATTATAAAAAATAAGGTATAATGAATAAGGAATTTAAGGAGGATTATCATGGCAGTTAAACAACAACAATATCAACTAACTCAAGAGGGTGTTGATAAACTAAAAAGTGAATTACAATATTTAAAAGAAGTCAAAAGACCTGAAAATATAGAAGCATTAAAAGATGCAAGAGCACAAGGTGACTTATCTGAAAATGCGGATTATGATGCAGCAAGAAACGAACAAGCTAGAATTGAATCAAGAATTCAGGAAATTGAAGTTATTATCAAAAATGTAAAATTAATTAGAAAGTCTGCTGAAGACAAAATTAATATTGGTAAATCTGTAAAAGTTTTATTTATCGATCGTAATGAAGAAATTACTTTTCATTTGGTAGGTAGCTTAGAAGTTGATCCAAAGGCACATAAGATTTCAGTGGAATCTGCTATTGGTAAAGCACTTATTGATTTTGCAAGAAAGAAAGAAGAAGCTGAAGATAAAAATGTTATCGGTAATATCGTGAATGTTAAAACTGAAACAGGTAAAATCTTCGAAATTCAAATATTGGAAATTAGTTAATGAATTTTTATCAAAAATGTATACCGGATTATTATTTTAAATCTATATATGAAATTCCATATCATACATTACAAGAGCAAGGCATAAACACCTTGTTTTTTGACTTAGATAACACAATTATTAGCTATGATGAAGATATATTAAGCGATAAACAAGTTGAATTTTTAAAGGAACTTAGAAAATCATTTAAAATCGTTATCTTATCCAATAGTGGTTATCAAAGAGTTTCAAATGCATTAAAGAATACAGACTTTTCATTTATCTATCATTCAACTAAACCTTTAAAAAGAGGTTTTAAAAAAGCACTTAAGATGACTGATGCAAAGAAAAATGAAGTTTTAGTTATTGGTGATCAAATGATGACTGATGTCTTAGGTGCTCATAGAACTGGATTAAATGTGGCATTGATCCAGAGCGTTAAGCGTAAGTCTGACCGTAGGATTACTCAGTTTAATCGTAGGATTGAAACAATGGTCTTAAAAAAGATTAAAAAAAGATATCCGAAATTATATGAAAGTAGGTTAGAAGCATATGTCAACGCACATAAAATGTAGAGGCTGTGGCGGAACGCTTCAAACTACGGATCAAAAAAAAGTAGGTTATGCTCTATCTTTAGAACATGATTATTGTCAATCATGTTATAAGTTATTACATTATGGCGAAGTTCATGAACATTTTCATCCTGAAGACCTACCTAAATTAAGTCAAGATGCGGTTTGTTTAATGGTAAGTTCAGTGCTTCATCTAGATACTTTATTTACGTATCCTGTATATCGATATGAGCCTAATTTAAAATATGTTTATGTCATTAATCAAATTGATTTATTACCTGAAAGTACAAATTTAGATGATATGTTAAAACAAATGATTATTAGAGCTAAACTGATGAGTGTTCCATTTTTTGATATTATTATGATGTCAGCGAAAAATCCTTATGATATTGACAACTTACTAAGCTACTTACAACAATTTAGAGAAAAAAATATCTATTTAATCGGTGTTCAAAACTCAGGAAAAACGACTATTTTTAAAGCTTTAACTAAAGATCAAAATGCTCTCGCTTTTTCAAAAGCAGGATTAACACAAGAAGCGATATCACATCAATTGGGAAAACATCAAATATGGGACATGCCAGGATTATATCAACAAGGATATATCCATCATTTCTTACCATATAAGACATATAAGAAATTAATTCCTAGTCAAAGAATAAAACCTAGAATCTATCAAATGAAAAAACAACAATCTTTAATGATTGAAGGATTAATTTCGATATCTGTTATGGGTGATGATCAAAGCATCGTTTTATATGTAAGTGATTTAGTTAAAATCCATAAAACAAAAGAAGCTAGAGTTAAAGATTTATTGTCACATAAAGAAGAACATTTTGACATTATAACTGAACAATATGAGGAAAAGTCATTTAAAATAAAAGACAAAAAAATACAAATCACATTTGCAGATATTGGATTTATGCATATTGATGGACCAAATACAATTAAAATCTTGTATCCAAAGGGCATGCATTTAAGCTTATCGGAGGCTTTGTTTAAATGATTGAGATAATTAAAGATGCTGTCATTAAAAAATTAGAACATGATAGTATGAGATTAAATCACACACTTGGAGTTTATGAAACTGCGATTAAATTAGCAAAACATTACAAACTTGATGTTGAAAAAGTTGCTATTGCTAGTTTATTTCATGATTATGCCAAAAATGATTCAATCGAAGATACAAAAGCAATACTAGATCCAAAAATAATAGAGAAGTATAAAGCTTTTCCTGTGATGTATCATGCACTTTCAGCAGCAAAACAACTTGAAGAAAAATTTTATATCACTGACAAAGACATCCTAGATCCGATAAGATCACACATCTGGGGAAGAGTTAAGATGAGTATGTATGAAAAAGTTGTGTTTGTCGCAGATTATGCAGAACCAAACAGAAAATTTTTTGATCCATATGAAATCTATGAACTTGCTTTAAAAGACATAGATTTAGCAGTACTTAAGTGTATGACATTAACACTTAGGTATCTAGAAAAACAAGATATAAAACCAAATTTAGAACAAATAGAAGCGTATCATTATTACATGGAGGTAAATAGTGGAAAAACTAAACAAGATTATTGATTCATTAGAAAATTTAAAAGTAAAAGATTTAGCAGTATATGATTTTGAAAAAACATCACCATTTTATGACTATTTTGTCATTTGCACAACAAATGAACGTCAAGGCTCAGCTGCGATTAATCATTTAAAGAAAGTACTTCAAGCAGATGAAATTAGACATATCGAAGGTAAAGGTGGATCATGGGTATTAGTGGACTGTCATGAAGTGATTGTTCATTTATTTACTGAAGATGATCGTGCATTTTATGGCTTTGATAAGAGACTACTTGATGTAAAACGTATTAAATAATGTTTGCACGCGTATATGATTTACTCATGTCAGATATTGATTATCATGAGTTGTTAACATTGATTAAAACTTATCTTAACAAAAGTGATTTAATTTTAGATGCAGGATGCGGGAGTGGTTATTTTTTAAAAGAATTACTTTTAGAAGATTACCAAGCCATTGGTATTGATCTTGATGATGAAATGTTATCTATTGCACATGATAGATTAACATCATCTCATTTAAACGCACAATTATATCATCATGATTTAAAAGATCCATTAGGTGCTAAAGTAGATGTGATCGTTAGTCTTTTTGATGTCATGAATTATTTTAAAGGCATTAAAAAGGTGTTTAAAAACATACACACTGCTTTATACGATCAAGGAAGATTTATATTTGATGTCTATAAATATGAGGTTTTAGATGTTTATGATGGATATGAAGAAAGTGATGATCTACCCATTACATATGAATGGAAGATTAAAAGAGATAGTGATAGATTGCATCATGAAGTTTTAGTTGATCACGAACTTCATCAAATCACTCAATATGTAAAACCATTAGCTTATTATATCGATGTGTTAAACACTTTAAAATTCAAAGATATTAGAGTCATTGATGGTCCAGATGAAAGAAAACATTATATAATCGCTACCAAGTAGCGATTTTTTTTATGTAAAGCAAATATAGTCATTTTTTCCTATCATATAATGGAGGGATATATATGAAAGAGTGGATTGTAATTGTTTTGATATTGACTGTTATTTTATGGATTGTACTATTTCCTAAACAGGAAACGTACACATTTGTTAATCAAAAAGCCTTACCTGTTGTTGGTTATAAGATTGAACTTGATGGGGAAATAGAAAAGCCAGGAGTTTATACGATTTATGAACCCATGAGATTAGAAGAAATTATTGTATTTGCCTATGGATTGACTAAACAAGCTGATTTAGATGAAGTTGAACTATCAAAAGTTTATGATCAAGATAGTTATATCTATATTCCATCTATTGATGAAGAAGATATCATTGTTGATGTAAAAATTAATATCAATGAGGCTAATTTTCAAATGTTACTAACAATTCCAGGCATCCAAGAAAGGCAAGCAGCAAGTATTGTTGTTTATCGCGAAGCTAACGGATTATTTGGATCATTAGATGAACTTATTAATGTTAATTATATAGGACCTAAAACACTTGAAAAAATTAGACCATATCTTACATATTGATGAGTTTTATAAATATGGTATTGGACTAATCATAGGACTTATTGGCTTTTTTCATATAGAAGCCTTTTTAGGTTTATTTGTTTATATGTATCTGGTTAGAAAACAAATAAATCTTATAACTTTAAGCGTTATTTTATTATTTTTGTATACGCTTTTTACTTTTCTAAATTATCATAAGCATGAAGATGTACATGAGCAAGTGATCATTGTTGATAAAAATAGATATGACAATTATGAGCGTTATACAGTAAAAAGAGGTAGATTTAAATATCACATCTACGGCTTTGATGATGCATATGACATTGGCGATGTAATCTATATTAAAGGTAAGATCATAACATATAGATCACAATCCTCATCTTTTGGCTTTAATGCTAAAACATATTATTTATCATATCAAATATACGGAAAAATTGAGATTGAAGAAATCACTTATATCAAACATAAGTTTCATTTAAACAGTATACGGGATCAACTGATTGAAAAGATTGAAGTTTTGGAAAAATCTGAATATATTAGAGCGTTTATTTTTGGTGAAAAAATAAAAGATGAACAAGTTACTAAAACATATGATGACTTTAATATTTTATATCTTTTTACAGTATCTGGTATGCATGTTTATGTACTTTTTTTGGGTATTAAAAAAATCATGTTTATATGCAATCTTGATTTAAAAAAACAACATGTAGTAATTATATCTTTTTATATGTTTATTGGTTTTTTGAATAAGTTTACATTTTCAATCATGAGACTTTTATACATCTATTTGTTAAAACTGATGAATAAAAAATATAGGTTATCAATACCTCATTTAGATCTGATTTGCATCACTTTTTTGATTATATTATGTATGAATATAGGATATATTTATCATCAAGGATTTATTATGACATTTTTGATTTTAATAGCACTTGAGCTTCTACATCCAATCATGCAAAGGTTTAATGGTTACATACAAAAACTTTTAATGTCATCGATTGTCTTTTTAGTGATCATCCCATTTTATCCAAATATCTATATTTTTCAATTGTTTTTAATGCCTGTTTTAATTATTATCGTCACTTTTTTATTATATCCACTTTCAATCATGTCTTTAATTTCTAAAAATTTCAATTTAATTTTTTCTTTTGTTATAGATAAGTTTGAATTATTAATCAAATTTTTGACAAATTATCAAACGTATCATTACATGCCTAAATTTAATATATGGATAACATTGATATATTACGGATTACTTGGATGGATTTTCATGTCAAAGAGTTATAAGATGACATTTAAAAGAGCATTTTGTGCATGCATGCTCATGATACTTTCTATTATTTTCCATTTAAACACATATAAGGATTCAATCACATTTTTAGACGTTGGACAGGGAGATACTACCATTAT
>JBAZCK010000022.1:0-24413 GCA_041654955.1 Acholeplasmataceae bacterium | reverse complement strand
ATCAAACAGGTGCTCAAGTTAACCCTGATGATGCAAATCAAATTATTCAGGAAATTCATGATATAAATGACATTTTTAATATTCAAACTAAAGATAATGATTTAATCACTTATATTGATGAATCTTTTGATGATATTTATTTAGATGCAATCAAACATATAAAGATTAATGATGAGCCTAAAAAGGTTAAAATAGTTTATTCACCACTTCATGGTACAGGTGCCCCAATCATTCCTAAATTTTTAAGTAGTGAAGGTTATGATATATATCCATTTGATCCACAAATGATTGAAGATCCTAACTTTTCTAACACAAAATCATCGAATCCAGAAGATGAAATAGCTTATGATAAGTCTATTAAATATGCTAAAGAGATAGATGCGGATATCGTCATGATCACAGATCCTGATGCCGATCGATTAGGGATTGCAATTAAGCATGAAGGAAGTTATCATCTACTTACTGGTAATCAAACAGCGAGTATCGAATTATATTATATTTTAGAAAATCGTAAAAAATTTAATTTATTGCCACCTAATGGACATGTCTATACAACCAATGTTACAACCAAATTAATAGAAGTGATTGCTAGAGACTTTGATCTTGATGTGATTACAACCTTAACAGGTTTTAAATTTATTGGTGAAAAAGCTGAAATTTATAAAGACACAAATCCATATATTTTTGGGTGTGAAGAGTCTTATGGTAGCTTAATTTCAGATGTTGTAAGAGATAAAGATGCTGTTCAAGCAGTTTATATGCTCGCAGAAGTCGCAAATCACCTTCATCTTAAGGGACTTACCATTATCGATTATCTCAATCAAATTTATCAAAAATATGGTGCTTTTTATGAATATACACATTCTATTATGTTAAAAGGTATAGAAGGTAGTAAGCGTATTGATATGATCATGGATCATTTTAGAGAAAATCCACCTAAACTTGAAGGTATGGCATTAATTGGTTTTGATGATATCTTAAAACAAATTCGTGTTGAAGACGGTATTAAATCAAAAATTAAATTACCACAATCCAATGTTTTAAAATATATTTTTGAAGAAGATACTTGGATGGTCTTTAGACCAAGTGGTACTGAACCTAAACTAAAAATTTATTATGGCACAAAGAAAAAGACTTTAGATGATGCAAAATCATACTTACAAGAAATCAACTTATCGATTTTAAAACAAATCGATGAGATTAAGGAGTAACACATGTATAACATAAGAAGAGAAAACTATTTAAAACAAGTAAAAGATCAATCATTATCATTTATTTTTTCAGGTGTCGCACCTCAAAAATCTAATGATCAAAATTATCATTTTTCTGTAAACCGAAATTTTTATTACTTAACGGGTATTAAACAGCAAAACGTTGTTTTATTAATGGCTAAAGGTGCTGATAAAAATAACAGTTATTTATTTATTGAAGCCATTGATCCAGTTAAAGCATTATGGGATGGAGCAGGCCTATCTTTTGAAGAAGCGAGCAAACTTACAGAGATTCCTTTAGAAAACATAAAAGAAATAAATACTTTAAATACTTTTTTAAATGATTTACTATCAACTAACCGTCGTGCACTATATGGGCAAATTGATACGATGTATTTAGATTTAGAAAGACAAAGTGAACATTCATCTCCTACAAAAGCGCATCTATTTGCAGAGTATGTTCAAAAAACTTATACATTCATTAAACTTCAAACCAATCAACTGATCTTAGCTGAACTTAGAACAATTAAAGATGATCATGAAATCGAGCAAGTTAAAAAAGCTGTAAGTATTACTAAAACAGGTATAAATCAAATCATGGATACACTTAAACCTGGACTCTATGAATATGAGATAGAAGCTGAATATAACTACATATTAAACAAACACCGAACAACACCATCGTTTGATACGATTGCTGCATCAGGCAAAAATGCAACCGTTCTTCATTATGTTGATAATGATCAACAAATTCCAAAAGATGCTTTAATGCTCTTTGATTTAGGAGTTGATTATGATTATTATTGTTCTGATGTCTCTAGAACATTTCCAACAAGTGGAAAGTTTACAGAGCGTCAAAAAGCCATTTATGAGGTTGTATTAGAAGCAAATAAAAAAACCATTGAATGGTTAAAGCCAGGCATCACTTATAAAGAGTTTAATGATTATGGTAAACAAATTTTAATTAACGGAGCTAAAAAATTAGGTTTAATTAAAGAAGATTCAGAAATTACTAAATATTACTATCATTCATTAGGTCATTATTTAGGACTTGATGTGCATGATGTTGGAAATTATTCAAAACCTATTCCTGAAGGTGCTTTAATTACTGTAGAACCTGGATTATACATAGCTGAAGAAGGTATCGGTATACGTATTGAAGATGATATTGTTGTTAAAGAAAGTGGCAACATCAATTTAACTAAAGATATCATTAAAGAAGTTAAAGATATCGAAGCATATATGGCAAAACGATAAAACTCAAGTTTTCTTGAGTTTTTTTTAAAGTAAAATCAATATAGAATCCTTACTATGAAATAGGAGGGATTTATATGTTAAAAAAACTAATTTTTATATGTATGTTATTTTTAATTGTGCTAATATCTTCAAACATAGCACATGCAGATTCTAATTATCAATCATTTGAAAGCCTAGAAATTAATAAAGGTAAACTATTAACTGATTTTACAAAAAGTGAATATAAAACCTATTACAAAAAGGTTGATAAAAGAAAGTTTATGGGGTGGAAAGTCTATACAGTCAATAAAGACATAGAATGCTCATATATCACTGAAACGTTATTTTCTTATTATAATGATGGTTATACACCGATTGAATATGAATACACACTTGATACCAAAACAACATCTAAATTAAGTTTATCTGCATCTGGTTCGATTGGTATTAAGACTTCATCTACAAAACCAGAATTTAAAAATAACTTAGATGGATCGATTAAGCTATCTGCTGATTATCAAACTTCAGAAGAGAAAAAAGAATCCGTATCTGTTAATTTAGAAGTTGATCCAGGGACACAAGTCGATTTATATATTTATGGTGAAGGACTTATTACTAATGGGGTTGCTGCTAGATATGCTTTTTGGTTTAGAGTTAATCGTGGCGGATATGAAGCTTTTGTTGTAACAACACAATATCAAAGGTTAGAGAAGATTAGAATATGAAACATGTGCTTTTATATATGTTTATGATCATCACGGTTGTTTTTATGGTAATTTTAATAAACAAAAACGAAGAAACTGTTCATCAAAAGCTTTTAAGTATCGATACTTATTATAGTTTTATTGATGATGAAAATGAACAAATGTATGTTGATATTTATTTAAGTGATCAAGATCACATCTTAACATCAATAGATAGCTATGAAAGTTTAGAAGTCCATAACAAATCCGATAAAAAATCTATGGTATTAAGCTTAAAAGATGTTATTTATCAACATGATGAGGTTTATCTTAATGAAACATTTTATAAATACACTTATATTATTGAGATGCCTTTATTAGGTTATGATTTTGATATAGAAGATTGTTATCTGGATATCAAACTCATTAACGGCGATCATTATGATATTTATATAGGATCACTTAGTTTAAAAACTGTTGATGAGACTAATGAGAATTCACTAGACTGGACTGCTTTATCTGGAAGAAAAAAAACAAACACCTATATTTCAAGAATCTATGAAATCGATATTGAGTATGTATCTATAAAACAAGATATTATAGAAATTTCAATCGGTAATTTATATCAAATAACATATGAATTAAAAGATGATAAAATAACCATTCAAATACCTTTTGAACTTAAACTTTTTAATGCCTGCCCTATAATCATCACATTTGAGGACCAAAGTATATCAATCATTAACTATTTCATCTATATGAAGGACTTTGAGACCTTAAAACAATCAGGGCAACTCATTTATCATTATGCACTTAATTAAGCTCTTAGAAGCTAAAAAACACTATTGTCCTCAAAGTTTTAGTTTAGAGATACATCCTTGTGATTTCATTTTAATTAGTGGTGAAAATGGGAAAGGTAAAACCACTTTATTAGAACTTATTTTAGGCTTTAAAAAGCCTGATCAAGGTAGCATAGATAAAAAGAAGTTAAAGATTGGGTATTTACCTGAAGTGATGATGTTACCACCTTTAATTAAAGTAAGTGAATATTTAGAGACTTTAGCGAAAGTGAAAAAAGATGTGCTATCAGAAGAGTTGATTCATATGTTTGATATTCCTTTATTTAAATATATTCATCAACTTTCTAAAGGTAATCAACAAAAACTTGCGATTATCTCAACATTTATAGGTAGGCCTGATTTAGTTATTTTAGATGAACCTTTATCAGGTCTTGATGAGTTAAGTATACATAAACTCATTGTTTTTTTAAAAGCGAAACAAGAACATGGATTGAGTTTTATGGTATCTACTCATCAACCAGAATTATTTTTAGAATTATCAACTAAAAGGATTTGTTTATGATTAGACTGATCTTTCAATCATATATGGATAAAAAGAAGTATATGATGATGTTTATTTATCTATTAATCATTATCTTCTTATTGGTAATTATGTGTATTGAAAAAGATAGTGATATTGAGATGATGTTACATAAAGATTATTATCAAGTTTATTATGAACAACTTTTTATGCAAATCATGATGATTTTAAATGCAATGTTTGTTTTATTTTTAGCTATGGATCATGATCAAAGTTTTTTAAAGCCCTTTTATGCATTTTTTAATAGAAAAAAAGTCGTTTTTTATAAGTATCAGTTTCATGTGTTTTGGATTATGATCTATAGCTTTACTCTTTATATGTTAAAGACCATCATTTTTAAACTTATTATACCCATTGACATATCTTTTGACATGATTTTGTTAATTGATCTGTCACTTGATATGATTATAATTTTAAATCTTATGTTAATTTTTATGCGTTCAAAGTATAGAACCTTATCGGTTGTGATTGTTTTATTTTATATATTATATGCGTTATTTATTCAAAGTGATAGCCAAATCTTATATTATATATTTCCAATTTATAATATGGGAAAAACAATCAATTTAATTGAACTATGCTATAAAGTATGTTATATTTATCTTGGCTTTTTAATTTATTGGTTAAAATCTAGTGTAGAAGACGTATAAAGTATAAAAAAACTTGACAATGAGCTAGAAAACCAGTATAATTTAAAAGGTAGTGAAAAGAAGAGATACCCTCTCGCCTGATGGACCAATTCATGGGCAAAAAAGTCACATTTAAAATTTATTTAATTTTAATTGACATTCAAAGTGGGTACTTACGTAACCACTTTTTCTTTTCATAAAAAAACAAATTCACTTGGAGGTGAAAGTATTAAACAAAATTTCAACAAAAAAACTACTGAACTAGTAAACGAATCGATTCCTAACGTCAATTTGCTGTTTATTGATGATGAAGGTGTTAACCACGGTGTAATTCCTAAAAAAGATGCATTAAAAATTGCTCAAGAAAAAGAATTAGACTTAGTTGTTGTATCTCCTGATTCAAAACCTATGGTTGCAAAACTTATGGACTACTCAAAATATCGTTATGATCAACAAAGAAAACTCAGAGAAATGAAGAAAAACCAACGTGTTGTTGAAGTCAAAGAAATAAGACTTAGTCCAACCATTGACAAGCATGATTTTGACACTAAACTTAAACACGCATTAAAGTTTTTACAAAAAGGCGATAAAGTTAAAATTACCATTCGTTTCTTTGGTAGAATGATCACACATCAAGAAGTCGGCAGAGAAGTGATCACTAAATTTATTCAATCAGTTGGCGAAAACGCAACAGTTGAATCTTATCCAAAAATGGACGGACGCAATATGATCGCAATTATTGCACCACATCAAACTAACCAATAAGAAAGGACGTATTCACATGCCAAAACAAAAGACACATAGTGGATTAAAGAAAAGAATTAAAATTACAGGTACTGGTAAATTAAGTCGTGGACAAGCATACAAAGGACATTTAGCAGCATCAAAGACTACAAAACAAAATAGACAATTAAGAGGCGAAACAAGTGTTCATCCATCAGATGAAAAACGTATTAAATCACTTATTTCGAATCTGAAGTAACAGGAGGAGTAAAAAATGCCAAGAGTTAAAGGTGGATCTGTTGCAAGAAACAGACGTAAAAAAATATTAAAATTAGCTAAAGGTTACTTTGGTTCAAAACGTGCTTTATACCGTACTGCACACGAACAAGTAATGCATTCATTAGCATATGCTTATAGAGACAGAAAGCAAAGAAAAAGAGAATTCAGAAAATTATGGATTACTCGTATCAATGCAGCTGCAAAATTAAATGGAATGAAATATTCTAAGTTAATTCATGGACTTGCTTTAGCAAACGTTGAAGTTAACCGTAAAATGTTAGCTGATATCGCTGTTAATCAACCAGAAGATTTTAAAGTATATTGTGCAATGGCACAAGCTGCTATTGATGGTTATGTAGCACCAAAAACTGCTAATAAATCAGTTGATATCAACAAAGTTGAAATCAAAAAGAATGCACCTAAGAAAGCTGAACCTAAAAAAGAAGAAGCTAAACCAGCAAAAGAAGAAAAAAAGGCAGAAGTAAAACCTGCTAAAGAAACTAAAAAAGTAGATTATTCTAGTATGTTAGTTACTGAACTTAAAGAATTATGTTCAGAAAGAAACATTACTGGTTATTCTACAATGAGAAAAGCTGAATTAATTGAAGCTTTAAAGCAGTCAGATAAATAACAAATAATAAGAGTGGTATTTGCCACTCTTTTTTTGTATAATAATATAAAGGAGTGACTATGAAATCAAGATTAATTATTTCTCTCACATTATCCATAGCTATTTTTATTTTAATGCCGATCGCTTTATCTCTTTTTGAGTTAAAAGGTCAAGGCATTTTTATGATTTCTGCGATTATTTCTTTAGTTTATATCGGTGTTTTTGTTTTTGGTGGTATACCAAAATTAATTATTTATGCGATATATGGTGTTATCTTATCTATTGTCTTATCGATAACCCCTTATGACTATCAATTACCTATTATCATTATAGGAACTTTAAGTTTTATCTTAAATCCATTATCAAGTTTTGAAAAGTTTTTAGAATCTAAGATGAAAGATGAAAATGTTTTGCCGATTCGTATTAGTTTAAGAGGATCCTATTGGCCATTTTTTGAATATCGTAGAGAAATGAAAAATTTCTATCATCTTCCACAACAAAGAAAACTATTCACAAAAAAATGGTATTTACATGCAAGACAACTAACCATGATTTTACTTTACACATTAGGTGTGTTCTTATTTATTCATGAAATCAATTATATCGCTAATAGAATTGAAGATTTTAACTGGTATAATTTCTTTACCTTATATATTGTTATTATCGTGTTCTTATTAGCTTATTTTATCCATTTAAAGGGTTTTACTTCAACATTTAGAACATTTGGAATTGCACTATTTCCACCAATTATCTATTTAATTTTAATTTCAAATTTTCATGATGCACTGCGTTATAGTTTAGCGGGATCATTTGCGATATTTGGAATCATTATCTCTATCGTTGAGTTGATAAACCTTCATAAGCGTGTCGCATATGATAGTTATCATTACTATGATGTTGATCTACAAAGAGAAGTATACGCAAATGCTTTATTTGAACCGCTTGTCTATAATGAAACATTTACCTTATCTGGTCATTATCAATTAAAGATTACTAAAAAACAATTTGATCTTCATTTTCATGACTTATTAGTCTACGCAAACTTTTTCCATTTTATCATCACTGCATATACAATTGATAAAACTGAGATACATGTCTATGCAGAGTTTAATAAAAAAGCTCATAAGAGAGCCCATAAGTTTAAAACATATTTAGAAACTAAATATAAAACAAATGTATCACTTGATCTAAAAGAAGATCCGGAAAAAACCATTTATGAAAAAACATTCTTTCACAAATCGGAATATATTATCGCTAGAGCCCAACGCCTAGCAGAGTTATTAAAAGATTTAAGTATAGACGCAAATATTATTATCTCTATCATTGCTTATTTTCAAAGTGAAGAAGATTTGAGAAAGATATCTAGAGAATATCAAGTCAAACGTCTTACTGATGTTAAATATGAAGATTATATTACAGCAAGAATAGATTTTAGTTCAGTAAATAATGAATATATGATAGAAACAAAAATAAGAGATGTCTTATTATCACTTATGGTTTATCATGGTAAATATGTAAGAATATCCGTATATTATTAAAAAAAGTCCCTTAGGACTTTTTTAATTGTTTGAGATTACGCCATATCTTGTATTATATATTATATCACTTACTAAAAATAGATGCAATCCATACAATTTACATTGGAATTTATAAAGCTTATAAATGCCTTTAATGTGCGCTAAATTGCTTGACATATAAAAAGATTAGTGATAAATTGTAGGTGAACCTAGGAAGCACCCGTGGAACCCAAATCTTTTAAAAGGGAGTCATACGATATTGGTGTGAATGCCGAGTGATCGGAATCCCGATATATTGATAAGTTGACACCCACTTGAACGTAACTCGTTCTCACAGCTTTCTAGGCTTTTTTTTATGCCTAAAGCATGTTATAATAATGTTAATTTATAAAAGGAGTCAATCATGAATAAAGCATACGATATATTAAAAGAAATTTCTTTACTTCCAGGTGTTCCTGGACAAGAAAAATTAGTTAGAAACTATATTAAAAAACAAGTTGAAAAAAGTGTTGATGAAGTTGTTGTTGACAATTTAGGATCTTTAATTGCGATTAAGAAAAATCAAGGTCCAAAAGTGATGATCGCAGGACACATGGATGAAGTTGGTTTATTAGTTACACAAATTACCAAAGATGGATTTGTTAAATTTCAAACTTTAGGTGGCTGGTTTTCACAAGTCATGCTTGCACAAGTTTGGGATATACATACACCAAAGGGTATTATATCAGGTGTAACAGGTGTTAAACCACCACATATTATTCCAGCTGATAAGAGAAAAGAAGCAATTCCTATTGAATCCATGTATTTAGATCTTGGTGTTCATTCAAAAGAAGAAGCTATGAACTTAGGTGTTATACCTGGTCAAATGATTACACCAAGAAGTGAATTTATGGTTTTAGGTAGTGGTAAACACTTACTATCTAAAGCATGGGATAACCGTATTGGTAGTGCTGTTGTTATGGAAGTTTTAAAAAGATTAGATCAAACTCCAAATCAATTATTTGGAACATTTACTGTTCAAGAAGAAGTTGGATTAAGAGGCGCTAAAACTTCTAGTTATGTTGTACATCCTGAGATTGCGATTGCAGTTGATACAGGACTTGCAAATGACGTACCAGAAGGTGATAGTGAACAACAATCACTTGGAAAAGGACCACAAATATTACTTTATGATGCTGGGTTAGTTCCTAATCAAGCATTAAGAAGATTTGTCATTGAAGTTGCTAAAGCTGAAGGTATTCCTTATCAAGAAGCATTTATTACTGGTGGTAGAACAGATGCAGGCAATATGCATTTAGCACATGAAGGTGCATTAGGTTTATCGATTGGTATACCTACTAGATATATGCATTCACATACTTCAATCATCCATTATGATGACTATGAAAATACTGTTAAATTGATCTTAGCAGTTGTTAAAAAATTAGACCAAAAAACAGTGGATGCACTTAAGAATGAATAAATACTCGAAAGAGTATTTTTTTATTTAATTTTGAATATATATTTGCTATAATATGGTTGTCTGAGTAAGGGGTGTGGAAATGAGAATCATCGGTGGCTATCATAAAGGTAGAGTACTTAAGCGAGTTAATAAAAAAACAACAAGAGAAACAGCAGATATGGTAAGAGAATCTGTATTTAATGTTATTCAAGGAAAAGCTTTTAATTGTGTCCTTGATTTATTTGCTGGATCTGGTGCATACGGCCTAGAAGCTTTATCTAGAGGGGCTAAATATTTATATGCTGTAGATAAGGATAAGGATGCCATTAAAACTGTTTTTGATAATGCCAAGATGTTAGATGTTACTGAACACATGACCATTTTACAAAGAGATTATAAGCAATTTCTAAATGGTGTAGGAAACCTTTATTTTGATTTAGTTTTTATAGATCCACCATATGATCTTGATGTTTATGATGAGCTTTTAGTTGAATTAAATGTTTTAGTTGAAGAAGGCGGACTCGTTGTTTGTGAAACTAAAAAACAACGCATTTTAAATGATACTTATGAAGATTTTGTTAAGATTAAAGAAAAAACATATGGGATTAAACGCATTACAATATTTGAAAAAGGCATAAAACCATAAATAAAAGGATATCACATAGCTGTGGTATCCTTATTTTTTAGTTATTTACGATATTTCTTTTCTTTCATTACTTGATAACCAGACTTACTTTTTTCTAGTTTAATAATGGCATCATGATATTTCATAAGCTCCATGATATGATTTTTATATAAAAGATTAACTTTATGAAATTTTTTATCTGTCACTTCAAAGACTTGCGATGTAGCAATCCAATATAAATAGTGTTTTTCTGTTAATTTTTTATCTTCATAAATATGGATGGTTGCGAATTTATCGATTAAATAATCTTCATTTTTATAAAGGTCTTTAATATGAGTTTTATGATAGGTTTTATCAAGTGTCATTTCATAAGTAACTTCTTTTTGTTTTCCTATAATAAGTAAGACTTTATCTTCTTTAAAATATCTTAACTCATAGAGTTTATATAAGCCAAATATGATGACAATTGATGATATAGCAATTAAAACATATTTTAATATATCATCAATAAAGAAATAGCTAAGCAGTGCAATTACTATACTTAATAAGGACATTAAATAGATAATTTTTCTTAAATAAGTAGTTGTAAATATATCTTCATTTGGATCTTTTAGTTTAGGTCTGCTGACTTTGATTTTTTTAACTCGAATACCTCCAGAAATCTTTATAAATAAAATGGCTGCAAATATAACAGGTAAAACTCTAGACATAAAGACATAGACTAAGATAATGTTTTCATATCCAGCTTGTACAAAATTAAAAAAATCAAAAAAAGAAGATATAAATATGACACCTAAAAATATAAGCGACCATTGTTTTTTACCGAAGAGTCTGTATATAAAATGGGAAATAATGAAAAATGAAAAAAAACTTAAGAAAAAACTGATGATATAGTCCATATAGTGCTCCTAAATACTGCTTTTTTGTTTTAGTATAAGTAATTTTTAAAGTATTGTCAAACTTTATCCATTATTACTTGTAATTTATGATTTTATCAAGTAAAATATAAGTTGAAAAGAATAGGAGCGTGGTCAACATGAATATACCAATTTGGGCATTAATCTTAATTATCGTAGGCGCAATATTGATTGGTGCAGTTATCGGGTTTTTCGCAGCTAGAAAATGGTTTAAACGTTATTTAGAAAAGAATCCACCAGTCAATGAACAAATGATTCGTGAAATGATGCGTCAAATGGGACGTACACCATCTGAAAAACAAGTCAGACAAATTTTAAGTTCAATGAATCAATACAAATAGACATTTGATGTCTATTTTTTTTTATTAGTGCATAAAAAAAACTATTTGATATCAAATAGTTACATTTTATTTTCTGTACCTTCTCTAAGCCTTTTGTAATTGGCTTTATGTCTAATAAAAATGATGGTTGCAAGCACACATACAACTGAAAAATCCATAATTCTAGTTGGTTGGTTATATAAAGGATGATCAAATAGAATTCTAACTAAGAAATATAGTACAACACCGCTTGCTGCTATCGTTGATGATAGAGAAACATATCTTGTTGTAAGAAACATGATTAGGAAAATGACAAGTACACCTAGTGCAACCCATGGCTCAATAGCTAAGATCATACCAGCAGAAGTTGCAACTGCTTTTCCACCTTTAAAATTGATATAAATCGGAAAAACATGTCCTAAAACTGCTGCCATACCATAAATACTAAAAATATTAATATTATAGTCACTAACTATATATAAAGACTGATCTAAAAAGAAGTATGCAAGGGCAATTACAAATGCACCTTTTAAGACATCAAAAACGAACGCAAATATACCATATTTGAACCCTAAAACACGAATTGCGTTGGTTGCACCAGTATTTTTTGATCCGTGCTCTCTAATATCTACATTTTTAAAAACTTTTCCAATAATTAATCCACTCGGTATACTTCCTAAAAAATATGATAATATCATGAGTAAGCCAATATATACGTATGTCATAATTTTCACCTCTATACTTAAACAATTATATCATAAAATATTTTAATCGACATTTGAAAAGAATAAAACATAATCAATCATTGTATATGACTATATTATTTGGTATAATATTATCATAAAAATAAGATGGTGATGATGTGAGCAAAATGATAAAACAATATGATGAAAAGTCGATACAAATACTAGAAGGATTAGAAGCTGTTAGAAAGCGTCCTGGGATGTATATTGGATCAACTGATCAAAGAGGACTACATCATTTGGTATGGGAAATTGTCGATAATTCAATCGATGAAGCCCTATCAGGTTATGGTAGTGAGATTACTTTAACAATTAAAGCAGATAATAGTATTGAGGTTTCTGATAACGGACGAGGTATGCCATATAAAATGCACACTTCAGGACGTCCAACGACAGAAATCATTTTTACTGTTTTGCATGCTGGCGGAAAGTTTTCTGAAGACAGTGGATATAAAGTATCTGGTGGTCTACATGGTGTTGGATCATCAGTTGTTAATGCTTTATCACAATTTTTAGAAGTAACCGTTCATAGAGATAAAGGTATATGGCATCAAAAATTTTCTGATGGTGGTAAACATATATCACCAATCGAACGTATTGGTGATACAAAAAAGACAGGAACGACGGTTTATTTTAAACCAGATCCTAAAATATTTTCAACAACGCTTTTTTCTTATGATCTTATAAAAGAACGTTTAAGAGAACAAGCATTTTTAATTAAAGGTCTAAAAATTAATTTAATTGACCAAAGAAATAATCAAAAAGAATCTTTTCAATATTCTGAAGGCATTAAAGCATATGTAGAGTTCTTAAATAAAGATAAGAAAGTCATTAATGATACTTATGTTATTGAACAAGCTTATCATTTAGAACAAAAGAAGACAAAAACGATTGAAGTTGATGTTGCTTTTCAGTTTACCCATGGCTATATCGAATCTATTTTATCTTTTGTTAATAATGTAAGAACTAAAGATGGTGGAACGCATGAAACTGGGTTCAAATCAGCTTTAACAAGAGCTTTAAATGATTATGCAAGAAAATACAGTTTAATTAAAGATAAAGATCCAAACTTAGATGGATCAGATATTAGAGAAGGCTTAACAGCAATCGTATCTTTACGTATTCCTGAAGATGTCTTA
Organism: Acholeplasmataceae bacterium; assembly: GCA_041654955.1. Classification (GTDB taxonomy): domain Bacteria; phylum Bacillota_I; class Bacilli_A; order Acholeplasmatales; family Acholeplasmataceae; genus Mariniplasma. Next base: position 10,960 of record JBAZCK010000022.1, on the reverse strand, counting down.
GAATTTGAAGGACAAACAAAAGGTAAATTAGGAACACCTGAAGCTAGAAACGCAACAGATAATGTCGTTTATCAATATATGACAACATATCTAGAAGAAAATAGAAAAGTTGCCAGCGAGATTATTAATCGTGCTGTTAGTGCTCAAAAAGCTAGAGAAGCCGCTAGAAAAGCTAGAGAAGAAGCTAGAAACGGTAAGACAAAAAATAAAAAAGAAATTACTTTATCTGGAAAACTAGCACCAGCACAATCAAAAGATAAAACTATTAATGAACTTTTCTTAGTCGAAGGGGATTCTGCTGGTGGTTCAGCAAAACAAGGTAGAAATAGAAGATTTCAAGCAATTCTTCCACTTCGCGGTAAAGTTATTAATACTGAAAAAGCAAGTTTAGATGCAATTTTAAAAAATGAAGAAATCGCGACGATGATCTATACCATTGGTGCTGATTTTGGACCTGATTTTGATATTAAAAAATGTAACTATAATAAAATTATTATTATGACCGATGCGGATACTGATGGAGCACATATTCAAGTGTTACTTTTAACATTCTTCTTTAGATATATGAGACCTTTAATTGAAGAGGGTAGATTATTTATTGCGCAACCTCCTTTATATAAAGTTAGCCTTAAAAAAGGTAAAAAAGATGAGTCTCATTATGCATGGTCAGATGAAGAATTAAAAGCTTTAATCAACGGACAACAAGCAAGTATCCAAAGATATAAAGGATTAGGAGAAATGAATGCACCGCAACTTTGGGATACAACTATGAATCCTGAACATCGTTCTTTAATACAAGTAACGATTGATGATTTAAGTGCATCAGATAAACGTGTATCTATTCTTATGGGGGATCAAGTTGGTCCACGTAGAGAATGGATTGAAGAAAATGTCGATTTTGAAATCAGTGATGATTTTGATCTAGAGTTAGGGGTGGAATAATGTCAGTCATCAAGAAAGTCAACGATTATGTTGAAAACATCGTCGAATCTACCGTAGAAGAAATATTTAGTGACAGATTTGCAAGATATTCAAAATATATTATCCAAGACCGTGCCCTACCTGATGCAAGAGACGGTTTAAAGCCCGTTCAAAGACGTATTCTATACGCGATGCAACAATTAGGTATGTTTCATAATAAACCCCATAAGAAGTCTGCTAGAATTGCCGGAGAAGTTATGGGTAAATATCATCCACATGGTGATTCAAGTATTTATGAGGCTATGGTTAGACTATCCCAAGATTTTAAAATGCGTTCAATTTTAATTGATATGCATGGAAATAATGGATCGATAGATGGCGATAGTGCTGCAGCGATGCGTTACACTGAAGCTAGATTATCACTAGCTGCTGAAGCATTATTACAAGATATTGAAAAAAGAACAGTACCGTTTGTGCCTAACTTTGATGATGAAGAGTTAGAACCAACAGTACTTCCTGCTAAATTTCCTAATTTGCTAGTCAATGGTTCAACAGGTATATCTGCTGGATATGCAACAAAAATACCACCTCATAATTTAAAAGAAGTGGTTGATGCGACAATTGCATATTTAGATAATGATCAAATTACATTTAAAGAACTCACAAAATATATTAAAGGACCAGACTTTCCAACAGGCGGTATCGTTCAAGGTATTGATGGTATTATGCAAGCATTAGAAACTGGTGCTGGTAAAGTTATTATTAGAGCTAAAGCGGATATTGAAGAAATATCTAAATCACAAGATAGAATTGTCGTAACTGAAATACCTTATGAAGTCAATAAAGCTGATTTAGTTAAAGCAATTGATGTCATGAGAATTGATAAAAAAATTGATGATATTATTGAAATTAGAGATGAATCTGATCAACAAGGCTTACGAATTGCGATTGATTTAAAAAAAGGTGCAGATGCACAACTGATGTTAAATCTTTTATATAAGTCGACAGACTTGCAAGTGGCATATAACTATAATATGGTCGCTATCTTAAATCATAGACCTGTTTTAGTAGGTATTATTCCTATTTTAAAAGCTTATGTCGATCATCAAAAAGATGTCATCACAAATCGATCTAATTATGAATTAGAAAAAGCTCAAAAAAGACAACATATTGTTCAAGGTCTTATTAAAATGGTAAGTATTGTTGAACAAGTCATAAAAGTCATTAGAGAATCACAAAACAAGCAGAATGCGAAAGAAAACATTATGGCGCATTTTGGATTTACTGAACTTCAAGCAGAAGCAATTGTAACATTACAATTATATAGATTATCTAATACTGACATACAAGCACTTGAAAATGAAGATCATGCACTAGATGATAAAATTAAAGAATTAGAACATATATTATCATCAGAAAATGCTTTAAGACGCGTCATTAAACGTGAACTTATTGAAGTTGCTAAAGTACTTGGTAATGATAGACGTTCACAAATTGAAGAAGAAATTGAAAGTATTAAAATAGATGAAAAAGATTTAGTTTCAGATGAAAGAGTAATGGTTGGTATTACTAAAGAAGGGTATGTTAAACGTGCCTCTTTAAGAAGCTATCAAGCCACACAAACAGCTGGACTTAAAGCAGATGATGCATTAATCTTTGAACGTGAAATTAATACACTAGATACATTGTTAATTTTTACAAATTTAGGTAACTATATATTCTTACCAGTTTATAAGATTGATGACCAAAAATGGAAAGATTTAGGGGTTTATATCAATAATATTACACCTATTGAACAAGATGAATCGATTATTGATGTTTTATGTGTCTCAAGCTTTAAAGATAATGACATGGTTTTACTCGCAACTAAACAAGGGATGATGAAGCAAGCAAAACTTGCTGATTTTGAGGCCACTAGATTTTATAAACCAATGAAGTGTATGAGATTAAATGATGGCGATGAACTTTCATCAATTCATTATGGACAAAAAGAAAATATTATCGCAATATCTAAACGCGGTTATGTCTTAAGATATTTAACCGATGATCTACCGTTATACGGCCTTCAAGCAGGTGGAGTTAAGGGTATGAATATCGGGGATGAAGATGAACTTGTTAGAGCATTATATGTTAGTGAGCGCGATGAGTTTATGATGTTATCTGTAAGAGGTAATGTGATAAAAGATGTTGTTGAAGAACTACCTGTCTATAGTAGAAATAGACGCGGTATTTTAGTTGTCGAACATTTGAAATCAAATCCACATGATTTGGCATATGCAGATCGCTTAACTAAAGCACAAACAAAAGAAGATGTCGATGTGCTAGTCGTAACTGAAAAAGATGCATTCCATACCGTTGTCTCAGAATTAAAATACAGTGGTAATAAATTTGGAAAAAACATCTATGATGAGAAAAAACTTGGATCTGCTTATATGCTTAAAATAGCAGATGCAACTCTAGATATAGAAATCGTTAAACCTGTCAAAAAAATTGAGAAAAAAATTGAGACGGATTTAGAGGTTGAAGATATCGTTAAAGAAGAAGAAATTATAACAAAAGATCATAAAAAGATTCACCTAAATCGATTCGATCTATTCGATGATGAGGATGAATAAGAGGAGAAAAATATGAAATTTACAATCTTAGAAAAAGAGCATCAATTTGATAGCTCAACAGACTTAAAAAGTATAGCATTAAAACTTAATGTAAAAGATGCTTTAGCAGCAACTGTTAATAAAAGATTAAGAGAGTTAAGTTATATACCAACACATGATGCAGATGTAGAATTTTTGACTTATACGCATGCAGATGCGATAAGAATTTATGAATCAACATTAAGATATATTATTGCGATGGCAGTCAAAAACTTATATCCTAATGCAAAAATTCGTTTCAATTACAGTATTTCAAGATCGATTTTAGCTGTATTTGATGATTTTGATGGTATTTTAAATCAACAAGTATTAGATGACATTGAAAAAGAAGTTAAACGCATTATTAAAGCAGATTATTTGATTGAAAGAAAACGTATATCACTTGGTGAAGCGATGAAACTGTATCGTGAACTTGATATGCATGATAAAGTAGATATCTTGAAATATAGAGAAGAAGACTATGTAAATTTATATGAATGTCATGGTTATACAAACTATATGTTTGGGTATATGCTACCTTCAACCGGCTATATATCTACATTTAATTTTATTTTATATCATCCAGGATTTTTGATTCAGTATCCAAGAGCAGAAATGAATGGTCAAATTCCTGTTTTTCATGATGAACCAACATTTGGAAAAGCATTAAAAGAAGCTAGAAAATGGGGGAAAATTATATCAGGAAATACCATTCCTAAAATGAATGAGTTTGCAAAAGACCACACTTCAAGTGTTGATTTTGTTAATATGTGTGAGACAAAACATGCGCATCAATTAAATGAACTTGGTGATTTAATTGAAAATAACATTGATTCTATCCGTTTAATCGGTATCGCAGGACCATCATCATCAGGTAAAACGACATTTTCTAATCGCTTAAGAATAGAACTGATGACTAGAGGTATTAGACCTGTCATGATTAGTATTGATGATTATTATTTTGGTAAAGATCATGCACCTAAAAATGATGATGGATCTCCAGATTTAGAGCACGTTGATGCACTTGATGTTGATTTATTTAATAGCGATATGCTTCGTTTAATTCAAGGTGAAGAAGTCACTTTACCACATTTTAATTTCCAATTAGGTAAAAGACAACCAGGAAAAACGATTAAAATTGCTAAAGATTCTCCGATTATCATCGAAGGTATACATGCATTAAACGAAAAACTAACTAAATCAATACCTAAACATCAAAAGTTTAATATTTATATTGCACCACAGACACAACTTCATATTGATGATCATAATCCAATTTCAATTACTGAAATTAGATTACTAAGACGTATCGTTAGAGATCAAAAATATAGAAATTCATCAGCAACAGATACCATGGATATGTGGCCAAGTGTTAGACGTGGTGAATTTAAATGGATTTATCCAAACCAAAGAGAAGCAAACTATGTGTTTAACTCTGAATTAACTTATGAACTATCTGTTCTAAAAAAACACGCGGTTGCTCAACTTAGAGCGATTCCAAAAGATAATAGACACTATATAACCGCAAACAGAATATTAAAATTCTTAAAATACTTTAGAGATATTGATGATGAGCTCGTACCATGTAATTCACTATTAAGAGAATTTATTGGAGGCAGTAGCTTTAACCACTAGAAAGGATATTTCATGAAAGCTTTAGCAAATATAGAACGCATACAAATATCAAATGAAGTCATGTTGTTATTGTTATCATTATATGAGTCAAAAGGAAAATCATTTTATTATAATGATCTTTTTAACCGTGATGAACAAGCATTTGAGAAAAATACGATGGAAATGAATTTAATTTCTATTGCTAAATATCTTGAATTAAATATGACAGAAGCAAGAATAAAATTGTTTGCTAAAAAGAAAATGGTTCCGAGAACAAAAGATGAACATTGCCTAGCAAATATTAAAGTTGCTTTAACACAGCTACAATCTTCACCCGAAAATTTTGAACTGCTCGTCAATGAAATCTATAACTTAGCTAAATTGATGTCAAAAGATTATGATCCGATTCATTTTAACACCTATGATATGCAAGAAGATGGTATGTTAAAGACTAAAAAGATGTCAAAAAGAGAAGATTTAGAAAAATTATTGAATTTATTTGAAAAAAGTTTAAGATCAAATAAACATGAATTAACTCAACTAATTTCAAACTTTTATGTTGATTTTATGAATATGAATATATTTAGTATGCATAATGATAAAGTAGGTATGATTGTCTTATATGCCATATTATTAAAACATTTTAATGTGTTTAAATATGTTAGTTTCTTTAAATATTTTTTACTTATTAAAGAGACATGGAGTTCTGGTTTAATTACTGCAAATTATTATTGGTCTAGTGGGTTTGCTCAAACAGATATGCTTAATCGCCTTTTGGTTGATCTATTAATTAAAGCATATGAAGAAGTTGATCAAATGTCACATGAATATGAATTTGAAAAGAACTTAAATAAATCAGATAACATTGAAAATAGTATATTAAAACTAACTGAAATATTTACAAAAGAAGATTTAAGAAAGCGTCATCCAAATGTCAGTGATGCCACTATAGACCGCACTTTAAAGCGTCTAAAAGATGAAAATAAGATTAGACCGCTTGGCAAAGGCAGAGGCTCTAAATGGCAAAGGATCATTAAAGGACACAAAAAGATGATGATTGAACAACTTTCTATTTTTGGCGAATAAAGGCGATAAGCCTTTTTTTGTTAAAATATGTGCGAAATTTAACAAATATATGTTTTTTATAGTATAATAAAAAAGGAAAGTTGAGGATTATTATGGATATTAAACTAGTAAAAAAATTAAGAGAAGAAACTGGTGCTGGTATGCTTGAGATTAAACAAGCACTTATACAATTTGAAAATGATTATGATAAGGCTTTAGCACATTTAAAGACAAATATAAAAAAAGAAGATGGGAATCAAAGAGTCGCATCTAAAGGGATGTGTCATATAAACATAAAAGATGATGAAGCTATTTTATTTGAAGTCAATGCTGAAACTGATTTTGTCACTAAAAACGAAGCATTTGTAACACTTGTTAATAAACTAGGTCATCATTTAATTAAAACTGATGTCACAAATGCAAAATCAGCTTTAAAAGAAAATATAGATGGCGTTAAAATTGAAGATATCATTACACAAACAAGTGGTATTGTAAGTGAAAACATTAAATTAAGACGGTTTTATCGCGTAAAAAAAGAAGCAAATCAAGGATTTGGCTCATATACACATATGCAAGGTAAACTTGTTACTTTAGTTGTTTTAAATAAAGTAAATCATGATCTAGCAAACATACTTGCGATGCAGGTTGCTGCGATGTCTGCTGAATATTTAGCACTTGAATTTATTGATCAAGATACGATGAACTATGAAAAATTCATGTATGAAAAGACACATGGATCATTTGATGAAGAAGGTTTTATGGCTGAATTAAAGGCTAAAACATTACTTTCTCAACCATATATTAAAGATCCATCTTTGACAGTTGAAAATTTGTTAATTAAACATGATATGAAAATCATTGATTTCTTTAAATTTGAATTAGGTCAAGGTATTGATAATAAACTTAATTGTAGACTAGATATTCCATGTGATGGTTCAAAAATTACAGTAACCCCAATATACTAAAAAAACAGGTCAAACACTTATTAGATGTTTGACCTTTTTATTTATGGTTTAACTGCAATCGCATCAATCTCAACTAAAACATCTTTTGGAAGTCTTCTTACCTCTACAGCTGCTCTAGCTGGTTTATGACCATCAAAAAATGCTTCATAAACTTCATTCATATGACCAAAATCTTCAAGATTTGTCATAAATACGCCACATCTAACAATATCTTCTTTATTTAAGCCAGCTGCTTTTACAATGTTTAATATATTCTTAAGTGATTGAAGCGTTTGATCTTTAATGTCATCTGATATTAATGTCATCGTCTCTGGAACAAATGGAATTTGTCCTGAAATATAAAGTGTATCTTTTACTAAAACACCTTGACTATATGGACCAACAGCTTTTGGAGCTTGATCTGTTTTGATAAATTTCATTTAAATATTTGTATACTCAATGTATATCTTTGAGTATAACCCCTCTCTATAGATTTATACTTAAATTATAGCATTTAAAATTAAAAAAAGACGAATATTTCGTCTTTTTATTTAAACATGCCATGATCTAATATTTTCATCACTTCATCACATATGTCATCTAAATCTTTATCTGTTAACGTCTCTCTAAATAACACTTGCAATCCAACGAAGTTTGATACACCCATTAATATATATGAAAGTGTCTCTAAATCAACATCATCTCTAACTTCACGCTCATCTACAGCATGATTAAGTTGTCTTACATAATCATGACTAAATGTTTCATAATACTCTTTAAATAACGATTTATCGACAAACATAGACTCCCAAATGATGCGATAAGCAAGGGGATCTTCCCATGCGAATTTAAGGAATGCTCTTAGACCTAATCTTTCTTTTTCATATCTAGTTTTAGCATCTCTAATCGCTTCACTTAGTGTTTTTCTAATGAGTTTGCGATATTTTGATAGGATATATGAATATAACGCAAACTTATCATCAAAGTAAATATAAAAAGTACCTGTAGCAACTCCTGATTTATCAATGATCTCATTAATTGAAGTTGCGAGATATCCTTTTTTAGAGAAAAGTTTTTTTGCTGTATCTATAATTTTATCGAAAGTTTTTTGACCATCTCTACGTTTAGGAAGTCTGTAATTTTGTTGATTCATGTTATCACCTACAATAAGTGTAACTTAAAAATACAAAAAAAACAATGAAAAAAATTGATAAATGAATAAGCGAAGTCACTAAATTTGTTTTAATATGTCTTATTAAATATAATTTAATACTATGATTTCTTAAGTTTAATGATATAAATGTGTAACCGTTTTTAATTATTTTTCTAATTTACTATCACAATGATTGACAATCAAATATACATATGATATTATTAAATCGTATTATGAATATATATTCATATTTAAAAAATTGAAAATAAAGCGATATAATGACCTAACAAAAGCATTTTTTGTGCTTTTTCTTGGTACGTTATACTTTAATTTATAATCATTGTAAACGCTTTTAAGAAGAGGAGAATTTAAATGAGAAAAGTTTATGTAGTAGGCGCAAAACGTAGTCCAATTGGTGCTTTTATGGGATCACTTTCTGATGTTCATCCAGCTGATTTTGGATCACAAGTGTTACGTGCACTCATCGAAGAAACAAAAGTAGACCCATCGACGATTGATGAAGTCTTAGTGGGTAATATTCTACCTGCTGGTCTTGGCCAAGGATTGGCTAGACAAATTTCGATCAAATCTGGAGTTCCATCAACAGTACCTGCATACGGTGTTAATATGGTTTGTGGTAGTGGGATGAAAACAGTGATGAATGGTTATGCTAATATTATGTTAGGTTTCCATGAAATCGTTGTTGCTGGTGGTGCAGAATCTATGAGTGGTACACCTTATTTAGTTCCAAGTAAAGTTAGAACTGGTGTTAAAATGGGTGATCAACAATTAAGAGATCATATGATCTATGATGCATTAACAGATGCTTTTGAAGGATATCATATGGGTATCACAGCTGAAAACATTGTAGATAAATTTGGTCTAACTAGAGAAGAACAAGATCGTTTCGCATGGGCTTCACAAGAAAAAGCTGCTAAAGCTGATGATCAAGGTAAATTTAAAAATGAAATCGTACCGATTGTTATTAAAACAAGAAAAGGCGATATCATCTTTGATAAAGACGAATTCATCAATAGAAATACATCTTATGAAAAATTATCAAATCTAAGACCTGCATTTAAAAAAGATGGTTCAGTGACTGCTGGTTCATCATCGGGTATTAACGATGGTGCAAGTTTTATGATGTTAGCTAGTGAAGAAGCTGTTAAAAAATATAATTTAACACCTTTATTTGAAATCGTTGGGATTGGTCAAGGTGGCGTTGATCCATCAGTGATGGGTCTAGGACCAACACCTGCTATTAAACAAGCTTTAAAAACTGCAAATCTATCATTTAATGATTTAGATCTACTTGAATTAAATGAAGCATTTGCTGCACAATCATTAGGTGTTATTAAAGAATTAACTGATGCATTTGGTGTAACTAAAGAAGATATTCTTGCAAAAACAAATGTCAATGGTGGTGCAATCGCACTTGGACATCCAGTTGGAGCAAGCGGAAATAGAATCATTGTTACTTTACTACATGAAATGCTTAAACAAGAAGACAAAAATTTAGGACTTGCAAGTTTATGTATCGGTGGCGGTATGGGAACTGCAACAATCTTTAAGAAAGTTAAATAAAGGAGAAAACATATGGGAAGATTAGATGGAAAAGTCGCTGTTGTAACAGGTGGCGCAAAAGGTTTAGGACAAGCAATCTCAGAAACGTTTGCTAAAGAAGGTGCGATTGTTATCGCAGCTGACATGGGTGAACTTACTTATGAAGCTAAAAATGTATATGGTTATCATTTAAATGTAACTGATGTAGCTGGTATTCAAAAATTCTTCGATGAAATCGTTGAAAAATTTGGAAAAATTGATATTTTAGTTAATAACGCTGGTATCACTAAAGATGCAATGACTCACAAAATGACAGATGATATGTGGGATGCAGTTATCAATGTTAACTTAAAAGGTGTATTTAACTTAACTCGTTTAATAGGACCACACATGACAGCAAACAATTATGGTTCAATCATTAATATTTCATCAGTTGTTGGTCTTTATGGAAATATCGGACAAGCAAATTATGCAGCAACTAAAGCAGGCGTTTTAGGTTTAACAATGACTTGGGCAAAAGAATTTGCTAGAAAAGGTCAAAATGTAAGAGTTAATGCGATTGCTCCTGGATATATCATGACAGATATATTAAAAACAGTACCACAAGATCTACTTGATCAATTTGCAGCATTAACAATGTTAAAACGTTTAGGTGAACCTCAAGAAATCGCGAATGCAGCATTATTCTTGGCATCTGAAGAGGCATCTTATGTCACAGGACAAACATTAAGCGTTAATGGTGGTATGAGATTATAAATCATAGAAAGGTAAGGTTCCTTGCATATGAATAAAGCACATGTAGGTATTGTAGGAACAGGTATATATCTTCCTAAAGGTATCTTAACTGCTAAAGAAATTTCAGAAAAAACAAAAGGTGTTTGGTCTGAAGAAGCAGTGATTGAAAAATTAGGAATTAGACAAAAAACAATCCCATCAAATATGCCACAAGATGGCACACAAGAAATGGGAGCGTTAGCAGCACTAGATGCACTTAAAAATACAGGTGTTGATCCACTTGATATAGATGTAATCTTAAGTGTAACTGAAGAATGGAAAGAATATCCATT
>JBAZCK010000021.1:0-24683 GCA_041654955.1 Acholeplasmataceae bacterium | reverse complement strand
ACGCCTGTTCACAAAATTCATTCATATGCTCAATGAGGTGATATATTTTAGGTACAATTCTTAAAGCTTTAAAACTACTTTTCATCCCAAATAAATCATCAGCAAGCATATTATGCTCATATAAAATCTTTTCTTCTGCTAGGTCATGATCATCTTTTTCTAACCCCAAGATCGAAAATACAAATTGTGCATCTTTGAGTGCGAGTTTATAATCATCAGTTGCGTAAACTTTAGTATCTAATTTATGTTTTTTCAAAAGACGGTTAGAAAAACCTTCAACAATATTCATTTTATCTTTCTTATCTTCATCATCTAAAAGCCAGATTTCAGAAGTTTTAAACTCTTTAGATTTACTGATTAAGTTTTGGATGAATAACGGTACATAAACTGATGCACCACCAACGATCACTAGTTTTAATTGTTGATCCATGTTTTTATCCAACTTTCATTTATTTTAAATACCTTAGTAATTATAATTGACTTGCCCTAACACTTTAAATGCTTTAGCTCCTGTAGCGCTTCTTACATTTGATGGTTTATGATTTAGTGTTTGATTTGCCAATATAATAAAAGCTAACGCTTCTTTATACTGACTACTATATCCAAAGTTTTCTAATGTATAAACCTTTGTGTTAGGCATCTTTTTAGCAATATCATTTATAATAAACTTATTTAAAGCGCCACCACCACATAAAATTAATTCATCAACATTTTGCTTAATTAATTCTTTGTAACTATCTACGATCGTATCCACAGTTATCATTGATATCGTATGGATTATATCTTCAGCTTTTTCATCTTTGTACATTTTTAAATACTCACTAATATAAAAAGCTCCAAATACTTCTCTTCCTGTTGATTTAGGGTAATCCATTTGAAAATAAGGATGTGCCATTAAGGATTCATAAAGCTTAGGTATAAGTTTTCCACGACTAGCAATTAATCCATCTTCATCATAGGCTTTATGATATAGCGCTTCACATGCTTCATTGATCATCATATTGCCAGGACCACTATCAAATGCAATGACATCATCAAGGGATCCACTCTTTTTTAAAAAGGTCATATTCGCAATACCACCAATATTATGAATAGCTCTATTGTGTTCTTTATTAGAAAATAATACAAAATCAGCATAAGGAACTAAAGGTGCACCTTGTCCACCAGCTGCCATATCTGCTAATCTAAAATTTGATACAACAGTTTTTTTGCATACATGGCTAATTACACCACCATCGCCTAATTGTAGACTTGATCTAACATAATCTTTTTCATCTGATGCGATATGATAAATGGTTTGTCCGTGCGATGCGATAAAATCAACACCATTTAAATCAATATTAAAATCTTTACAAAAAGATAAAACAGCATGCCCAAAAGCATACCCTAATTCAACATTTAAGCTACTGATGAGTTTCGAATTAGATTTAACATCATCCATTGCATCTTTAATTTTTAAGATGAGTTTATCATTTATTGGATATGTATGTTGTTCTAAGACTTTCACTTTAGTGTCTAAGTCAACACCTGATATCTTAGCTAATACAACATCAATACCATCTAAAGATGTACCACTCATCAATCCAATTGCTAATTTTTCCATATTCACACCTATCCACTATCATTATAATTCAAATTAAGCATAAAAAAAGAAAGCGCTTCAGTTTAGGTTGTTTTTTTCAAGATTAAAAAAAACAAGCACCCAAATGAAAAAAAACATCTTCTTAAAGAAGATGCTTTAACGCTTAAATTTTTTAAATGTTTTGTATGTCATCTCAAGTGTCCTAACAGCTCTATCAATATCTACATATGCACATCTAGCAAAGAGTGCATCAACCATACACATTTGTGAAATTCTAGAAGTCATCGCGGCACTTCTAAATTCACCTTCAAGTGAAGTCGTATATAAAACAACATCTGATAAGTCAGCTAACATGGAGCTTCCAATCTTAGTAATACTGATAATTTTAGCTTTGTTTTCTCTTGCAAGAAGCGCTGCACTTATGATTTCTTTAGTCTTTCCTGAGTTAGATACAAAGATGATCACATCTTTTTGATTAATAAATGTCGCATCGACCAACTGATCATGAGATTCACCTTGTGCGATACAAAATTTGTTAATTCTTCTAAGTTTCATTTCTAAGTCTTTACAAACTAAAAATGATGACCCTTTACCAAAAATTAATATTTTTCTCGCATTCATGATAAGTTCAGCTGCTTTAGTTACAGTTTCTTCATCATAAAGTTTTAATGTATCTTCTAATGCTTTTATATTGTTTTCAATTGCTGATTGACCGCATTTTTCATCTTTAGCAAGAATGACATCTGAATACTCTTTATTTTCAGGTACTTCAACTTTAGCATTTGCTAATATGAAATCAATTTTAAAATCTTTAAAACCTTTATATCCTAACTTCTTACACATTCTAACAACAGATGCTGGTGATGTATAAGCAGCTTCAGCTATTTTTTCAACACTAAAGTCTTTGAGCACTGCTTTATTTTCAATTAAGTAATCTAGGACTGCTCTTTCTGCCATACTTAAATCTTCTTTGTATTTAAGCATATTTAACATGACGCTAATATCAATCACCTCTCATTCATTATTGTAAGTGTTTTCAATTGTATTATACCATTTAAATGAGAAATTTAAACCTTTCATACTTGAAAGTATTTGATATTTAATAAACTTAGATAACTTTACCTGGATTTAAAATATGTTTAGGATCAAAGCTTTGCTTAATACCCTTCATGATTCTCAGTTGATTTTCGCCCAGTAGTGTTTTCATATAAGTTTTTTTAGCATATCCAATACCATGTTCTCCAGAGACTAATCCACCAAAACTAAAAGCTTTGTCATACATAAGTTTAAATCCTTCTTCTATTTTCTTTTCCCACTGATCTTTTGGCATAGAATCTTTACAGAAATAGATGTGCAGATTTCCATCACCAACATGTCCGAAATAAGGTATTCTTATATTTAATTGTTCAGATAAAGTTCTTACATATTTTAAAAATTCACTAATGTTAGATCTAGGAAGCACAACATCACATTCATCAATTTCATCTGATGATGATTTGATAGCTTCTAAAAATCCTCCACGCACATTCCAAACACTACTTCTTCGCTCTTCTGTATCTACTAAAAATACATCAATAGCATTATATTTTTCTAAACATAATTTACTAGCCTTTTCGATATCTTCATCAATTGCTTTTTCGTTATTTCCATCATAACTTAATAATAAATATGCTTCAAAATTGTTGTGAGGTATTTTTTTTCCTAAAAATTCTTCACTATATTGTAGTGATTGTTTTTCTAAAAATTCGACTGCAACCGGTAAGACATGATCCATGATTAATTTAGGTGCAGCAGCAATCGCATCTTCTCTATTTTCAAATGGCACTAATAAACTGACCGTTTTTAATGGTTTTGGAATGAGTTTTAGTGTAGCTTCTACGATAATCGCAAGCGTACCTTCACTACCAATGATCAAATCTTTTAATCCATATCCAGTAGAATTTTTAACAACTTTCCCACCAAATTTTTCAATCGACCCATCAGGAAGAACAACTTCTAGTCCTCTAACCCAATCTCGTGTAACACCATATTTAATCGCTCTCATACCGCCAGCGTTTGTTGAAATGTTTCCACCAATGGTCGCTGTTTTTTCACCTGGGTCTGGTGCATAAAACAAGCCTTCTTTTTCAACAGCTTCATAAATATCTAATAAAAGCACACCTGGTTCTACTCTTAATGTAAGGTTTGTTTTATCTAGTTCAATAATTTTATTCATTTTTGATGTGTCTAATAATATACCACCAAATATAGGTACACATGCACCAACTAAACCAGTACCAGCACCTCTTACAGTAACTGCGATATTTTCTTGATATGCATAAGCCATAATTTTAGAAATTTCTTCTTTAGTTAATACTAAGATATGAAGATCAGGATATGCACTTACAGTGCCTAATTCATCATGAGAAAAATCTTTTTCAATGAAATCTTTTGTAAAAAAACGATCCTCATCTACATATGCTGATAATACATCAATATCTTTTTTTGTTATTTTTTTATAATCCATGTTGAGCCTCCAATATTTGATCCACTAATTTATTTAATTCTGGTAAGACTTCATAAATGTCACCAACAATTGCGTAGTGGCTTATATCAAATAGTTTATTATGTTTATCCTTATTTACGGTAATGATAAGCTCACTATCTTTCATACCTTCTATATATTGGACTGCGCCACTAATGCCTAAATTAATGATTAATTTTGGTTTTACAGTACGACCACTTAATCCGATTTGTTTTTTCGCATCAAACCATCCATTTTCTATTAAAGGTCTTGTACATGCGATTTCCGCGTTTAGTTTTTTTCTAAGTGGTTCGATTAAATCTAGATCTTTTTGTTTTTTAAATGCTCTACCAACAGCGATAATAACTTCAGCATCGCTGATATCATCAACCTTTGGTTTTGGATAATGATCTAAGATCTTAATCGTTGTGTTTTTGCTAATTTCATTTAAATCTTCATAGCTGACTTTTCCAAAAGGTTTTACAATTTCTGGTTTATCAAACATCTTATATCTGATTGTTGCCATTTGTGGCCTATCATTTGGCGTATGAATTTTAGCCATAATATTACCACCAAACGCAGGTCTAATTTGAAGAAGGTCTTTAGTCTCTGTCATCTCTAGCATTGTACAATCTGCAGTTAGTCCTGTCTTAAGTCTTGCTGCAACTTTTGGTGCGAAGCTTCTACCCATTGGTGTACCACCAAATAAGATGACGTTATTTTTATATTTATTGAAAAATGCTTCAACAACGTTTGTATATAGTTCAACATTAAAATCTTTAAACGAATCATCTTCATAAACAAAAACTCTATCCACACCATATGATAATGCTTGATTAGTAATATCTTTAACATCGTTTCCAACAACAATCGCAAACACTTCTTCTTTACTAACTTTTGCAAGTTCCTTAGCTTTTCCAATAAGTTCCCAACTTACTGGATGTGCTTGATTTTGATGTTGTTCAATAAATACTGCAATACCATTATATAAACTCTTATCAATTTTAGGTTTAGGATTATCTACTACTTCGCAAACGCCATGTGGTCCTTTTTTAACACACATCTTACAGATTCTACATGATGCATTAATGGATAAATAAGCATCTTGATAATCAAATGCATTAAAAGGACAAACATCTATAAGTTGTTTTGCGATTTCTTCAGTTACTTTATCTTGGTTTACTTTTATATATGCCATGTGATCACCTATACATATCTACTTTCTTTTAATATATCAAAGATTTTTTGTGAAAGTTCTTTAGTTGAACCTTCAATCATCTTTGATTCCATCTTTTTGTTTGGAGGAAAGATCTCTTCAACTTGTGTTGGAGAGCCACTTAATCCATAATGATCAGGATCTTTATCTTCTAAGTCTTTTAATGAAATCATTGGAATCTTATATCCTGTAAATGTTGATTTTCTACGAAAAGAAGGTAGTCTTGGAACATAACTATCTTTTTCAACTGTGATTAAACATGGAAAATCTATTTCTATTTTTTCATCATATAAATCATAACCACTAATCACAACAATCGAATGATCTTTGACTTCTACAATCTCTTTAACATAAGGTACATGTGGAATATGCAAAAACTCTGCAATTTCTGGTCCTACTTGTGCCGTATCTCCATCTGTTGTTTGTTTTCCACATATAATTAAATCATAATCATTTATATGTCTAATCAGTTGGCTTAATGTATAAGATGTTGCTAGCACATCAGCACCTGCAAATCTTCTATCCGTAATTAAAGATGCATCATCTGCACCCATATATAAAGCTTCATTTAGCACGCTAGTTGCGCTAGGAGGTCCCATCGTAATTGCATGAACTGATACATCATTTTTCATTTCATTTACTTTAAAAGCTGCTTCTAATGCGTATAAATCATAAGGATTCATCTTCACATTATTGCCATCTCTAATTAAAACGCCTGTTTTTGGATCCACTTCCACTTGAGAAGAGGCTGGAACTTGTTTAATACATGTAATAATTTTCATAGTGTAACACCTCGAACTTTCATTTCTACATAAATAACATATCATAGATATGTCAAACAAAAAAGAACATATGCCAAAAGACATATGTTTTTTTCATGATTAGGAAAATATATTCATTTATTTAATCATTTATTGAAGATTGTGTATAATCTTTAATCATATCAATGAGTAAATTAATATCATTTGGATATGTTTGATAAAGGAATGAGGTTGTATAGTCCGAAGACTTATAATCTACGCCACCTTTAGCTCTAACAGAAATCTCATGTATACCGACTTCTAAATCTAGAAGTAATTCATTATCTTGGATAATCGTTTCAACACCGTTAATTAAAACACTATAAGAAATACTTCCTTCTACTTCATTAAATCTTAACACATTATTTTGATCTACATAAATATTTGTTGGTTCAGTAAGTTGATCTCTTGTGTCTGGCCATGAAGGAATTGGATCAGGAACTCTTTCATGTTCACCTTTGACAATAAAGATACCATTACTAATTGATCTTAATCTGCCATCTGATGGAGTATTTAATATCATATATTCACCAGATTCAATATCTTTTAGTGTCATCGTAGATGATCCACCACCATCTAAGTTAAATGCATCAACTGCTCCAAAATAAAACATGATTTCAGCAAGTTCAGGAAGTGTTACACCTTCCATGCCCATCGGTTTATTTCTACCATCAACAACCACAAAGAACACTGTACCATCAGCTTTTACACCAACAGCTGTTCTTGGTGCTGGAAAATTCCAAGATGCACCAGCATTTAATCCAGCATTTACGGCACCACCAATAACAAGTGGTTGTCTATCAGAACCAAGTGCAAATCTTACACCATCAAATGTTCCTGTAACACCTACTTGAACAACAACAGTATCAGTTTCTGTAATTAGATTATCTTGATTGAAATTTTTACCAACAATAACAAATTGATTTTCACCAATACCTTCATCTTCAGTTGTTTCAGATGCAAACACACCTTTACCATAATAATTGCCATTAGATTCAGTAATTTTCGTATCTATACCATCAATATATACTTTTTCTAGTTCAGCTGGTAAAGCACTTAAATAATTATCAAAATAAACACTAATTTCACTATCATTTAATGGATTAGAATTAATATGAGCGACATCTAGTTTATTTTTAAGTTGACCTTCATCATTAAAAACTAAAAGTTCATAACCTTCAAACTGTGGTAAACCAAAAACGACTTCACCATTATCTTTAAATCCGACTAATGGTCTAGTTGTTGTATCTCCTCTTTGAACGACTTCAAAGTTTCTAATATGTGCTGATACAGGTCTACCGGTGTTGTTAATATCATAAAAATCACCATTTACACCTGCAAGTACTTCGAAATGGTCATATCTTGAGTGTACATTTTCGATAAGTCCATGGATATTAAACATGCCCCATTTACCATTTTCATCTTGATGGTTATAATAATTATCACCAACAACTATTTTTAGATTCGAATCTACGCCGACGTTTGCGCCAAGATAGTTCATCACTTGTCTTGTAATCTTACCGTCGTTATTAATAGATCCGACAATTTTTGTATGTCTTATACCTTCAACATATACTGTTTCTTTAGTTTCTTCTTCGACTCTAAAGAAAGCATATGTAGATGGTGCTTCAAATGCGCCAAACGCAAAAACTGTTAATAATATAAATATTAATATTTTTTTCATGATTTAGCCTCCCTACACTGTTGGAAGTTCAAGATCAACTTCACCAATCATATCAAACGTAAATGTTAATAGATATGTTTCATCTCCTGAAATAACATTAAACATGAAATACTCTAAGTATTCATCTTTAAGACCAACTTTAAAATTATTCATTGCGCCATCAGGCATATAATCAGTAATCATGCCAGAGATAGTTGAAATATGTTGGCTGCCTAGTAAGAAGTAATCACCTGTTTTTGTAAACCATTTAGGATCAAGTTCTTCATAAAAACTAAAAGCTTCTATTTGATCAACAGTCTCTACAACATATGAATCACCTTGTTTAATATAAGCTTTTATTCCACTAGTAGTCGTTTCATAGTATACGACATCGTTTTCTCCCATTTCAAATAATGCAAGTTGATCATCGAAACTTAAAGTCATTTCATATGAATCATCACCATTTGTGATTAACACAACTAATTGATAGTTAGTTAATATACTTGTTTCACTTAGTGCATTTTTGATATCTTCTAAGTCTTGATCAACAACGACACATTCACCGTTAACTTCTTCACGGTTATCCCCACATTCTAGTGGTTCTTCACTTACTGTCACTACTCTGGTTGCTGTAACTTCTTTGCCATCACTACCAGTTACAGTGTAAGTTAGTGTATAAGTTCCTGATGTATTTGTATCCACAGTTCCAGATACAACAATTTCGCTTGATAGGATTGCACCGTCTACAGAATCAGTTGCTGTTACACCATCAAGTGGATCAAATGTTGATCCAAAATCAACAGTTACATCTGTTACTCCTGATATGGATGCTGTCTCTTCTTTTGTTTCAGATTCGCACCCAATAATCGAGAGTATAAGTGTAAATGTCAATATTAATTTAAATATTTTCATAAGTCTCCCTCTTTTATCATATTTTTACATACATCTTCATTCTATACTCTCTATAGTGAAAAAAATTTTTAATAGATAAAAAAAAGACCGTTTCTTGTGAAACGGCCATATTTTAAAGCATTTTTTCTATTCTATCTCTAACATCTTTCTTAAATCTCTCAATATAATCTGTGATATATGTGGTAATATCTAAATCATCATTTTCTATGAGTGGTGTTAAATCCATTGCGTGAATGACTGCATCTGCTTTATCAACAAAATGTGATTCACTATATGTAGCGTTAGCTAATCTTCTGCCCATTGTCGCTAAATCATAACGTTTTCCACCAACGATTTGTGAATCAAAGACTTCAACTAAACTAGCTGCTAGATTTGGATGTGCGCTCACATCAAAAGCTACTTTTTCTTTGTCTACTACCCAGTCTAGATCTCTCCATACTTCACAGCCATAAACTTTATTTGGACGATCTTTTTTATCCATTTTTCTTAATGCTCTAATCACTTTAGTCGTAACACCAATATGTGTATCATGTTTATCAGCTAGGTTATGTGTATATAAAACTTCTGGTTTTGCTTGATTAAGTAACATGAGAAGTTCATCAACGATTTCAGTGTTTTTGGGATCTTTGACTTCTTTACTTGGATGATCAAGTAAGGCAAGTGCTCCAAATTCACCAATGTATGCAGCCTTTTTTTGTTCTAACTTTCTGATTTTAATCATATCTTCATCGGTATAATCTTTATACTCACCATCTCTAGCACTACCAGAACCGTTTGTAACGACAACACCGAAGAACCAGTTATTTGGTTGGTTAAAACATTTTAAGATACCATCATATGCCATAATTTCTATATCATCTTGATGTGCTGCTATAGACATATGCGTTGTGCGACTTACGGCCTCATTAATTGGTTTTTCATCAAAGACGAAAAACTCAGCACTTGGTTTTAATAATTTCATATATGTTCCTCTTTCATATCTATATTTGGAAGACTTGCTGCAGCGATTGATTGTCCAACACGTCTTGACTTCTCATCTGGAAGTTGTAGATTAATAATTTGATATAAATCTTTAAATTCTTCTTTTAAGACTTCTTTAGCCCACTTGATGATTAACTCTCCACCGATGCCTGAAGTCACTCTACCTAAGATTAATACGTGCTTCATTGGATAAAACAACTGGTAATATCCTAATCCATATCCTAAATATATACCTATTGTTTTAAATATGTCAAGTGCACCTTGATGATCTTGATCCGCTAGGTTTTGTATTACTTTAAGTTTATCTGCAGGTGATAGTCCTTCTTCAAATGAGATATTTGCTTTAGGTGCTAATTTAATTGCAGCATCCTGAGAAAAATAACTTACCCCTACTCCAAAGTCGCCTGACCATTCATCAACTTCTGCATCTAGGTGATAATCAACAGACACAAACGCTAATTCATTTAGCCATCCAGTGATGTGACCTTTATGATCAACATAACCAGCTGCTTGAGAAGTCCCCATCGCAATTCCTAAAACCTTATTATCATCTAAACTCATCGCGCCAGCTAATGCAGTTACATCACCATCGTTAGCTACTTCTATAGGAATATCTCCCATTTCTTTTGCGATATCTATATAAATATTTTTAATATGTTTAGCGTATAAATCATCTGGAACTTGTCTAAACAATGAAGCGACCATCGCTTGATTGTTAACAAATACTCCAGCACTAGAGACTCCAATACCATCAACTCTTGGCATCTTAGATGCCGCTCTTAACATAGAATCTTTAATACCTTCTATATGATAAAACGGATCACTATTAGTTTTAGGATGCCAAATGACTTCTTCACTAAATATCGTTTCCCCATTAACTACCGCTGAAACTTTTCTATCAGAACCACCAGCATCAAATCCAATACGACAACCGTCCAAATGTCTGCCTACTGATTTTGCAACTTCTTTTTCTTCTAGTACTTCATCATCTTTTAATGAGACAACTTCAAAAGGTTTTTCGTATATTCTTTCCATAAACAATACATCAAATGATCTTAACCCATCTTTCGTGTATGTTTTTTTTAAAAATGATTTAATACTTTCTGGACCTTTAATTAAAATTTGGTATCCACCCTTAGTCCAAAGCAATGCCTTTATCAATCTTTCAATAAAAAATTCATTTTGACTAGCATCTATATGATCATCGGAAAATAAGATTGTTTTGTGTACTGAAATGTCATCTTCTGCTCTTTTAATGCCTATTTCTACTTGATTATATTGATTTGTTTTTAAAACACTTTTTTCAAAATTTAAATGTGCTAAAATCGCAGGATTAAAATTAGGATCCAAATTTGATTTTACTTTTGGCTTTGTGTTAAATTTAAATGAATTCATAATATATCACCAATCTTTCATACTCATATTACATGTAATATTGTAAAAACTCAATCATTAACATTCGAATTTTCGCTTTTGTCATATTTGAAAAATTTTTTTCATAGATGACTAACAATATCTAATGCAGCTAGTCTACCTGTGGATAATGCAATGGTAATATTATATCCTCCAATAGGACCGTGTAAATCAGTCGTTTCACCTACAAAATATAAATGATTGATCGCTTTAACTTGCATAGATTTTGGATCTAATGATTTAACATCAATACCACCTTTATTAACATATGCTTTTTCTTTATCTTCGACTTTGTCAATAATGATTTGAAAATGCGTTAATTTATTAACAATATTCATAATATCTGATTTTTTGATTTCAGCGATTTTTTTAAATTTTATATTGAGTTGTTCTAAGATGACATCAATTACTCTTTTAGTTGTATAGTCTTCTAATTTTTTATGAATAAACATATGTGCATCTGATAAAATTGAGCTTAGCATATCTTCTTCAGATACATCTGCTAATGAGAATTCTAAAACAGATTTTCCATTCAGTAAAATATCATCATATATAAACTCAGCTAAATGCATAATAACTGGTCCACTCAAACCAAAGTGTGTAAACAGTAAATCACCTTGATATGCGATTTTCGTGTTTTTTATAGATACAGTTCTTTGTGATAATGAAACACCTTGAAACTCTTTATACCTCTCTTTAACTTCATTCGAATAAACATGTGTTTCAGCTGGTGTAAATTCTTTATAATCAATGCCTAAATGTTTTGCAAATAACAGTCCATCACCGCTACTACCTGTCGATGGAAAGCTGTTTGAGCCAACAGCAACAATCACACTTTTTGCATAAAAAGTATCATTTTTTGTTACAACTTTAAATACATCATCTTCTTTATGAATCTCTTTGACAGCTTGTTGGTATAATATATTTTCTTGTTTGATATCTTTTAATAAAGACTCTAATACACTTAAGCTTTTTTCTGTCTTAGGAAAATATTTAAAATTGTTTTCAAGAACAAGTTCTAATCCATGAACATTAAAAAAATCAATTACATCTTTAGATCCAAATGATGTTAATGCATGATATAAAAACTTCTTATGTTTAAAAGTTAATGTATCAATGAAGTCGCTTATCGATAAGTGATTAGTTACATTACATCTTCTACCACCTGTTAAAAGTAATTTTTTTCCACATTTTTCGTTTTTTTCTAAAAGTTTATAATTAACCTTGTTTTTTTCTAATACATTAGCAGCCATAAGTCCTGCTGGCCCGCCACCAATAATAAGTGCTTCAAATATCATTTCACATGCTCCTTTATATACCGCTCTATGACTTTAGTAATTACTTCATAACCTTCTAAAGTCGGATGTATACCGTCACGAAAGAGTAGGTTTGCTGGCATATATCTTAATTTTTCTTCAACAGCTTCTTTTATATCTATACAGTCTAGATCATGAAGGGTTGCGACTTCTGCTGTTTGATTTCTAAAGTATTTGATATCTTCATATATCTTAACAGATACATGTCCTATAGTTAAAGCAAAAGGCTTTATCAGTACAATTTCAGTTTTTTTAGATTCCTCTTTAATTCGTTTTACAAGATCATTATAGTCATTATAAAATGTATCAATTGATGAGACTTGATTTAACAAATATGGCAGCCATGCATCATTAACACCAATCCAAATAAAACAATAATCAGGCTGAATTGATATAACATCTTTTTCAACTCTTTTTATAAGGTCTTTAACACGCTGTCCACTAATCCCACGATTAAAAAATAATGCTTTAGAAAACAGGTTACTTAAATTAAAAACATAGCCTCTTCCTAAATCATTATCATCCATCATATTTCTATCTGACTCTGTAACACTGTCTCCAAAAAAAACAAATTTATTCATTTCATAATCTCCTATATCTATCATAGCAAAATTTTACTAAAAAGCCTATTAAAAAAAATTAGGAACAAGTATTCCTAATTTTAATATATATTTTTAATTATATTGTAATATCATATAGCTCATCAACTGTTTCATACTGATCTAAATCTTTTGGAAATAGAGGCATTGCTGCATTTGTTTTTAAAATGATAACAACATCATAATTAGTCGAGCCACCATTATGATAAAAACTTTGATCAAATGTAATATTGATCGCATCTAACTTTTCATCAATGATATCTAATGAGAGTTTGATATTTAGTTTTTGGTTTTCGGTAACTTCTTTGATAAATTCAGTTTTGGCAGTAAGATATTGTAATTCATCATAGTTCATTGGATCGATGAACATATCTTTGTTTTGACTTATTTTGTTTGAATCAATATCAAAATATATGGATTGTTTACCATCTTTTTCATAGACATAAATCATATCTGATTCCAACAAGAAATGAATCATTTTTTCTTGAGTTGTATGTGTTGACATATATTTATCAATCATCGTTTTATAGTTTAAAAACAACTGATCATCTAGTCCCAGATCTTCTTCGTTATTTAATTTATATTTGCCATCAAGATCATTATCAAAATCATATTCAACGTATAATTGTTGATTTGTAAAATAAGTATGAAGCATGCCACTTAATTTTGTTTTCTCATTGAAACTTTTATCAACTAGATTGGCAACTTCTTTTTTCATCGTAACTGTGTGATCTAAATAAAGTTCTAAATCACTACTTTCATCTTTAAGTTTAATAAATCCATGAGAAGCAATTCCTACATTAAAATCTACTTTTGCAACATTACTAAACTCTTGATCGTATGCCATATCGATATACATAGATAAAGAGAATACTTTTTTTAATTCAGTTTCTATGTCGATAGTATCTAATAAAGATCCAATTTCGTCTTCTGTCATTTCAACTTTGTTGACTTCAAGATAAGTTGGAAACTCTAATCTTTCATTAACACAACCTGCAAGTAATAATAAACTGATTAAAATCACTGTGATATACATTTTTTTCATGTGTAATCCCCGTTTCTATATCTATGATTATATCAAAATATATAAATATAAAAAGACTAGATAAAAACTCTAGTCTCATTATGTATTAAAATAATTCGTTTTCTGGTGCCTCTGTTATTTTATATGTATCTAAATCATCAGGAAATGCTGGCATTTCAACATTCATATCCATAAGAATAATCGCATTAAATTCAACAGTTGATCCACTTGGTTCCATAGTCATATCTAGTTTAATACCTAAATTATTTAATTGACCCTCTTCTACAACAAGTGCTATGGACATATCCATCGTTTTGAATGCCATCATTTCATTTGTAAACTCAACTCTTTTGCTTGCAAATTCTTCTACAGTCCAAGTTGATGTGTCATTAGACATTTCTATAAAAACATCTATGTTTTCAAGCATTTTTTGTTTTGTTATGTCAATAACAACGATATGTTTCGCATCATCTTCATAAACAGAAATCATCTCCAATGCCATTAAAGATTCAATCGCTTCTAAACTCTCTAATAACACATTTGGTGTTATATCAACATCAAGATAATCATCTGTTATACCAGAAGGATCAACAACAAACTCATCCCATTTTTCTTGAGTAATCATTGAATCTAATTTGAATTTACCATTGTTGAAAAGTTCAAAATCATCACTATTATTAATATCACTGTCATAATATAGATATTGATCTATAAGATATGCGTTTATATCACCTTTAATCTTAGTTGTTGAATCTTCAAAATAACTACTGCCTTTATATGTAGCTTTTTGTGTCATATTAAAAGTATTAACAGAATGTATTTGTGCTTCTTCAACAATCTCGCTTATGATCATATAAGATGTGGATGTTAAGGATAGATCCATATCTACGCTACCATTAAAGCTGCTAAGTCCAAAGTCAAGATCACTACTTAGTTTTAGATCTATTTGCATAGACAATTTTAGAGTTTTTTTCATAGCTTCTTCCATGTCTATATCAGATAATAATGTATTGACTTCCTCAGATGTCATTTCCACTTGGTCTTCATCTTTATATTCTGGAAAATCTAGTGTATCTTTACCACAACCAGATAACAAAAATAAACTGAAAATAAACAAAAATATAGTAAAAATTTTTTTCATAATCATACCCTCCCACAAGGTTATATCTTTATTTTTATTATAACAAAAAAGAGACTAAAAAGTCTCTTCATTTCTTATAAAATGCCTAATTCATCTGCAATTTCTAAAAAGATATCATTGATAGGATAATATTCCACATCAAGTTTATTGAAAATCTCAAAAGTGATACGATCTAGTTTTTCATACATATCTTGTTCGACTTCTTCTTTGTTTTCAATCTTTTTAGTAATTTCTTGTTCAAAATCAATTAAGTCTGCCATATCCGTATCATCATAATCTTCTAGGGTTGCTAGTTCATTTTGAAAGTCGATTGCTGATAATAATAAATTTATTTCTTTAGCTCTTTTTTCTAATGCTTTAAACTCATTTTGATATGGTTTTAATAACTGTGTGATTTTATCTATCTGATCGAACAAGTAATAAAACCCTGTTTCAAAGATTTGATCTTCATCTTCCGAGAAATTAGGATCATCAATGAGTTTGTTATACAAATAATCAGTGACATCCAAGACGTGTTTAAAACGTATCATTAAATCGGAATTGTTTTCAGTCAAATACTTTAATAAATCATGGTTTTCCATCTTCCAATTTGCATACTCATGATACTTTAATTCATCACGCATGATTTCACCTCAACATATATATTTATTATGCTTTATTTTTTGATCCAAACATTTCAACTTTTTCAGTTACAACACGTTTCATAGCGTCACAACCTGGAGCTAATAATTTTCTTGGATCGAATCCTTTACCTTTTAAGTCTTTACCAGCTTCAATATATTCACGAGTTGCTGCTGCAAATGCTAATTGAAGTTCAGTATTCACGTTAATTTTTGATACACCTAATGAAATAGCTTTTTTAACTTGGTCAGCTGGAATACCTGTTCCACCATGTAATACTAATGGAATACCACCAGTTACTTCTTGAACTTGTTTTAATACATCAAAGTTTAGACCTTGCCAGTTTTCTGGATATGTACCATGGATATTACCAATACCAGCTGCAAACATATCTACGCCTGTTTCAGCAATCTTACGGCATTCTTCAGGATCTGCAATTTCACCCATACCGATAACGCCATCTTCTTCTCCACCAATTGAACCAACTTCTGCTTCAACTGATACACCTTTAGCATGACAAGCAGCTACAACTTCTTTAGTTTTAGCTAAATTTTCTTCAAAATCATAATGTGAACCATCAAACATAATTGAAGTAAATCCTGCTTCTAATGCTTTAAATGAACCTTCATAAGTTCCATGATCTAAATGTACTGCAACTGGAACTGTAACATTATAAAATGCATCTAATTCTCTAACCATTGCCATCACTGTTTTAAACCCACCCATATATTTAGCTGCACCTTCTGATACACCTAAAATAACTGGGGATTTTAATTCATTAACTGTTTGTAATACTGTTTTTGTCCATTCTAAATTATTAATATTAATTTGAGCAACACCATAACCTTCTTTGTGTGCTTTGATTAACATTTCTTTTGCTGATACTAACATTTTTATATTCCTCCTTGAATTTTAATCACCTATATTATATTATAATTACCTTGATATTACAATGAATATCAGTTGTGTAAACGTTGTTACTCCACTAATTATGATTAGAAAATTTAATTGTCGCTTCAATAAAATCTCTAAACAGCGGATGTGGTCTAAGTGGTCTTGATAAAAACTCTGGATGAAACTGTACAGCAATAAACCAAGGATGGTTCTTAAGCTCAACAATTTCAACTAGATGATGATCTTTATTAAACCCTGAAATGATCATATCACTTTTCTCAAATGTGTCTAAATATTTATTATTAAATTCATAACGATGTCTATGTCTTTCTTGAATAACTTTTTTATCGTATGCTTTAAATGTCTTTGTATCTTCTTTTAAGTCACAATCATATAATCCTAATCGAAGTGTTCCTCCTAAATCCTCATCTTCTTCTCTACCTCTTTGTAAAGAGATTACAGGATATGGCGTTTTTTCATCGATTTCAGTTGAGTTTGCACCAACCATGTTTAATACATTATTTGCATACTCTATAACTGCTAACTGCATGCCATAACAAATACCAAAAAATGGCATTTGATGTTCTCTAGCATATTTAATAGCAGCTATTTTTCCTTTTGTTGCTCGATGACCAAAACCACCAGGAACAAGTACACCAGAACAATCTTTAAGGTTTTCTTCTATATTATGATCATCAACTTCTTCTGCATTTATCCATTTAATTTCAATTTGTTTTTTATGAAAATAGCCTGCATGTTTCAAACTCTCAGAAACTGATAAATAAGCATCATGTAGTTTCACATATTTACCAACAAGTCCAATTGTAATTTTACCTTCTAAATGTTTAATTCTTTCGACAAGATCATACCATGGTTTGACATCTGCATCCATTTGACTCTCATATTTAAAATGTTTTAATATTTTATCATCAATCTTTTGCTCATGCATTTTAGTGATGACTTCATATAAAACATCTACATCGATAGATTCAAACACGGCATCTTCATCTACATCACAAAACATTGCGATTTTATCTTTGACTGCTTGATCAATAGGTTTTTCACTTCTTAAAACAATAATATCAGGATGAATACCTAAACTCATCAGTTCTTTTATACTATGTTGTGTTGGTTTTGTTTTAATTTCGTTTGCTGCTTTTAAATAAGGCACTAATGTATTGTGGATATATAATGTGTTATTAAATCCAAAATCATGTCTTGCTTGACGAATAGCTTCTAAAAAAGGTAGAGACTCGATATCCCCAACGGTTCCTCCAATTTCAGTGATAACAACATCTGGATTCGTATATTTTGCAACATCAAATAATTTCTTTTTGATTTGATCTGTAATATGAGGTATTACTTGAACAGTAGCTCCTAAGTAATCTCCTCTTCTTTCTCTTTTTATGACTGATTGATAAATTTTCCCTGTTGTTATACTTGAATGTTTATTTAAGTTTTCATCAATAAATCTTTCATAATGACCTAAATCAAGATCAGTTTCTGCACCATCATCAGTTACAAACACTTCTCCATGTTGCAGTGGACTCATCGTTCCAGGATCAACATTAATGTATGGATCAAACTTTTGCATAAACACTTTTAATCCTCTACTTTTTAATAATTGACCTATAGCTGAAGCCGTTATTCCCTTCCCTAAGCTTGATACTACACCACCAGTTACAAAAATATATTTCGCCATTTACATATCCTCCTATCAAAAATAAAAGAGTCTCCTTGTTTAGGAGACTCTTTGGTGTGCCCTTATTAATTATATCAAAAATAAAAAATTTTAAAAGTCTTTTTTTATATTTCTTTTTTATAATATGGTTCATCAAGATAAGTGATTTTTTCAAAACCCATCTTTTCAAGATATGTATTATGTTTTTCTTTTCCTGGTTTTGTAAGCAGAACATTAAATCCTTGACTCGCAAAAACATCCTTTTTTTGAGTGTAGATATATTCAGCAATTTTAAAGTCTCTATACGTTGGTGTTGTATAATCAACCCAAATTTCAAGTTTATCATCTTCGACCTTTTTGCCTATAAAAAGTCCAGCAGGTACAGTATTTCTACTCACAAAAAATTTGATTAATCCTTCTTGAGTGATATCATGTTCTAAATTGATAAATTGACTCATATCTTTACGGTAAACATTCATAAAATGTTCAAAATATGCATCATCCTTAATCGGAATCAACTCAAACAAATCTTTTTTACTATAGATTTGATATAGATAATATGAATTTACTAACACAATACCAAAGTTCATAACAGCAACCGGATAAGAAGGCAATAACAATCCATAGACTGCAAAAATTAATGATCCTGTTAAATTAATCCATCTTAATCTTTTTACACTGCTCATAATTAAAGAAACTAAAACAATTAAACTCGCTACATACCCAACCCATTCTACCCAATTTGGCATACTTTCATTCCTTTCATTTATAGGTTAAAAAGAGCATGCTTAGCATACTCTTTATACTTTCTTATTCTTCGTCGTACATATCTTCGTAATCATCCATGATTTCATTATAATCATCTTCATCATAATCTGAATCGAAATCAACATCGTCATCTACATCATCTTCATCAGTAGATTTAATTGGAAGTGCTACGTCAATATATTCTTTTTCTTCTTTTATTTCTTCGTCGTCTTCTTCTTTTTCTTCATCTTCGTCTTCGTCATCATCCACTTCTACTTCTTGTTCTTCAACATCATCTAAAGTGAACTCTGTGAAATCTAGATCATCTTCGACTTCTTCTTCATCTTGATCTGGTGTGACAAATGCGTATCCATCTTTGTCCCACATTTCAAGATTTCTCTCTTTTAAGTCCCACTTATCTTCACCAACATATACAAATTTTGCACTTTGTGTTATATCCATGTAAAGTTGTGTTAATCGATCGACATCATCTGGTTGAATGTCTTTGATCTCTCTTACTTTAGCAATCAAATCTTGTATAGTGATTGGCTCACTATTTTCTTTTAATAAATGCTCTACAATGTCAATCATTGCCATTGTTTTTAAATTATCGCTCATTTTTGCCTCCTAAAACCGTATATATTGTAAACGATTCATGTTTAATTTGCAAGTTTTTTCTATTATAATCTTGTAATAATAAGCACAATTGCTAAAATAACTGCTAAAACCACGAATAATTTCAACATTTTCTTAACAAAAGACAAAATTCCTAAGACAATAATGATTGCGGTAAATACGATACCCACAATTTTAATAATCTCGGGTAGTGGTACAATGAATTCTTCATATAGTCCAATAAGTTTTCCATCGATATCTAAAGTGTCTTGCAAAAATGCATTAAACTTATCATATATACGTAAAAAGAAACCTTTTATTGCATCCCATATAGCTATATTCATGATTTACCTCCTAATACTTCATTCTATTTTCTACTGCTTTTGATAGTGTCAGTTCATCTGCATATTTTAAATCTGCACCAACAGGAAGACCAGAAGCTAATCTTGTAATACTTAAATCTTGATCTTCATAAAGTGACTTTAAAAATTTCGCAGTCATTTCGCCTTCAACGGTTCCGTTTGTTGCGATAATGAGCTCTTTAACATGCTTGATACGATTTGATAAAGTATCTATGTTTAAATCTTTATCGGTAATCCCTCTAGAAAAATCTATAAGGCCACCTAAAACATGATATGAACCTTGATAAGATTGCATCTTTTCTAGAATGAAAACATCTTTCGCATCCGCTACAACCATTACAGTAGACTGGTCTCTACTTGGATTAGAGCATACATCACATAAATCATGATCAGTAAGCATATGACATACAGGACATGTTTTAATTTCAGATTTTAATCTTTTTAAATGATCACTAAACTCACCAATCGCTTCATCTTCCATATCTGAAATGATAAATAACGCTAAACGTTCTGCTGTTTTTTCTCCAATGCCTGGTAGTTTTTGAAAATCATCCATGATTTTCTGTAAAATTTTTGGAATCATTAGAAACCAAATCCACCCATACCACCAGAAAATTGACCCATTGTCTCTTCTTGTTCTTTATCGATTTGTTTTAATGCATCATTTACTGCAAGTAAGATTGCGTCTTGTAATAAGTCAACTTCTTCTAAAACTTCTGGATTGATTTGAACATCAATCACTTGTCTTGTACCTTGCATAATCACAGTCACACCACTTGCTTTACCAAAGAATTCCTTTCTTTCTAAAGCTTCTTGTGCTTCCATCATTTGTTTTTGAATTTTCTTTAATTTATTTAACATATTCGGATTCATTATGTTACTCCTTTATCTTTACTTTTTCTCCAAAATATTCTTTTGCGAGATTTAATGTTTCTGATGTTTTAGATTCTTCTTGAACATCTTTATATAATTTAAAATCATGTGGCGGTAGTTTTGGTTTCTTTTGTCCTTTGTGCCACAAATCTGCATAAACTTCTTTAATGACTAACCAATCTGTCTTTAAGATTGCATAATATCCTTTAATAAGTTCATTTTTATTGTTAATGATGTCTAAGACTTGTTCTTTAACATCTGGATCATACATTTGTTTACATAAATTTAGATCATCATAAACAACGAGCATATGATCAGATATCGCTTCTAAAGATCCTTGATATAGTAGATAAGCTGCCATCTTTAAATGATCTTTTGGATAATCTTTTAAATATGACCAACCACCTTGAAGCGTTTGTTTTTTTTCTTTGTCTCCGTTGTTTAATATCTTCTCGATATCTTTAACGGTCACTAAAGGCTCTAAATTCGTCTTTTCTGGAACTTTCGGCTGTTGTTTATATTGTTGCTTCAATTCATTAATTGATTGCTTTAAATCTAAGATTGTAGCCTCATAATCCATTTGCTTGATTGTTTGGTGCTCCATCATTTTTATAAGTGCTAATTCTACGTATGCTCTTTTTTGATGTGTCCATTTCATGTCTTGAGACAGTTGATTTAAAACATCTAAATAATAATATATTTTTTCAATTGGAAATACACTAAGTAACTCTTTATACTTTGGTAAATCAACTTTAATTGTCTTTTCTAATAACATATCACGAAGTGCTAAGATTAAATCAGTAACAATTCTACTAATTTCTTTACCTTCCGCTAATAAGTCTTTTAAAATGACAATGGCTTTTGAAACTTCTTTATTTACAATAGCTAATAACATATCAGATAATGCTTTTTTAGAAACACTACCAGAAACTTGATGTACATCTTCTTCTGTGATTTCATCATCAGCATATGAAATAGCTTGGTCTAATAAGCTAATCGCATCTCTTAATCCACCTTCAGCATTTTCGGCGATTGCAATGATGGCGTCTTTTGTTATAGCGATTTGTTCTTTTTTGACGATCTCATTTAATTTTTCAACCATATCTTTAATTTCAATATTCTTAAAATCAAATCGTTGACATCTTGATAAGATAGTTGGTGGTATTTTATGTATTTCTGTCGTCGCAAGAATAAATATAATATGTTTTGGTGGTTCTTCTAATGTTTTTAGTAATGCATTAAATGCCCCTGGTGTTAACATATGAACTTCATCGATGATATAAACTTTATATTTACCTACAGAAGGCATATATTTAACTTTATCTCTTAATTCTCTGATTTCATCAACACCATTATTGGATGCAGCATCGATTTCAATCACATCAGGAATATCTCCGCGATCGATACCTTTACATACATCACACTTGTTACAAGGACTTCCGTGTACAGGATTTAAACAATTGACAGCTTTCGCAAATATTTTTGCGATTGATGTTTTACCAGTACCTCTTGGTCCGCTAAAAAGATAAGCATGTTGGATTTTATCATGCATAAGTGCATTTTGTAAAGTTTTTATGATGACTTTTTGACCTGCAACTTCTTCAAAAGCTTTCGGTCTATATGCTCTATATAATGCTACATATGCCATAAATAAATCCTCCCTTTCTATCTTTTTTATTATAACATATAATATATGTTAAAACATTATTTTCCTAGGCAAAATTTAGAGAACAATTCATTTAATAAATCGTCTTGATAATATTCTCCTAAAATCTCTCCCAATGACTTCCACGCTTGTGTTAAATCAATCGCATAAACATCGACTGGCATCTCTAAATTTATAGAAGTTAAAACATTATTTAATGAAGTTTTAGCTTCTTTTACTTTTTGGATGTGTCGAACATTTGATAAATAGTTAAAATCTCTAGAATCAATATCTTCTAATGATAAAAGTTTTAAAATTGCTTTCTCTAAATCTTTTAATCCTTCTTTTGTAATCGTTGATATCTCTAGGATTTCTTCTAATTGTAGGGCTTTAGGAAGATCTGATTTATTGCCAATGATTAATCTTCTATTATGTTTCGTAAGTTCTAATAGATCTTTATCTTCTTTAGATAATGCTTTACTTTGATCGAGTACAAGTAAGATCAGTTCAGCATCCAAAATTGCCTTTTTAGAGCGATTTACACCAATTTTCTCAACGACATCTTCTGTCTCTCTTATACCTGCTGTATCAATCAACTTAAGTGTTACACCACTTATGTTGATATATGCTTCAATCGTATCTCTAGTTGTTCCTTCAATATCTGTTACAATTGCTTTTTCTTCATTTAATAGTGCATTAAGTAAACTTGATTTACCGACATTAGGTTTACCAACAATAACGGTTTTTACACCATCTCTAATGAGCTGATTTTTTTCTGATTCTTTTAATATAAGATCTATTTCTTCAATCAAACTTTCAGTTTTAGGCTTAATAATTTCTCTACTCATTTGAATAGCATCATCATATTCTGGATAATCGATGTTGACTTCAATTTGCGCAATAATTGTTAAAAGTTTTGCACGTAAATCTCTAATAAGCTTTGATGTTTCTTTTTGAATACCTAAATTCGCTATCTTTAATGCTTTTTCACTTTTTGCATGGATTAAATCCATAATGGATTCAGCCTCAACTAAATCAATTCTTCCATTTAAATAGGCACGTTCACTAAACTCGCCTGGCTCTGCTAATCTGATATCTAAATCCAAGATACGATCAAGCACTTTTTGCGTGATTAAAATACCGCCATGTGTAGATACTTCAACAGTATCTTCAGCAGTAAATGTTTTAGGTGCTTTCATGATTGTTACCATCACTTCATCTAAGTGGGAAAAATCATCAGAGAGCACATGTCCATAGTGAACGGTATGGGATTTAACTTTTGTTAAATCCTTACCTTTAAATATTTTATTGAACTCAGAAATAGCGGTACTCCCTGAAATTCTAATAACTGAAATACCAGCGGTTCCGAATGCTGTAGATATTGCAGCTATATTTTCTAAATTCATGTTTATCTTTCTCTTTCTTGTGGTGTGTCTTGTTTATCATGCGGTTTAAACGGATTAAATCCTCTAACTATATCTCTTACAAGAATTAATATAACCATAAATAAACCAAGAATTGAACCTACTAAAATATATCCACTACCTAATATTAAACCAACCATAGCAGTTACCCAAATCGTAGCTGCTGTTGTAATACCTTTAACAACATTTGCTTGGTCTTTGATAATAACACCAGCTCCAACAAAACCAATACCAGTAACTACTTGAGCGATGACTCTTTGTTGTTCCGGATCAATATTTACACCTTGGCCTGCTAATACAAGTTGTTGCTCAAACATAAGACGTTGCATAATCGCAATCCCTGCACTACCCATCGCAACTAATATATGGGATGAAAGTCCAGCAGCCTTTCCTACGTTTTGTCTTTCAAGTCCAACAAATGCTGAAACTAAGTATGTTAAAAATAGTGGTAAAATAATTTTTAATAAAATTTCGTCAAGTCCTAAATTTAAATCTAAAATCATGATTTTTTCTCCCTTTCATTATAAATATCATTAAAATGTACTTTTTTGCCTTCTTTATGATATCCCAGTATTGCGTCTAAGTTTACATTGGTTGCAGCTGTATAAATCGATTTATCAATATCTGGATGGAGTACTTTGAGTTGGTCTATGAGCTCTTTGATTTCTCTT
>JBAZCK010000020.1:0-27468 GCA_041654955.1 Acholeplasmataceae bacterium | reverse complement strand
ATATTATCATAGACGTTTAAGTTACTCACTAAATTAAAATGTTGAAATATCATTGATATGTCATAGCGCATTCGATTGAGATCTTCTTGTTTTAGTGCATGGATTGATGTGCCATCAATGATAATTTGTCCACAAGATGGTTTAATTAATCCATTGATCAATCTGACTAAAGTAGATTTTCCTGCACCACTATATCCTACAACACCCAATATTTCTTGATCTTTAATTTTCAAGTTAATATTTTTTAGTGCTTGAAATGATTCTTTTTTAGATTCATACAATTTATTAATTTTATATAGTTCTATCATGCTTAGCGCTCCTTCAAATATAAAAAATCTCTATCCAGACGATAGAGATTACACTTTATAATATCCATCGTTTATAGCTTTACCACCTTGTATGATACTGGTTGGTAGACGTTCACTGAGCTATATCTCTCCCGTCTTCTTGATAGTTCTTTTTATGAAATTACATAAATTGTATCATAGTGTAGGTCTCAATACAATACTATTTTTAATGAAATCGTTTTTACTAAGAAAAAAAGAGAATTTCTAATTTAATAGAAGTTCTCTTTTGTTGTTTTATTTATTATTCTTCGTCAAATAGACTGTCGGTTGTTACTTTTTCTTCTTGTTCTTCTTCAACTTCATCTGGAGCAAGATTGACTGTTTCAATCGTCTTTTTTTGTTCCTCAACAGTCATTTCTTCTTGAACAAACTGTTCTTGATCGACAATTTCTTCTTCATCTTCTTGTTTTGGTACTAAAGCGATGGTTGCGACATGATGATCTGGTCTAAGTTTAATCACTCTAACACCTTGTGTAGCGCGTTTTGTTCTTGAAATTTGATCTACGTGTGTTCTAATCACTACACCTTTATCAGATACAACAATTAAATCATCATCATCTGTTACAGCTTTAAGTGCGCATAAACGACCATTCTTTTCAGTAACATTAAGTGTTTTAACACCTTTACCACCACGCATTTGACATCTATATTCATTTGCGATAGTACGTTTACCATAACCATTTTCAGTAACAACTAACACTTCTTGATCATCTGAATCAATAAGTGTTGCGCCAATGATTTGATCTTCATCACTTAAACTCATACCACGAACACCAGATGCTGTTCTACCCATAGTTCTAACGTCTTGTTCGTTAAATCTAATAGCTTTACCATTTGATGCACCAAGTAGAATATCTTTTTTACCATCAGTTAACCTAACAGTGATTAACTCATCATTTTCTCTTAATGTAAGTGCGATGATCCCGTTGTTTCTAATATGTTGATATTCTGAGATATGTGTACGTTTGACAACACCTTTTTTAGTAACGAATGTTAAGAATGCATCTTCAGTTTCAAAGTCTTTAACACTTGTAAAATTAGCTAATGTTTCATCTTTATCAAAGTCTAGTAAATTAACTATAGGTAATCCTTTAGCAGTTCTTGATGCTTCAGGAATTTGATAACCTTTAATCTTATAAACTCTACCTTTATTTGTAAAGAATAAATGATAATCATGTGTTGATGTCATCAAGATGTGTTCAACATAATCATCTTCATGTACTTTGATGCCTGACATACCAACACCACCACGATTTTGAGATTTATATTGATCCACTTTCATACGTTTAATATAGCCATTATTTGTTACAGTAATAATGACATCTTCAACAGGAATTAAATCTTCATTTTCAATACTTAAATCTTCATGTAGATTAATTTCTGTCATTCTTCGATCTTGATATTTATCTTTTAAGATCTGAAGTTCATCTTTAATGATTTGAGTTTTTCTTTCATGTGATCTTATGATATCTTTGAAATCATCAATTTTAATAACTAACTCACTAGCTTCAAGTTCAATCTTACCAATTTCTAACCCAGTAAGTCTTTGAAGTCTCATATCTAGAATAGCTCTTGCTTGAATATCAGTTAAATCATATTCAGCAATTAAAGCATCTCTAGCTTCTTCACCAGTGCTTGCTTTTTTGATAATTTCAATTGCGTGATCGATATCGTGAAGTGCCTTTAATAGACCTTCTAAAATATGTGCTCTAGCTTCAGCTTTTTCTAAGTCAAAGATTGTTCTTCTTTGAACAACTTCGATTTGATGCTCAACATAATTAACTAATACATCTTTTAAAGTAACCATCATTGGTTGACCTTTAACTAGGGCAATCATATTAATCCCAAATGATGATTGAAGTTGTGTAAATTTGTATAGATTATTTAGCATGACATGAGGATTTACATCGCGTCTTAATTCAATAACGATTCTCATCCCTTTACGATTTGATTCATCACGTAAATCTGTAATACCATCAACAATTTTATTTTTAGCAATCTCTGCAATTCTTTCAATTAATGTTGTTTTATTAACTTGGTAAGGTATTTCATGAACAATAATACTGTTCTTATTTTTATGAGAAACAATCTCAGTAGTTGCTCTTACAGCGATTAAGCCTTTACCTGTTTCATAAGCTTGTCTTAATCCTGTTAAGCCTAGAATTTGGCCTCCCGTAGGGAAATCCGGTCCTTTGATATATTCCATTAATTCAGTTATTGTAATATCTTCGTTTTCCATATAAGCGAACATACCATCAATGACTTCACCTAAATTATGTGGTGGAATGTTTGTCGCCATCCCAACTGCAATCCCTGTTGAACCATTAACTAAAAGGTTTGGATATCTTGCTGGTAATACGCTTGGCTCACGTTCAGATCCATCATAATTATCGATAAAATCAACTGTGTTTTTATCTAAATCAGCAACTAATTCTCCAGCTAATTTACTCATTCTAGCTTCAGTGTAACGCATCGCAGCTGCACCGTCACCATCTACAGAACCAAAGTTACCATGTCCATCAATAAGTGGCATTCTATAGTTAAATGGTTGTGCCATTCTAACCATTGCATCATAGACACTTGAGTCACCATGAGGGTGATACTTACCAATAACTTCACCGACGATTCTAGCAGACTTTTTATGTGCACTAGAAGCTGTCATATTTAAATCATTCATTGCGTATAAAATACGTCTTTGTACAGGTTTAAGTCCATCTCTAATATCAGGAAGTGCTCTTGATACAATAACACTCATTGCATAATTTAGAAATGATGATTTCATTTCACTGGAAATATTAATCTCTTTGACTAAACCCTCGGTTGTTTTCTTTGTCTCTTCCATTTCTATTTCCTCCTATGCATCAATGTTATCTGCATAAATTGCATTTTCTTGAATAAAATTCTTTCTTGGCTCAACTTCTTCACCCATCAACATACTAAAGATCATATCAGCGTCTAAAGCATCTTTTAGTGAAACTTGAAGTAGTGTTCTAGTTTCAGGATTCATCGTTGTGTCCCATAATTGTTCTGGGTTCATTTCACCAAGTCCTTTATATCTTTGGAGTGATGGTCTTCCACCCATTTCTTCTAATAGTTTATTAAGTTGATCGTCTGTATAAACATACTCAACACGTTTACCTTGTTGTACTTTATAAAGTGGTGGTTGAGCAATAAATACATAGCCTAAATCAATAAGTGGTTTCATGTATCTAAAGAAGAATGTAAGTAATAATGTTCTAATATGTCCACCATCAGTATCGGCATCGGTCATAATAACGATTT
This sequence comes from Acholeplasmataceae bacterium, assembly GCA_041654955.1. Classification (GTDB taxonomy): domain Bacteria; phylum Bacillota_I; class Bacilli_A; order Acholeplasmatales; family Acholeplasmataceae; genus Mariniplasma. The sequence goes on along the minus strand of JBAZCK010000020.1, from coordinate 23,839 downwards.
TGTGATATCTTGTTTTAGATGCATCAAACTCTTCACCAATACCTGTACCGATTGCTTGAATCATCGATAAGATTTCTTTATTGCTTAAAATTTTATCTAGTCGTGCCTTTTCTACGTTTAAAACTTTACCTCTTAAAGGTAGAATCGCTTGATACTCTGATTCTCTACCTTGTTTTGCAGATCCACCGGCACTGTCCCCTTCGACGATATACATCTCTGAAATGACAGGGTCTTTACTTCTACAGTCTGCTAATTTTGACGCAAAGCCTAGTTGGTCTAATGGTGATTTTCTTCTAGTTGCTTCTCTTGCTTTTTTAGCAGCAAGTCTTGCTCTTGATGCAAGTAAGCATTTTTCAACAATTGCTTTAGCATCTTGAGGATTTTCAATTAAGTATCTTTCTAGTCCTTCACCAACGATTTGACTTGATATTTGACGTACTTCTGGATTACCTAATTTTGTTTTCGTTTGTCCTTCAAATTGTGGATCTGGATGCTTAACTGAAATAACAGCAGTTAAACCTTCTCTTGTATCTTCACCGATTAAATTATCGTCTTTTTTTAGTAAATTATTTTCTGTTGCGTATTTGTTAATCACACGCGATAATGCAAGTTTAAATCCATCTTCATGCATCCCACCTTCGTGTGTTGGGATATTATTTGCAAATGAATAAAGATTTGTAGCATATGAATCGTTATATTGCATAGCTATTTCTAAAGTTACACCATCTGTTTCTTTTTCAGTATAGATGATATCTTGATTCACTTTACCTTTACCTTTGTTTAAGAACCCAACATATTCAACAATACCACCTTCATAATGATATTCATTTTCAGTATGTTGTTCAGTTCTTGCATCGATAATCGTGATTTTAATGCCTCTATTTAAAAACGCTAATTGTTGAACTCTACTTCTTAAAATCTCATAATCATAAACGTTTGTTTCTGTAAATACTAAATGGTCAGATTTAAAAGTAATAATCGTTCCTGTATGAACACTGCTACCAACTTCTTCAACATCAGTCATTGGTACACCACGTTCATAACGTTGTAGATATACTTTATCATTTCTGTGAATTTCAACTAAAAACCATTCAGATAAAGCATTAACAACAGATGCACCTACACCATGTAGACCACCTGATACTTTATATGATTTTCCATCAAATTTACCACCTGAATGTAGAGATGTAAGAATTGTTTCTACAGCAGGTCTATTAGTCTTTGGATGAAGGTCAACTGGAATACCACGTCCGTCATCAGTAACTTTTATAACATCATCTGGAAGCAGTTCTAATTTGATATTAGTCGCATAACCACCTAATGCTTCATCGATGGCATTATCAATAATTTCCCAAACTAAGTGGTGTAGTCCTCTAGCTCCAGTACTACCAATATACATACCTGGACGCTTTCTTACAGCTTCTAATCCTTCTAATATTTGAATATTCGATGCATCATAATTTGACATGTTTACGCTCCTTTATAAGTTCAATCATTTGAATATGTTCCATTTCAATTGGCATGACACTATTCATAATGATTTGATGTTGTTTTGGTAAAGATTTTAAAAATATTTGTTGCTTTTCTTGATCTAATTCAGAAAGTACATCATCTAAAAGTAATACAACTTTTCGATTTGTCTTTGATTCAATCCAATCTAAAAGCGCTAATTTCAACGCTATGACGATTAATCTTGTTTCCCCTTGTGAGGCATAACTTTTAGAATCAAAACCTTTAAAACCAATAAAAAAGTCGTCTCTATGGGGTCCTGCAAGTGTTGTTTGATATAAAATATCTTGTTTTTGTTGTTTATCTAAATGTTTCTTAAAATTTTTAATGTCTAAATCTGGTTTATAAACAAGATTAACATCGTGCATACTAAATTTTTTGTAGTTTTTAATAAACAACTCATTTAATTCGTTTATAAATTTTGATCTTTGCTCAATAAGTTTAACTCCAACTTCATAGAGTTGATCACCTAATATATTTAAAAAAGTATAATCATCTTTTATATCTACTTTTTTTAATAAACTATTTCGTTGTTTTAAAATTTGTTTATACTGATTTAAATCATGAAGATATCTTTTATCGACTTGCAATAACTCAAAATCCATAAAATTTCTTCGTTGACTTGGTGAACCTTTAATGAGTTCTAAATCATTTGGTGCAAACATGACGACATTAAGATGTCCAACAAATTCACTAATTTTTCTTTTTTCGACATGATTAATTTTTGTTCGTTTCCCAAATTTTGAGATTACAACTTCATAAATTTGATCATCGTCTTTAATAACAACTTGTGCAAAAGGTTGTTCTTTTTTAATCAACTCTTTTTCGTCAGATGTTCGATGTGATTTAGTTGTTGAACAAAAATAAACACTTTCTAAAACACTGGTTTTTCCAGCACCATTTTCTCCGTGAATATAAACAAAGGGTTTTTTAATGTCTAGAATAAGTGTGTCGTGATTACGAAAATTTTTAAGTGTTATCTTTTGGATCATAGACGATATAATGCAAGGTGTCAAAAATCATAACTTGATCACCATGAAATAGTTTTTTTCCGCGCTCAGTTCTACGCTCGTGATTTACTAAAACTTCATGTTTTAATAAAAAAAACTTCGCTTCTCCACCTGAGCCTATATAATCTGTAGCTTTTAAAAATTGTCCTAATGTGATACTTTCTGTGTGAATTTTGAATTTTTTCATATAATAACCCCTCTGTATTCTTTTATATTATAACATAATATAAAGAAAAAAGCACCTATTTTTAACAATTTAATACCATATAAATGTCATAGTTAAGTAGGTATAAAAAAAAGCCTTAGAATTGAAATTTCGGCTTTTTTTGTTTTATTATATTTTTTATAAATTTTTGTTTTAATCTATTCTAACAGGTAAAATTAAATGCAATAAATCTTGATCTAAATTACCTTTTATTACAAATGGTTTTACTTCTCCAGCAAATTGAATAGATACTTCATTTGAAGAAAATGATTTTAAAGCATCAACTAAATATCTTGAACTAAATGCAATTTTAATCACTGGTCCAATGACATCTGAAGATGGAATAATCTCTTCTAGTGCATCCCCAACTTCTGAATTTGTAGAACTCATTTCAACGATATGATCTTCTCTTAAACTTAATTTAATGATGTTATAATTTGTTTCTCGATCTCTTGGAGATAAAAGTGATACACGTTCTACAGCTTGTAATAATTCTTCTTTGTTAAATGGAATAATTACAGGGAATTCTGTAGGGATGATTCTCATTGTATCTGGGTAAGTACCTTCTAAAAGTCTTGTTTGAAATAGTGTATTTTTCATCTTAAATAAAACTTTATTTGGATTGATATATAATTCAACATCATCATTAGATCCATCTAAGATTTTACTTAATTCATCTAAACTCTTATTTGGAATAACAATATCAAATTCTTTAGAATGTGTTCTAAGTTTTACATTTTTTTGACTTAAACGATAACTATCAGTTGCTACACAATATAAATTATTATCTTTATATTTGAAATTTACGCCTGTTAAAATTGGGCGTTTTTCGCTTTGTGCTGTAGCAAAATTAGTTTCTTTAATAATATTTTTAAATAATTGACTATCTAAAATAATCGGATCATCTAAATCAAGAAAATCAACTTCTGGATAATCTTCAACATCCATTAAACGTAATTTAAACTCAGAGCGATCAGCTTTAATCACTATCAAATGATCTTCAATTAACGCAAATTCAACACGTTGAGAAGTAATTTTTCTCATAATTTCAATTAAATAACGTCCTGGTATTGCTACATTACCAGTCTCTTTGATTGAAATTGAAGCATCATCAATCAAAACTTGAATAGCAATATCTGTATTGCTTGAAGTTAAAATTAAATGATCTTCATTCACTTCAAACTTAATAGCATATAAAATTGGAAGTGGTGTTTTAGATGGTAGACCTTTTTGAATTGTAAGTAATTGATTTAATAATACATCTCTATCGATATTAAAAATCATAGCGGAAGCTCCTTTATTTTTATTATTTAATCTTTAAATATTGTTATTGGTAGCGGTGGATAAGTGGAAAACTATGCTTTAAGGCTTAACACTGCTATAATTATACCACATTTCCAACAATTTATAAACAATTATTTTTGCGTAAAATTATCTATTTTTTTATGAATTGTTTCAATTGCGATTCGTAAACTTTGATCTTGTTTCATTTCATTTTCAATTTTCTCACATGCAGCTAAAACTGTTGAGTGATCACGACCTCCAAATAAAGATCCAATGGTTTTATAAGGTATGTTATATTTTGATTTAATAATATACATTGAAATATGTCTAGGAAGTATATATTTTGAGTGTCTTTTTTTACCGATTAAATCATCAATAGTTATACCATAAAAATCACTAACAATCGATTGAATTTTATCATAGTTATTTTCATTGAGAGAATCACTTTTTCTCTTTGTTTTTAAAAGTGGTTCTAGAGCCTCATTAACGGATTCTACTGTTAATTCTAAATTGTTAGTTAAGCAATAAAATAACACCCGTTTTAACGCACCTTCAAGCTCTCTAATGTTAGTCACAAAAGAGGATGCAATAAACTCTAAAACATCATTTGGAATGTCGTGAATATCTGATGATTCTGTCGCCAATTTTCTCTTTAAAATTTCTATTCTATGTTCTAAATCAGGAACTTGAATATCTACAGTTAATCCGACTTCAAATCTTGTGGTTAAACGAGACATAATATTTTTTAATTCTGATGCTGGTTTATCACTGGTAATGACAATTTGCTTGTTTTGGTGATATAAAAAATCAAATAATTTAAAAAATTCCATCTGTGTTTTAGTTGCTCCACCCATAATTTGGATATCATCTACTAATAACACATCAATATCTCTATATTTTTGATTAAAATCATCCATTTTTTCTCTTCTTAATAAGTTAGCGAAATCTTCGATAAAACCATCAGCTTTAACATACATCACTTTTTGATGGATATCGTTATCTAATATGAAGTTACCAATAGACTGCATTAAGTGTGTTTTACCTAATCCAACATCTCCAAAAATATATAATGGGTTTGCGACTGTACCAGGTTGATCAGCGACTTTCATCGCCATCCTAAAGGCAAAATTGTTGCTTTTTCCAACAACAAAATTATCAAATGTGTAACTTCTATTTAAATTTCCAGGGCGATACTTAAGACCTAGATTTCTTTCTGGACTAATAAGTGTCTCTTCAGGAATCAATTCAGATTCAGTAACAAACTTAAATCGAATCGTTTTTTTGTAATATTTTTCGGCCAATTCGTTTATTTTATTAATGTAGAAGCGATTGATTCTATTTTTGATGAATTCATTTGGAACTAACACATATACTTGACCGTTTGAAAACTTATGGGTCTTTTTAAGTGGATCGAAGACATCAATATAGAGTTCCTCAGAAAAAATATTCTCTAAATCGTTGAGTATTTGCTGCCATAATTGATCGTATTCATTCATTTTCTAATACCCCTTACTCGCTGTACTGATATGATATCATGAATATATAGAAATAGAAGAAAAACTTATCCACAATTTTTGTGGAAAACATTTTTAACCTACATCTATCAATATACCTGTTTGTGGAAAATAATAGCGACTTGTAGCTTTTATAAAGCGATTGATAAAAGTTATCCATTTATCCACAATGTTTGTAAAATGTGCTTAAGTTATCCACATTGAGAATTTTTAATTATCCACAATTTGTTTAATAATTTTGATGTATAATAAGAGTAATATCATAGATCATTTAAAAAAGAATTTTTATTATTGACAAACACTGATACATTTTATATAATAAAAAAGCATGGTTTCGCAAGAAAGGTGGTTTTATTTGTGAAAAGAACATATCAACCAAGTAAGCAAAAGCGTCAAAAGACTCATGGTTTTAGAGCTAGAATGGCAACTGCTGGTGGTCGTCGCGTACTCGCACGTCGCAGATTGAAAGGCCGCGCAGAATTAACTGTATAAAATTAAATTATTTTAAAAACACTTGGACTACTCGATTAAAATAATAACTATATGTTATTTTTGAGTAGTCCTTTTTTTAAATAATTTATATCCGATGATGAAAAAACAATATCGCATTAAGAAATATAGCGAAATCGATGCGGTCTATAAGAAAAAAAAATCAAAAGGTGACAATTATTTCGGCGTATTTCAATCTACGGATTCTAACCAGCAAAATTTCAGATTCGCAATGTCAATTGGAAGAAAATATGGCAATGCTGTAGAAAGAAATTTAGTTAAACGGAGAATTCGCATGATCGTCAGTGAGTTTAAAGATCAATTTAGTAAAGATAAATTGTTCTTAATCATTATTAAACCACAAGCAAAGACTTTAACTTATCAAGAGATTAAAGAAAAATTGATTGTGCTGTTTAAAAAATCTAATCTATTGGAGAACGAAAATGCAAAAACATTATAAAAAAATATTTTTTGTCGCAATGATTTTCATGCTTATCTTTACACTAGCATCATGTGGTGGTAATGATGAGGTAGGAAAAGTTATTGTGAACAACCCTTATGGTCAAGCTGGAGAAAAACTAGTATTTGACTATGAAGAAAGAAATTCAATCATATTTAAAGGCGATAACGGTCTTTCATATTGGACATTATCAGAAGCTGGTATTCCATCTGAAGAAGCTATCGCTTATGAAGGTTTATTACCATCTAACGTCTCACCTGATGAAATAGGTATTGAAGGCGGTGTACAAACTTTCACATTTAGTGTACAAGAAAAAGAAGTTTCATTTAAGATCTATATTAAACCTGAAACAGTTGTAGAAGATAACGAAATCGCGATGATCGCTTTTAGATTTCTAACAACTGATGGTGTGTTATATCAAATGGGGCAAACATTTGAACCTAAAGATATAGAAGCTTATGCTGTACAAAAAGATGGAGACATCATTAAATTACATGAAGTTTTAAGTGAAGAAGCTTATGCTGCAGCATTTAATGACTTTGACTATGATCCTCTAGGAACAGATGGCTTTAAAAATCAAGTAAGTTTTCCAGTGTCTTTCACGTATGAAAACCATACAGAAACATTTGAAGCTTATGTAGCAGGTGGAGAAAAACCAATCACAACTGAAGATGCAGGATTCTTTGACTACATCTTAGTGATTCCAGTTGCGTTTATTATGCAACTATTTGCGGGATTTTTAGGTAATTCATTCGCATTAGGGATTTTATTTACAACTTTAGTTGTAAGAACTCTAGCTTGGCCAATTTATGCTAAGAGCAATGATATGACCATGAAGATGAATCTTGCACAACCAGATATGCAACGTGTTCAAGCTAAATATGCAGCAAGAAAAGATCCACAATCACAACAAATGATGCAAATGGAAATGATGCAAGTTTATAAGAAACATAACATCAATGTATTAGGATGCTTAATGCCTTTCTTACAAATGCCAATATTCATCGCAATGTATGGTGTTGTAAGACGTATATCACTTGAAGGTGGTATGTATGCGGATAAAGTATCAAACACAAACTTCTTAGGTATTAATTTAGCAAACACAAACGATGGCATCACAGCTTTATTATTAGCTGCAATCGTTGGTGCAACGATGTTTACATTGCAAAAAATATCAATGAAAAAACCAAGTTATGCAAAAAACACTTATAAACACAATGCAAATCCACAAGCACAACAAACTGAAAAAACAATGAAGTTTGTAAGTTATTTCATGGTTATTATGATGATGTTTATTTCATATCAAAGTAATGCCTTAGCACTATATTGGATTTTCGGTAATATTTATTCATTAGGCCAAACTTTATTTAATAGAAAATTAAATGAAAAGAAGCATGCTAAGCTACAAGAAAAACAATTGTTGGGGTGAGGATATGTTAAAAAGAGTAGAAATTGAAGCTAAAACATTACAAGACGCCGAAAAACAAGCTGTTGAAGCGTTAAAAATACAATTAGATAAAATTAAGTTAACAGTTATTAAAGAGAAAAAAGGATTATTTAGTATTGGTTCTTCTGCAACTTATGAAGCAACACCTAACATTAACTTAGCTTTAGAAGGAAAAATGTATTTAGAAAACATTTTACAAACAATGGAAATTGGAAGTAGAATGGAAGTTAGAACTTTAGATGATGGTAACGAAATACATTATAGTATTGATAGTGATGAAAATGCACTTTTAATTGGTAGAGAAGGAAGAACATTATTATCTATTCAATATATGTTAAGAAATTACTTAAATACTTTTACTGAAGGACATTTAATTGTAGCACTTGATATAGGACACTATCATGACAATAGAAAACGTCAATTAGAAATCCTAGCAACTAAGACAGCTAAAGAAGTTGCACAAACAAAAATTGCTGTTAAACTTGATCCAATGAATTCATTTGATCGTCGCATCATTCATACGAAATTAAGTGAGTGGAGAGACGTCATTACTGAATCAGAAGGTGAAGGCGAAGAAAGAGCACTTGTTATTAAACCAAAATTATAAATGATAAGTCAAAAGAGCTTTATATGATATAGGGCTCTTTTTTTCTTTGCGATTGTGTTATAATAATAACAACTTGAACTAGGTGTGATCATATGATAAAAATGTTTATGCTAAAAGCTAAAAAAACGAAAAAAACTAAAAGAATATTTAAAGTTAAAACCATATTAAAAATACTTATACTGCTGATATTAGGGGCTGGTATTTTCACTTTAGGTAAGGCAATAACAAAGGATATACTCGTTAATGTTGAAATTAACAAATTTAAAGAACGTGCAGTTTTTGAATACGAAGAAGAGTTTTTATATCAAGTAGGGGTTTACCAAACCAGAAGATACTATAAAGTTCCACGTGAAACATCATATGAACTTGCTGATTCAAGATCTGTGTTTTACAGTGATTCTAGAAAGTATTTGGGCCAAACAGGCGATATATTTATGTCCCAAGAATCACCATTTCCTGATCGTTTGTTTATCCACCAGTTTATTTCATATTATTTCGGAGGACATGCAGCAATTAAAAATGATTCTAATCAGTTTATAGAAGCTGTAGGTTTTCCTGATGATGATGAATCATTATTAGATATTATTAGACATCCAGGTGATGAACCACACGATTTTAGTGTTACAGTTAATAAAACAAGTGGTAATTATTTTTTAAATCCTAATCACCGTACACCATCAAATCCATTTTATGAAAATTTTGGTACTTATTATAGAAAAGAAATCATTGGTGTAAGAGTAAAAGATATGACAACAGAACAAATAAATGGCGCGGTAGCTTATGCAGATGATAAAGTAGATAAAAGTTTATATAATTTTTTATTTTTCTTAGATATGGATTATAAATTTTATTGTACAGATTTAGTGTCTAGAGCGTATCAAGATGTCATGGTGCCTAAAGAAGATCAAAAAAATTATTCTAAAGCACTTAATGACGATCGATTTATTACATCAGTTAATGACATCGTTTTAAGTGATGAAACGTATATTGCGTTTTATTTTGAAGTTATAGATGATATAGTGCATATATATTATCTAGAAGATGTGGAGGGATAAGATGGGACCATTTGAATATGCAGTTATAGGACTTTTATCAGTTTTAGTAATCGCAATGATTTTAGTATTTTTAAAATTAAATAAAAAAGATGAAATTGCACCTACAATATCAGTTGAAAAAGATATTCAAGGATATTTTAACGAAAAATTAGCTAAAGAGTTTGGTGATTTTAAAACTGGGGTTGCGACACTTTTCGGTGACAGTAATCAAAAAAGCCAAAAAGATTTAAACGAATTTAAAGATTATATGATGGCGAAAATTGATACACAACTAAAGGCAATTAATGATAAAGTCGAAGAGCGTTTAGGTAAAGGCTTCGAACAAACAACAGAGACTTTTACAAACGTCATTGAAAGATTAACAAAAATTGATGAAGCTCAAAAGAAAATTGAAACATTATCTGAAGAAGTAGTCAGTTTAAATGGGTTACTCACAGATAAAAAAACAAGAGGTATTTTTGGAGAAGTTCAACTTTATCAACTCCTAACAGCTGTTATGGGAGATAATAAAAAACTATACGAAAAACAAATTACATTATCAAACGGATACATCGCTGATGCGATGATTCACGCGCCTAAACCATTAGGAAACATAGTGATTGACTCTAAATTTCCCTTAGATAATTATAAACGCATGATGGATAAATCATTAGGCAAACAAGATAGATCTAATGCAGAAAAAGAATTTAAAAAAGATGTTAAAATTCATATCAACGCAATCAAAGATAAATATATTATCCCGATCGATACAGCTGATCAAGCTATTATGTTTATTCCAGCGGAGGCTATTTTCGCAGAACTCACATCGTATCATGAAGATATAATGGATTATGCACAAAAAAATCAAGTTTGGATTGCATCCCCCACTACTTTATTATCAACTTTAACTATGATACAAACTATAGTTAAAAACATGGAAAGAGATGAACAAACATCAATTATTCTTGATGAACTTAGAAAACTTGGTGAAGAATTTAAACGTTATGATGAGAGATGGGATAAGCTTAATAAAGCCATCGTTAGTGTTTCTAAACATGCAGATTTAGTTGATAAAACTGGTAAAAAAATCAGTAAAAAATTTAGTCATATTAAAGACGCTAAATTTGATGAAATTGAAGAAGACATAGAAGATGATGAAACGATTGAAATTGATGTTGAATTAGAAGTGAATCAGTAAAATAAAAAAACATTAAATTATATAAAATATAAATAATATGAGATTGACAAAAGTGAATAATACATATATAATGATATAGAAATCGATGAAGAGACGTTCATTAAAAAAATGTTTGTTAAGAGAGTTGGGGAAGGTGAAATCCCAATCAAACAGATTAGTGAATAACACTCCGAGAGATAGAAGAAATCTTTAAAAAGAAAGTAGAACTATCCGTTGCCTGCGTTAAAGGTTTGAGGGCTAGATTGGATCTAGAACTAAGGTGGTACCGCGTATATATACGTCCTTAGATTTATTTAAGGGCGTTTTTTATTTTTATAAGAAGAAAAGAGGTAAGTCAATGGAAACAACAGTTAAACACATATTTAGAAATATGGAACAATATGACAACAAAGAGATAACGTTATACGGATGGGTTAGAAATAATCGGGCTCAAAAAGAATTTGGATTTATTAACTTTCATGACGGAACATTTTTTGAATCACTTCAAGTTGTCTATGAAGATCAAAACTTAGATAATTTTAAAGATGTTCAAAAAATAAGAGTTGGAAGTAGTATTCAAGTCATTGGAACACTTGTTTTAACACCAAACATGAAACAACCTTTTGAAGTTAAAGCAAATACAATTATTTTATTAGGTGATTCACCTGAAGATTATCCAATTCAGCCAAAAAGACATTCAAGAGAGTTTTTAAGAGAAGTTGCACATTTAAGAGCGAGAACTAATCTTTTTCATGCTGTCTTTAGATTAAGAAGTGTTGCGGCTTTTGCGATTCATGAATTTTTCCAAAATGAAGGATTTATTTATACACATACACCCATTATTACAGGTAATGATGGTGAAGGTGCTGGTCAAATGTTTAATGTTACTACATTTGATTTAAACCAAGTACCTAAAGATGAAAATAAAGAGATTGATTATAAAAAAGATTTTTTTGGAAAGAGAACGAATTTAACTGTAACAGGTCAACTTGAAGCTGAAGCTTATGCGCTAGCTTTTAAGAATGTTTATACGTTTGGACCAACATTTAGAGCTGAAAATTCAAACACTCAAAGACATGCATCAGAGTTTTGGATGATTGAACCTGAAATGGCATTTGCAGACTTGAATAAAGATATGGAAGTTGCTGAAAAAATGGTTAAATATATTATTAAATATGTCTTTGAAAAACTTCCAGAAGAAATGGAATTTTTCAACAAGTTTGTTGAACCAGGATTAAAAGAGAAACTTCAAAACGTATTAGATAAACCATTCGCGAAAATTACGCATAAAGAAGCCATCAAAGTACTTCAAAACGCAAATGTTAAGTTTGAAAACAAACCAGAATTTGGCAAAGATATTAACACTGAACATGAAAAATATTTAACCGAAAAACATTTCAAATCACCAGTGTTTGTAACCGACTGGCCAAAAGATATCAAAGCATTTTATATGCGTATGAATGATGACCAAGAAACGGTCGCAGCAATGGACTTATTAGTGCCGGGTTCAGGGGAACTAATTGGCGGATCTCAAAGAGAAGAACGTATTGATATGTTAGAAAAGAGAATGGAAGAAATGCATGTACCTAAAGAAGACTTAGAATGGTACTTGGATTTAAGAAGATTCGGTGGTTGTGTTCACGCTGGATATGGCATGGGATTTGAAAGATTGATCATGTATCTATCAGGGGTTGAAAACATCCGTGATGTGATTCCTTTCCCAAGAACACCTAAAAATTGTGAATTTTAGACATACAAAATGAAAAACAAGTGCTTAAAAGTGCTTGTTTTTTTCATTAGTATGCGATTTGCAAATTCTTTAATTGACATTCACCTTATTAAATACTATAATTTAATTACCCCTAAAAGCGCTTTCATATTTTTGGCTTGAAAAGAATGAGTAAATTTGTACAATTACTTTCCTTATGTTCATTGAAATTTTAAAGGTATTATTATATAATACAAGTGTTGAGGTGAGCAATTTATGTACGTAATACAAAATGCTTTTCAAACTATGAATATGAGAACGATGAACTTCGTTTTTTTGATTTATAAAACGTAGGTACTTTTGGGTAAGCCATAAGTGCTTTTATTTTTAGATTAGTAAAAAAATTACAATAAGGAGTATGGATTAGACATGGAGATTAGATTAGAGAATTTAACTAAGGTGTTTACGGATAAGTCGGGAAAACAGACTAGAGCAGTTGACGAACTTACAGTTACGATTCCATCAGGCAAACTAGTAGGTTTACTAGGGCCATCAGGATGTGGTAAGTCTACCACATTATTTATGATTGCAGGGTTACACCAACCTACAGGTGGAAAAATTTATTTCGGTGAAGATGATGTAACTAGACTAGCACCAGAAAAAAGAGGGATTGGCTTAGTTTTCCAAAATTATGCATTATATCCTCATATGACAATTAGACAAAACATCATGTTTCCTCTTGAAAATTTAAACATCAAGAAACAAGAAGCTGATGAGTTAGTTGTTGAAATGGCAAAATTAGTTGGTATTGAAGATCAACTAGACAAAAAACCAGCACAATTATCTGGTGGACAACAACAAAGAGTTGCTATCGCAAGAGCTTTAGTTAAGAAACCAAGAGTATTATTATTAGATGAACCACTTTCAAACTTAGATGCACGTTTAAGACTTCAAACAAGAGAAGAAATTAAGCGTATCCAAAGAGAAACTGGTATTACAACAATTTTCGTAACACATGACCAAGAAGAAGCAATGAGTATTAGTGATCAAATGGTTGTATTAAACTTTGGTGTTGAGCAACAAATGGATGCTCCACAAGATATGTACAATAAACCAGGTAACTTATTTGTTGCGAAATTCTTAGGTAACCCACCAATCAACGTGATTGAAGGCGAAGTTAAAAAAGGTAAAATTACATTATCAAATGGTACAGTAATTGGAGAAACAAAAGTTAAAGATGGATTATATGACCTAGGTCTAAGACCAGAAGATTTCAAAGCTGACGAAAATGGTTTTGATGTTGATACAACAGATATCGATCATACAGGTAGAGATACAATGATTAGATTTATGATTGGTGAAAAACAATTAAGAGCTTTAGTTGATTCTGAATCTGTTGAAGGTAAAAAATCAATTAAACTCTCAATTAAACCACATAAAGTTCACATCTTCGATAAAGAAACAGGAAAAGTTGTGTCATGAAAGAGTTTATTAGAGAGATAAAATGGGTCTTTAGGTCTAAAACACATCATTTAGCTGTGAAGATCAACGACTTCTTAGAAAAACATCATATGCGATTTTTCGCACATATGCCTGGATGGTTTAAAGCAATCTTCTTTTTACTACCTGCTTTAGTAGTCTTAGGTATATTCACTTTTTATCCAATTATTAATTCATTTTTAGTATCATTTTATCAAGGTTATAACGTTGTAACCGGAGAATTTGATGGTTATACACTGATTGGTAACTATGTTACAGTACTTAGTGAATCTGGATTTAGACAAGCAGTTCTAAATACAGCAATCATCGTATTTGTGAGTGTTCCAATCGCAATTTTAGTTGCATTATTCATTGCGGTTGCAATGAATTCAATTAAACCACTTAAAGGATTTTTCCAAAACATATTCTTCTTACCATACGTTACAAACTCAATTGCTGTAGGTTTGGTATTCGCATTTATGTTTAAAGGAAATTCCAATGACTTATTCAATTTAGGTCTAGCTAATCAAGTTGTTACTTGGTTTGGTGGAACACCTGTTCCATGGATTGGTGTTGGGGCGACCTATTGGTCAGCCATGTCAGTTATTTTAATTCATGGTGTATGGGCTGGTCTTGCATTTAAAATTATTGTATTTTTATCAAGTATACAAGGCATTGATAAACAATATTATCAAGCGGCTCAAATCGATGGTGCATCTCGTTCTAAATCATTTAGAAGAATTACTGTACCAATGATTTCACCAATGATATTTTATATTTTGGTAACATCTATTATCGGGGCATTTAAGACTTATTCGTCTGTTGTAGCGATTATTAACACAGAAGGTGTTATTACTACTGGTGCATCAGGAAGAATTAACTTAAAGACAATTGTGTTCTTTATCTACGAGTACTTACAAGAAACAGGAAGAAACGGTGCTTTAAGTGAAGCTGCAGCAGCAGCCATTCTCTTATTCGCAATTATCATGGTCTTCACTGTCGTTCAATTACAAGTAGGTAAAAGACGTGTACATTATTGATAAGGGAGGATATTATGAAAAGAATAACAAAAGAAATTAAAAAACTACAACTCATAGCTAACCTAATCGATATTGTATATGCGGTGGTTGCAGCTATAGTGGTTGGTTATCTGTTTGCATTACTCATAGAGCCAGCAGCGATCACAGATGTTGTAGATCCTAATACAGCTTATACATTGTTCGGGTTTGATATTGTTCAAACCACAGTCAATTTATTAATTGGTTTATTGTTAGGATATTTATTAGTATTTGTTCCAACAGCAGCAAGAAATATGAAAAGATATTTTAGTAAAGAAGCAATCGAATTAGATGAATGGTCATATCGTACTCAACATTTATATATGGTAATGAGTTTCTTTACATTCAATCCTTTCTCAGCTGTTTTAAGATATATCATCGGATTTGAGATGAAACAAATCGTTAAAGGGTATAAATTTAAACAAACAATGATTAATGCTTGGGATAAAACAAAATTGTTTTTCTCAGGTGAAACATTTAGAAGAGCTAAAGAAAGAAAAGAAAGAAGAGCGGCTCAATCTGAATCACAACAAGATTTAGAAAAAGTTAGTCAAAAAGATTTTGTAATGAAGATCGTTAGATTATCAATTACATATACATTCTTAACTTTAATGGCGCTATTTATTTTCATACCATTCTATTGGATGATTTTAACAGCATTAAAAACAAACACTGAATTAACAGAAGCATTAAACCCAAGATTTGTAGTTGGGCTTGGAGAGATGCAATGGGTCAACTTTAAATTAGCAATTACAAGATTTAATTTTGGTACATACATTTGGAATACAGTTAGTGTTGGTGTCATTACCATGTTAGGTACAGTTACAACAACTATACTAGCAGCATTTGCATTTGCTAGACTAGATTTCAAAGGTCGCGACTTTATATTCTCAGTATTACTATTGACCATGATGATTCCAGGTGAATTATATACAATTACAAACTATGTAACTGTATCTAACTTCGGATGGATTGATACAATGGCAGCTTTAATTTTCCCATTCATGGTTAGTGTATTCTATATTTTCTTCTTAAGACAATCATTTAAGCAAATACCAGATACACTTTATCAAGCAGCAAGAGTAGATGGATGTGGCGATTTCAAATATTTAACAAGAGTTATGATTCCAATCGCTAAACCAACCATTATTACAATCATTATTTTAAGTGCTATTGGTGCATGGGATGCATATATTTGGCCACAACTTGTTACAAGAACTCAAGACAATTGGTTGATTTCTGTAGCACTTCGTGGAACAAGCTTTACAACAGATTCAGGAGCAAGTGATGCTAGACCAGTTTATAACGTACAGTTAGCTGCAACAGCACTAGTTACAGTACCACTTGTTATATTGTTCTTCACTTTAAAGAAATTCATTATTTCAGGTGTTGGACGAAGCGGAACAAAAGGTTAATCATATCTATAAAGATATAAGATATATATTTCTAGGAGGAATAGAATGAAAAAAGTTTTATTTTCAATTTTAATCTTACTTGGTGTGCTTACTTTGTCAGCGTGTGCGACAAAGAGAAATCAAGCACCAGTAATTACAGTTGAGAATCCTACTCAAGTGATTCAGCAAGGCGATGACTTTGATCCACTTGATGGGGTAACAGCTGAAGATGAAGAAGATGGTGACTTAATTGATGCAGTCACAGTTAGTGGTTATGAAGATGGCGATAATGATATCGTAGGTACTTATGTTATTACATTATCAGTAGAAGATAGTGCAGGTGCGAAAGCAAATGCAACAATCAATCTAACAGTTGAAGGTGAAACTTCAGTTGAACCTCCAGTGTTATTAGGTGTTGTTCCACAACAAACTTATTACATCGGTTCAGGTGATTATAATCCACTTGCAGGTATTACTGCAGAAGATCCTGATGGCAATGACATTACAGATACTATCGAGCAAAGTGGTGCTTATCTATTAGATGCTGCTGGTACTTATACAATTAACATCAGAGTTACTTTTAATGGTGTTAGAGCAAGTGCTTCTATCCAATTAACAGTTGTTGATAGTGGTATTCCAGCTACATTTACTGAAACAGTGTCAATTGAATTATGGCATGCAATGGGTGAAGATAAAGCAAACTTAATTCGTGGTTATGCGGATGAGTTTATGGATTTATATCCTAATGTAACAGTTGTAGTTCCTGAAGGAACTGGTAACTATGATACATTAAAGAGTAATATGATCAATGCAATCACTGCAGATGATTTCCCTAATATGGTTCAAGGTTATCCTGATCATGTTGCTGAATATTTAAACGGTGATGCAGTACTTAACTTAAATCCT
This sequence comes from Acholeplasmataceae bacterium, assembly GCA_041654955.1. Taxonomy (GTDB): domain Bacteria; phylum Bacillota_I; class Bacilli_A; order Acholeplasmatales; family Acholeplasmataceae; genus Mariniplasma. Next base: position 6,558 of record JBAZCK010000020.1, on the reverse strand, counting down.
TACATTTATTCTTCAGCTTGGGGATTAAATGGTGATGATGCACTAGATGATATCATTGCTTCATATTTAGAAGAAAATACACAATATGATGCAAATGGTACATTCTACTCACTTCCATTTAACAAATCAACAGAAGTTATGATTTACAACAAGACTGTATTTGATAAATTAGGATTAGATGTTCCTGAAACTTGGCAAGATATTATCGATATAGCAGACGAATTAGAAGCTGAAGGTAGAGCAATTGCTAGACAAAAAGTATTAGATGCTAATCCAGGTAAAACTGCTGTTGAATTAAGTTCTGAAATCGCTGCTGCTCAAGCATTAGTTGTTCCAGCTGCTTATGATTCAACAGGAAATGCATTCATTACATTCGCTAGACAATTTGGTGGTGCTTATACATCATTAAACTTCTCTACATTTGAAGGTGAATTCTTATGGAATTCTGATGATAATACATTTGCTGCTATGCAATTTTTGAAAGACAATAACGATGTCTTTACACTTCCTGAATTCTGGGATCAAGATTATGCATCTACACCATTTGTTAATCAACAAACATTTGTAACAATTGGTTCATCTGCGGGTGTAACTTATAACGTTCCAAGTAGTGGTTTTGATATTGGTGTTGCACCAGTACCTTATAACGAAGATATGCCAGAAGAAAAAGCAGTTATTCAACAAGGTACTAATATCTCATTAATGGATACAGGTTCAGCTCAAGAAAAATTAGCTTCATGGTTATTCTTGAAATACTTAATCTCTAAAGAAGTAACAACTGATTGGGCGATTGAAACAGGTTATCTTCCTGTAAGAACAAGTGCTTATATTTCTGATGAATATCAAGCATTCTTAAATAACCCATCAACAACAGATAAAAAAGCAGCAGCGATTGCTAATGCAGCAAACGCAGCTTATCAACAATCAGGACATATGTTCTTTGACCCAGCATTTATTGGTTCATCAAGAGCACGTACTCAAGTTGGTTTAGCAATCGAACGTATCATGCTTGGTGATGGAAACATCCAAGCAGCATTAGATGATGCTTACGATGAAGCTAAAAAAGGTGCATAAGTAAATAAGGTTATAAAGGTTGCTAGCTGATTTTTGCTAGCAACCTCAAAACATATATTTTTAAAAGTCAAAAAAGACATTAAAAATAAAAAAACAAACGGAGGAATAAAATGAAATCTCAAAGATTTAATTTTTCTAAAGTTCTGTTAACGTTTATGTTCATTTTATTAACATCATTGGTTTTAGTCGCTTGTGGCGATTCAGATCAAGATTTAGTAGATGAAGCATTAAACACAGTTGCTATTACCTATGGTAGTGGCGATAAACAGGACTCAGTTACTAAAAATTTAACTTTACCTCAAACAATTGGCGAAGTTACAGTAACTTGGACATCAGGTAACCCAAATGTAATCACTAATGCTGGTGTTGTTACAAGACCTGAGGAAGATACAGAAGTTACATTGACAGCAACGTTAACTTTAGGTGACGCTGAAGAAAGCGTACAAATAAAAGTTACGGTTAAAGCTGCTGAAGCAGTTACAACCCCAGAAGAAGCGCTTGCTGCAATTGAAATTACTGGTGATACAGTAGAATTAGTTGGTTCAGTTTATGAAACAACATCTGATATCGTCTTACCAGCAACTTCATTAGGTTTAAATATTACTTGGACAACATCAAATGCAAACTATGTTGCTATTGATGGTTCAGTTACAAGACCTAATTTCGGTATTGCTGACCAAGTTGTTACATTAACTGCAACAATTAATGGTGAAGAAGCTCAATTTTTAGTAAAAGTTTTAGCATTTACTGAAAAACCTGTTTCACAAATCTTAGATGAAGCTAAAGTTGCTTTATTATTAGATGGTATCTCAGGTGGTGTCGCAACTGATCTTGACTTACCAGCTACAGTTGGTTCTCAAGGCGTTACAGTAACTTGGTCATCAAGCGATGCAGCTGTTATCGCTAATGACGGTACAGTAACTAGACCTGCTATGGGTTCTGACGATGTTACAGTGACATTAACTGCTACTTTATCTTTAAGTGGTGAATCTGTAACTAAAGAATTTGAAATTTTAGTATTAGCAAACGTTGAACCAACATTATATGCAAGCGTTGCTGATGTATTTGCAAATGCATCTGCTGGCGATTTTGTTAAAGTTGAAGATGTTACAGTATTTGGTTGGACTTCAGATACATATTTCTTTGGCGATAGCACTGGCACATTAGCTGTTTATGGTAGTACACAAACAGTTGAAGTTGGTAAAGTTTATGATATTTATGGATTATATGATGTGTATTTTGGTTCACCACAGTTAAATGCAACAACAGACGCTACAATGCCTACTGTTGCAACTGAATCTGATGGTGCAGTAACTACATTAACTCCAACAGTTGTTGCTGATGTTGATGCATTTGTACCAGATACAGCTCCAACTTATAGTTCAAGTGATTTATTTGAATATACTTATTTAGAAATTACTGCTAAAGTAAGAATCCAAGGCGATGGCAATTATGATACATTCTTTGTAAATTCAGATTATGCTGGTAATGACATCAATTCAGATGCTAACTCACCTCACACAACGAATGCTTTAATGATTTATTACAAATCAAACAAAGCAGCATTCAATGCATTTGATGATAAAGAAGTTACATTTAACGCATTCTTATATGCTTATAGAACTGATAGAACAATTATGACTATCGTATTCTTAGGCGAAGCTGAAGATATTACTTATACAGCAACTGACGCAGAAATCGTTGAAATGGCTAAAGCTGAATTAGCTCCTATGTTCGAATATGAATATATTGAAGCTGAAACATTAGATTTACCAGTTGAATCAGAACTTGGTGCAACTATTGCTTGGTCTTCTGACTCATTATTAGTTGACGCATTAACCGGCGCATTAACTCTACCATTAACTGGTCAAGAAGATGTGACTTTAACTGCAACAATTACTAAAGGTGCTGAAGTTGGAACATTTACAGTAACAATTACTGTTGGTGAACTTCCAAATTCTACAATTGCTGAAGCTATAGCACTTGGTACAGGTCACTTAGTTGAAGTTACTGGTGTTGTAACATCTGCAGAATATTACAATACATACTTTATTCAAGATGAAACTGGCGGTATTGCAATTTATACTAGCTGGGGCGATCTAGAAACATTCTTACAAACTAATATTGATAAAGAAGTTACAATTATTGGTGAAAGAGCTGTTTATAATGGTCTAATCCAGTTATCAGGTATCGTATCTTATGAATTAGTTGGCGATCCTGCAGCTCCAATTGCAGAAGTTAACGTTGACGAACATCTATTAGATGCTGATTCATTAGAACCATTCCAAGGTAAGTTAGTTGAGTTTACTGGTTTAATCGTTATTAATGTAAATTCTGACAGCTATGGTAATGTATATGTTGATTTACTTGAAGCAACTACTGGTAGAGAAATCACTATGAAGTTTGATTCAAGAGTAACATTATCTACTACTGCTCAAGCTACATTAGATGCAATCGCAGTTGCTGACGTATTAGATATCATTAATCCACTTGCTTGGAATAAAGCTCCTTACTTATACTTTACTGATACTACTGTTATTACTGAAGGTACATTAACTGATGTTGCTGCTGTTGCAGCTGCAAAAGCTACTTTAGAAGTTGATGTGGATCAACCAATCGTTGAAGATGAAACTTTAGTATTATCAGATGCTTATCTAGGAACTGCAATTACTTGGGTATCAGACACTGCAGCAGTTATTACTGATGCTGGTGTTGTTACAGTACCTGCTGATAATAAACAAGTTACAGTTACTTTAACTGCAACAATTACTAAAGGCACTGAAACAGATACTAAAGTATTTGAAATTTTAGTTGGTGAAATTATATCAATTGAAAGTGCATGGGCACTAGAAGATGAAGATGCAGTGATGGTTCAAGGTGTTGTTATTGCTGCTGAATATTATAATACATACTTTATTCAAGATGCTACTGGTGGTATTGCAATCTATACATCTGATAGCGCTATGCAAGCTACTTTAGAAGCTAATCTTGGTAAAGAAGTTATCGTTACTGGTGAACGTGATTCATATAATGGATTAATTCAAGTTGCTCCAACTGCTGTTGAAGCACTTACAACTGGTACATTACCAGATGCTACAAATGTTGATGCAATTGCATTAGATGATGCTATGCTTCCATACCAAGGTATGTTAGTAGAAATATCTAATCTATATGTATCAAGCGTATCTGTAGATGGTTTTGGTAATATTAGTTTAACATTACAAAGACCAGCTGCTGAAGAATCTGTCGTATTACGTTGGGATTCAAGAGGCGCTTTAACTACTGAAGCAGAAACTGCTTTAGAAGCAGTAGTTGTTGGTGATGTATTAACTGTTGAAGCAGTTATGGCTTGGTATAATGGACCTCAAATGTATTATACAAGTTCAACTGTATTAACTGCAGGTACATTAACTGATGCTGATAAAGCTGCTATTGATGCTGCTGATTTAGATGTAGATGCTGCATTTGCAGAAGCTACAACAATTACTTTACCTACAACTGGTGATCAAGGTTCAAGCATTGCTTGGACCTCATCAGATGACGCTTATATTAACGTAACAACTGGTGCTGTTGTTCTTCCAACTGAAGGACAAGTACTTGTTACATTAACTGCTACAGTTACTTTAGGTACTGAAGAAGTTATCGTTATCTTTGATGTATTTGTTGGTACCGCTGTTCCTGATTTATTCTTCTCAGAATATATTGAAGGCGGAAGTAATAATAAAGCATTAGAAATCTTTAACCCACTTGATGTTGCTGTTGATTTAGCTGATTATAAAGTTGTTCTATATACTAACGGAACAACAACGCCTGGAAATACATTAACTTTTGCTGAAGGTACAATGTTAGCTTCTGGTGAAGTATATGTTATTTATAACTCAGGATCAGTTCAAGCAATCATTGATGAAGGCGATGTTTCTTCAAATGTTACATTCTTCAATGGTGATGATGCAATTGCATTAATCAAGATTGAAGGCGAAACAGAAAGACCTATTGATATTTTTGGTAAGATTGGTGAAGATCCAGGTTCATCATGGACTGTTGGTACAGGAACGACTTCCGACCATACTCTAGTAAGATCTGGTGCTGTTTCTAAACCTAACTTAGTGTTTACACCAAGTGAATGGATTGTTAATCCTAAAGATGATTTCACATTTATTGGTTCTCATACAATGGATACTGCAGCTCCTTCTGAACTATTTATCTCTGAATATATTGAAGGTGCTCCTGGCAATAGAAAAGCTATAGAAATTTATAATCCAACTGATGTAGCAATCGTTTTAGACGGCGTATATACACTTGCTTTAAACGTTAATGCTAACACTACTTGGGCATCCGCAATCGCATTAACTGGAACTATTCAACCTGGTGATGTATTCGTGGTTTACTATGATGATTCAACTGGCGATGATAAATTAGCTCCATTTGGTGATTTTGAAACTACTAGTTTAAGTTTCAATGGTGACGATGCTGTTGGTCTATTTAAAGATGGTACTCTTATTGACTTATTTGGTGTCTTTGGAGAAGATCCAGGTGATGGATGGACAATGGGAGAAGTTGCTAATGCAACAAAAGACCGTGTTATCACTAGAAATCCTATCGTTACAGCACCAAATGCTTTATGGGATCCAACTGAATGGACAATCGTTGGCGCTTATGTAGATGGTTCAGTAACTACACTAGGTTCACACACAGTTTCATAATTTTATTAAGTAACACAATTTGATAAAAAGTGGTTTCGTATTTATACGGAATCACTTTTTTTTCATATTTTATATATAATTAGACAAGTTTTGTAAACTCTTACATGGTTATAAAACTCTATAATTAAAGTTATAATTATGATATAATATTCATGCACATAAATTTTAGGAGATGTATACATATGATAAAAAAATTAGTATTAATTTTTGTAGCAATTCTGTCCTTAATAACGATTGCTGCATGTAGTGAAGATGAAGCATTAAAATTACCAGATTTAAACGGAAAATCAAAACAAGAAGTTGTTAATATATTCTCAGGGTTAGGCATTGTAGGAACTTTTGAAGATGTCCCAAATGTTGATATCCAAGAAGGATATTATGTTTCATATGGTTCAGGGTTTGAAGCTGGTCAAGTGGTTGAACCAGGAACACAAGTTACAGTTAATTTCGCAGTATTTGCGAACATATTACCTGATTTAACAGGAAAGACACAATCACAGATCTATGCTGCATTTCAAAAACTTCCAGATGTTATTGTTGAAATTCAAACGATAGAAACAAATGATGTTGAAGAAGGATTTTTCGTAGAATATGGTAATAATCGCCAAGCAGGCGATATCGTTAATGATAATACTGTTGTTACAGTTTATATAGCAGAAGAACTCATTATTCCTGAAACAGGTTTAATCATTTCTAAATATTATGAAGGTTCTGATGAATCTAAAATGATTGAGTTATATAATACAACTGACGCTGCAATTGATTTATCAAACTTTACAGT
>JBAZCK010000019.1:0-27949 GCA_041654955.1 Acholeplasmataceae bacterium | reverse complement strand
TGTACTTGAAAGTGAACTTGGAGAGGTTGTTGTAAGTAATGATGAAGTTTTTATAAGCATGTATCTAGATGAACAACAAGATATGTTAATTTTAAGATATGCTTTAGATGATATCACTCATCTTGTTCGTTATTTAAAACAAGAATCTAAAACGATCTTGGTTCCTTTTGTAGACGAAAGTTTTGTAAGTATTTTAGAGAAAGCTGGATTAGAGGTTAGAAGTGTTTTTAAGGATTATTTTAAATATAGTTTTGATGATGTAGATGAACATGTTGATTTTGATGTCTTAGATGTGTCAGAGGCTCAAAGAGCATCCATGATTACACAAAATGCTAGAAACTCTTCTAGAGGCTTTTTTGGGCAAACAACAGAGTGGTTTAAGGGCTGGCTACTAGGAACTATTGATGATATTAAAGATATTGGTGTGAAACATCAAAATATACTTGCTTATAGAGAAGAGCACAAGATTGTAGGTGTGATTTGTATTGGCCTATATGGTTATGAGAAAGATAGTGGGCCCATCTTATGGGTAAGAGAACTTGTGGTTGATAAAAAATATCAAGGTAAGAAAATTGGTCAAAAGCTCTTAAAACAAGCCTTAAGTTATGGAAAACTTCACCACGCTAAAAAAGCATTCCTGCATGTAGATGAGCTCAATTTAAATGCAATTCATATCTATAAAAAGCACGGCTTTATCGCAAAAGATGATGAAGGTCAAATTGATATGATTTATAATGGTTAAAAAAACACAATGCATATTGTGTTTTTTTTCACTTTTATTGTTTTTTCAATAAATATTTGATACAATTAAATTGTATAAAATACAAATGGAGGATTATAAAATGATATTATATGATTTTAAAGTTAAAAATATGAAGAATGAAGATGTTCATTTAGAGAAATATAAGGGGAAGGTTTTACTTATTGTCAATACTGCACCAAAATGTGGGTTTGCACCTCAATATGAGGGCTTAGAAAAACTATATGAAGAGTATAAAGATCAAGGCTTTGAGATTCTAGATTTCCCTTCAAATCAATTTATGAATCAAGCACCAGGGACTAATGAAGAAATTAAAGAATTTTGTGAACTAACATATGGCACACAATTTGAAACTTTTTCTAAAATTGATGTCAATGGTAATAAAGAAGAACCTCTTTATAACTATTTAAAACAACATGCACCATATGAAATCAAAGATAATGGCAAACCTGAAGGTTTTTTTAGAAAGATTATTTTTGGGAATAACATTAAATGGAATTTTACGAAGTTTTTAGTTAATAGAGAAGGTAAAGTTGTAAAAAGATTTAGTCCTGGATTTAAACCAGAAAAACTAGAAGCGTATATTAAAGAGGTTTTATAATGGATTGGAATCTAGATGATCAACTCTGTTTTTTGTTATATTCAAATTTCAGAAAAATTACAAGAATATATCAAGATTATTTAGAGCCGTTTGATTTAACATACACACAATATATTACTTTGATAGTATTATTTGAAAAAGATCATCAATCAATCACTGATTTAGGTCTAAGATTAAATTTAGATTCTGGGACATTAACGCCTTTATTAAAAAAGCTTGAAAAAAAAGGATATGTCAAAAGAGTTCGTGGCATAAATGATGAGAGAATGGTATATATTGATTTAACATTTGAAGGCAATAGGCTAAAAGAAGAACTACAACACGTACCTATTGATATTGCAAAACACTATGAACTAAACATTGAAGAAGCAAAGATGCTACAAAAACTACTTAGAAAAACTATTTAGATATTTATTATAGACATTAAGTTATCATAAATGTTAAAATAATATAGGTCGCATCCGTAGCTCAGTTGGATAGAGCATAACCCTCCGAAGGTTAAGGTCACATGTTCAATTCATGTCGGATGCACCATGTGGAGGAATACTCAAGTGGCTGAAGAGGCGGGCTTGGAAAGCTCGTAGACTGTAAAAGGTGCAGGAGTTCAAATCTCCTTTCCTCCGCCATCATGACATTAAAAGTTTATTTCACTTCATAAATATTGGTTTAACGCCTTTGTTTAGCGGTTTATTGAAATGAACTTTTTTTATTTATATGCATGATATTATCGAATTATAGTTAAATAAACTAAAAAGTTAGATATTTTTGATCAGTTTATCCCAATTTGTCTTTCTGGGATTTGAGGGGATTTGGAATTTAGTGATTTTTACAAAATCCGTAGAGTTGAGGGGATTCAGATTATTCATCTAAATAGCTTTATTTATCTTAATTAAGCCATTCTTGATATATTGTATTGTAAATTACGAGTAAAGTAATAGTTAAAGAGTACCCCTATCTTGATATAAAAAACTATTAAAAAATAGATTCTTTTGACGATAACAAAGTATTTCTACACAGTTAATTATTTAAAATCTTCCCGTTATATAGATAAATGAACGACCAAATGTTATAATACAAGAAAGAAATTAACCATTTTTTCATAGAGGATCAAACTGTTATAGAATTAGTAGTAATAGTGTAAAAGGGGATTTTAATGAAGGATTATACAAATGTAAAGTTCAAAGGTGAGTTTAGACATTATCAGCAACGTGTGTTAGAACATGCTGATGATTTTTTAAGTGACGGGAAAATCCATATCGTTGCAGCACCAGGTAGTGGGAAAACTACGTTAGGGTTAGAACTAGTAAAAAGGTTAAATGAGCCAGCGTTAGTATTTACACCTACCATAACGATAAGAGGACAATGGGGACATAGATTAGAAACGGGATTTTTAGAGAATTCAGAAAACATAGAAGATTACATCTCATATGATTTGAAAAATCCGAGTTTGATAACAAGCGTTACTTACCAAGCTTTACATAGTGCATATAAGAAATTAGTTAATACTGAGTTAGATGATGAAACTAATGAAGAAGTTAAAGAAGACTATACTAAATATAATTTAATTAGTTCTTTAAAGAAAAATGGAATTAAAACAATATGTTTAGATGAGGCACATCATTTAAGAAATGAATGGTATATTGCTCTTACATCAGTAATTAAAAAATTAGGTGACGATATTAAAATTATTGCTTTAACAGCAACACCTCCATATGACTCCTCTCAACAAGAATGGGCTAAGTATGAAGAACTATGTGGTGAAATAGATGAAGAAATCTTTGTACCAGAACTTATACAAAAAAAAGCATTGTGCCCACATCAAGATTATGTTTATTTTAATTATCCAACCAAAGACGAAATGGCACTATTGAATGAGTATAAACAGAATGTTTCAATAACGCTTAATGAACTGATTCGAAGCAAGGAATACAAAACTCTCTTAGCAGAATTTTTAGATAATCATGAAGATGAAAAATATCAATTTTATCAAAATATTGAGATTTATATTACGCTCATATACTTAAGTAAACATGCAGGGTATAAAATTCCTTACAAATTATTTAGATTAGTTAAGGGTAGCAGATATATAAAAAAAATAAAGCCTAATTATATCGAGGATTTATTTGGTTTTATTATTAAAAATGAAGATATATTCACTAATGAGATTTCCAAATATTTTAGAAGTAAATTAAATGAAAACGGATTGCTTGAAAGAGGTAGAGTATCTTTAGACAAGACATCAAGAATTAAAAAGAGAGTCATATCCTCTATAGGTAAATTAGAATCAATTGCGGCTATAAGTAAATTTGAGTACAATCAATTAAAAGATAGCCTTCAAATGGTTATTTTAACAGATTACATAAAAAAAGATTATGTCCAAGATATAGGTACATCAAAAAAATTCACATCAATCGGAACCGTTCCGATATTTGAAAAAGTAAGAACTAGTTTACCTAATAATGTTAGAATTTGTTTGTTATCTGGCACACTAGTTATCATTCCAAATACTCTAATTGATATTTTAAAAAGCAAAGCAGATAAATATGAGATCCAAATAGATACAAAAGAATTACCAGGTGTTGAATATTCAATTGTTTCTTTCAAAGGAAATAACAAGAAAAAGGTATTTATTTTAACGACATTATTTAATGAAGAACACATTGATATATTAATAGGTACAAAGTCTTTGCTAGGCGAAGGTTGGGATTCTCCTTATATTAATACTCTTATTTTAGCAAGTTTTGTAGGTAGTTTCATGCTATCAAATCAGATGCGTGGAAGAGCAATAAGAATTAACCCGAGCAATCCGAATAAAGTTGCCTCTATTTGGCATTTAGCAACTATTGAACCTACATCAAAAGTTGGTGATGTTAAAGACGTTTTTAATATTGCGAACTATATTGATGAATCACACAATATTACTTCTACGGATTTTGATTTACTTAAAAGAAGATTTGAAACTTTTATAGGACCAGCATATATAGATGATTATGTTGCTTCGGGGATAGAGAGACTAGATTATATACATGGTCCATACAATAAAGATACATTTGACAAGTTCAATGAAATTGCACTGGAATATGCAAGTAATAGACAGCATGTAAAATCAAAATGGGATGAATTATCAAAATACGAAGACTATATGGAAATCGTTCAAGAAAGTGAAATTGAAGATGCAGCAATACCATATGGAATACTTATTTATGATACAACCATAGAGTTTATCTTTACCATTCTAATGGTTCAATTTACAATACAAATGGGAAAAATTGGTTTATCATTAAACAAATTAATAGACTATATTTATTTGCTGGCCATCATCCTTTTTGTATCATACACAATTCAAACTATACCTCGTATCATATCAAACTTAGGTCCATCGAGAAAAATAAAGATATTAGCAAAAGCTGTTTTAAATACACTAAGAGATACTGGTGAAATTAAATCTTCTCATGCAATTGTAACAACGAGAAAGTATGGATCATCAAATGTATCATATTTATCTTTGAGTAATGCCTCAAGACATGATAAAGAGGTATTTACAAATTCTATGAAAGATATGTTAAGTCAAATTGAGAAACCCAGATATATTATAGTGCGAAATATTGGTTTGCGAAATTATCCAATTCTTTTATTTTCTGAATCTTATTCTGTTCCGAAATTGATTGGATTGAAGAAAGAATTTGTTGAGATTTTCCAATCAAATCTAAAAAGATTAAGTGGAAGATTCGAATTATTTTACACTCATAGTGAAAAAGGGCGAAAGTCACTATTAAAAGCTAGAAGGACATCTAAACTAAATATGATAAAATCACTAGTGTTAAGTAGGAGGTTGTATCAACAGAACCAAAAGATTAATTGAGCTTTTAATTCCAACAAATACCAGTTTCAAAGAAGATAAAATTTTTCACACTAATAATTGTAAATAGGCTTTCATCATATAAAAAATGATGTTCCTTATATTAAGGGTGTCTGCACCATAGTAAGTTACAATAAATGTAATTTTCGATATTTTGATTGTAATAAATAGTTATTTTTTACTTTGTAAAAATATGAACTTTTAGCATCATTTATAGTAAAGTTAGTCTAGAGGTTGTAGTAAAGTTAGTCTAGAGGTTATCAAAAACAGTGATAAAGTCCATAATGACAAGACAGTTTGGGATATGCTAGGGCTGCATACGCTTTACACCAAGAAGGACAGTTTGGTGCCAAAACAATTGCTGATATAGCACCAAGATATTTGATGAATAAAACAGATGAAGAAATTAGAAAAATATACATATAATCGACTGAAAAAATTATTAATTTATAGTATTTAATATTTAAGTTAGGGGATTTATTTAATGGAGATTTTTGTTAATACAAGCTGTAAAAATGCACCAAAAAAGGAACGTACAATTGACCTTGTTTTAGCATTCCTAAAAAAAGATGAAGCAGTTTTAAAAACACTAGTAACAAAAGATTTTACATATCATACAGTTGGGGATAAGACGTATTATAATTTGAATAATTTAAGTGATTTTTTAAATTCATATAATATTGAAAAAATAACAATCGATAATGCATTAAGCCATGGAAATGGTGCAATGGCAGAAGGTATAATAATATTAAAAGATACGAAAAACGTTCGTTTTTGTTTGGTTACTCAGTTTAAAAGTACCCTAAATAATGCATTAATTAAATCAGCTCATTGTTATTTTGTTTAAAAATTTCAGAACTTAGTATATAATATTCAAATTTAATAAAATTATAAATTTTTTTATAAAGCCATTAAATAGATAGTTTCATAGAAAAAGTTAACCAACGCTTAACCAACATCTAAACAACTTCATGCACTTGGTGTTTTTCCTATAAATAGATTATGTATTAGACCTTTTTACTTTTCCAAAAAAATTTTATTGACATAAGAAAATTAAAAATGATAAAATGAACGTACATTCATTTTATGATGGTTAAGGAGGTTAAAGTGATCACGCCAGAACAATTTGCTAAAATGAGAGAAGAATCCAAAGCCAAGATTTTAGTTGCTGCCACAAGAGTATTTATTAAACATGGTTTTGAAGGAACAAGTATTAAAGCCATTGCACAAGAATGTGACATCAGTGTTGGTCTTATTTATCGATATTTTAAAAATAAAGAAGAGTTATTTCTTGAAATTGTCGATGGTTTGCTTCAAGAATTTTTGAATATCAAACAACTATTTGAAAGTAATGCTAGTGCAAAAGACATCCTTTATGCATTTGCTAATGATATGATAGAAAGTTTAAAAGATGAGTTAATGGTTGGTGTTATTATATTGATTGCTAATAACGTCCTAAGTAAAAATGAACTTATTTATCGAAGAACCTTGGAAAGAGATTTAGAAGTATTATCCGCTTTATCAAATCTTATTGAACGCGGACAAAATGAAGATGTTTTTGTTGAAGGTAACCCCTTAGATTTAGCTAAATATTTATTTATGCAAATTCAAGGTATTGCTGTATTTAACTCAGTTGAACAACTAAAGATTCATCATATTAACCCAAACCAATTAATTGCATACATATTAAAAAAATAATGAGAGGATTAAACAATGGAATTTGTTAAGTTAAGTGAAATAAATAGTGATATTAAATCAGAATTGTCTAAGATATTTGTTGATGGTTTTTATGTATGGTTAAAGTACTTTTCAAAAAACAAGGATAAACTTGCTAAAGCATTCAAACACATGTTTAATGATGAAGCATTTTATGTTGCTATTGAGAATGATACAATACTAAGCATGGCAGCATGTCCACCAAAACATACTAGAACGGTTAAACTCAATAAAAGTGAATTGATCAAGCATCTAGGATTTATTAGAGGAAGAATTGCTTATATGATTTTACATAAGGAATTTGAAGTTAAAGAATATCCGATTGAAATTCCAGACAACATGGGAAAAATTGAATTTGTTGTAACCAAAGTTGAAGCGAGAGGTAAAGAAGTTGCATATCGTCTCTTGCAACATATCATCCAAGACACAGGTTATGATGCATATGTTTTAGAAGTAGCAAGTAACAATGTTAAAGCAATCAAACTTTACGATCGACTTGGCTTTAAAGAAATTAAAAGAGTTCCACAAAAACACGCAAAACAAAGTGGATTTGAACATTTAATCTATATGCAATTAAATAAGTAAGATAAACTCAAAATTAATTGAAAGAACAATAGATAATATTAAATTTAAGAGTTTTATTAAATGAGCTTTTAAGATTAAAAAAATCGGGGGGGTTAGATTTATTACGAGTTAAGGATAAAAATTTTGCAACCTATGTTTCTGAGAGAGTTAAGTAAGAAATTAAAAAAATAAGATAACAGGTATAGATTTATTAGAAGTAAAAGTGATTTAACTAAATTAAGTAGTTATAACACACTTTTAAGGGAGATACAGTAATTGGCAATGATGTGTGGATAGGTCAAAATGTAACTATTATGCCAGGAGTTAAAGTAGGTGATGGAGCTATTATTGCTGCTAATTCTACTGTGGTAAAAAATATTGAACCATATACAATTTATGGTGGTAACCCAGCAAAATTTATTAAGAAACGTTTTAGTGATGAAAAGGTTGAATTTTTACTTAACCTTCAATGGTGGAACTGGGACGAAGAGAAGATTTTTAATAATCTTGAAATGTTAACATCGGAAACAGATAACTTTTGGAACGAGGAGAATTTAAATGAAAGAAAACAAATATGATGATAATATATTTTTTCAAAAATATAGTCAAATGAGTCGCTCACAGCAGGGTTTGGCTGGTGCAGGAGAATGGGAAACATTGAAAAAGCTGCTGCCAGATTTTAAAGATAAGCGTGTGCTTGATTTAGGATGCGGTTATGGATGGCACTGTATTTATGCGATGGAACACGGTGCTTCTTCTGTTGTAGGTGTTGATATTTCTCATAAAATGCTTGAAGTAGCAAAAGAAAAAACTCATTTTCCTGAAGTTGAATATGAATGCTGTGCCATAGAGGATGTCGATTTTCCAGAGGAGAGTTTTGATGTAATATTAAGTTCACTTGCGTTTCATTATATAGAGGACTATGAGGATTTGATTAATAACTTGTATAAAATGTTAAAACCAAATGGAACACTTATTTTTACAGTTGAACATCCTGTTTTTACTTCCTATGGAACACAAGACTGGCATTATAACGAAAAAGGAGAAATACTGCATTTCCCGGTGGACAATTATTATTATGAGGGTAAACGGACAGCTGTATTTTTGGGAGAAAAGGTTACAAAATATCATAGAACACTGACCACATATCTAAATACACTGCTTACAAATGGTTTTATAATAAATCAGATTGTTGAGCCACAGCCACCAAAAAACATGATGGATATTCCGGGGATGGAGGATGAAATGCGCCGTCCCATGATGTTGATTGTATCTGCAAGAAAAGGATGTAAATAATATAGAAAAAAATATTTCATAGTGAATATGAGCTCGAAAAGTGGATAAAATCGATTTGAAAAATCTTGGTAGCCTCATTTCAGAGTAGTGTATCATAAAGGATAATGGTTATATCGTTGTTTCTGAAATCTCATGGCTAACTGATACAAGACCAGAGGAAATCCAGCAGTACTGGGTTAATGCCTATCCAGAGATAGACACAATAGAAAATAAGTTGTCTGTTATTGAGAAATGTGGATATACCTCTGTCGTTCATTTTGCCCTGGATGATAAATGTTGGAAAGATAATTATTATCAACCCATATTAGAAAGATCAGAAGAATTCTTGAAAAAATATAATTATGCTGATGAGGTTAAAGAATTCATTGAAGCAGGTAAGGTTGAGGCTGACTTGTATAATAGGTTTAAGGATTATTACAGTTATGTATTTTATATCGTAAAGAAAAAATTAAAAATTATAAAGTGTATATTGTATTGCACAAAAGATAAATCAATAAGATCACACACCCCCTATATTAGGGGGTATATCTTTATGCAAAATAAATATTTCTGCGTATTAATATCATCATTCTATCAAAACCCACTATGGATGCGGGAACATGTCAACAAAAAAATTAAGTAATCTGAACAAAATAATAGTTGTAATACGATTAACTTGTAAAATTGTTTGGATATGCTAATGAAGTGACAGTGAAAAGGTCCTATTATAAACCTTGAATACTAATAAATTGCGTAAAGGTTCAAATCGATAATAACACGACCCCCATACTATAAAGGGGGTACATCTTTACGCAAAACTATTTATTTTGCGTATTACTAGGCATACTTCATTCTAAACACAGATTGAATGAGACAACATATTATTAAAAGTGACGGAAAATGGACAAACCTAATTGGACAAACAATTATGCTGTTTTTATAGTATAATTGTAATAATCAGTTATCTTTTTATGACTTATCAAAATATGAACTTTTAGCATTATTTATAGTAAACTTAGTCTAGAGGTTGTAGTAAAGTTAGTCTAGAGGTTATCAAATATAGTGATAAAGTCCATAATGACAAGACAGTTAGAGCAATTGATGAAATAAATTGTTCTTTTATAAAGAATGTAGACAAATAGGAATTTGAATGGAGAAAAATTTATGTCTAAATCTAATAGCAATAAACTTACGAATGCGACAGATGATCAGTATCTATTAAGACCGGCTACGCTTTGGGGTATTCCTTTTGTGGCAGAAGTATTGCCTATTTTTGAAGAGAATTACCCTGATGATTCAAGACCTCGGCAATCTTTAGAAGTAGCAACAAAATACGTCCAAGGCGAAAAGCGAGGACAAGAGCTTCGTAGAGTGTCAATGGCAGTCTTTAAAATTGGTAAAGAAGTAGATGAACCTGCAAAATATGTTACAAAAGCAACATCTGCAATTTCTGCTGTTCCTTATACCCATACGGATTTACAAAACGGCGACCAGGGATGGAGACAGGCACGTCATGTACTAGGACCAATTGTTTACTCAGCATATGCACTTGAGTTATCAAAAACCTCAAAGGTTGCAAGTGATGACATAATTGATCGTGCAATTAAAGAAGCGCCAACTGAAGTTCATATAATTATTCGGAATTTCCCACCGCAGCCCAGCAAGAAAACACGACTAGATACATTGTTTAAGAAACTTGATGATGGTTTGCGTGCCTGAGGTATATAACAATTAATTAATTTGGAGTTAAGGAGATATTCAAAGATGAATATAATTATAAGACAGGAAACTGATGAAGATTATGAAATTTCGGAAACAGTGGTAGAAAAAGCGTTTAAAAATGAAGTACATGGTGATCATAAAGAGCAACTTCTAGTTGCAAAATTGAGAAAAAGTAATGAGTTTGTACCTGAACTTTCACTTGTTGCAGAAATTAACGAAGAAATTGTAAGACATATTATGTTTACAAAACTACTCATTAAAGACGGTGAAATAAAATATGGATCATAGCATTGGCACCTGTTTCTGTTTTACCCGAATATCAGAATAAAGGTATTGGTAGTAAATTGATTCTTCAAGGTCTAAAAATTTCAAAAGAAATGGGTTTCGAATCAATAATTGTTCTGGGGCATGATAAATATTACCCACGATTTGGATTTTGTCCAGCAAGTAAATGGGGAATTAAAGCTCCATTTAATGTACCCAATGAATCGTTCATGGCTTTGGAACTTGAAGATGGTAGTCTTGAGCGTGTTACAGGAACTGTGGTTTATAGTAAAGATTTTTTGAATAAGGAATATAATATTAATATGTGGATTTAGGCGCGATATTGATATGTTCCCACAAACGACAGTCAATCTTGGATATGTTTCCACGAGCATCAATAATAATGGGGTTTGAAACAATGGATTTGATAGCTATAAGCTCATCTCAAAACACTACGGATGTGGAAACATGTCAACAAAAATTAAGTAATCTAAACATAACAATAAGCAGTAAATTATCTGATAAAGTGTAAATATGGGTATTAAGACACAGAGAAAAAGTCCTATTATTAACCCCACAGTTTAAATTGTGTAATTGACGCCCCCCTTTCTAAAAAGGGGGTACATCTTTACGCAAAACTTTTATTTTGCGTAATACTAGGCTTTCTTAACCTCAAACACAGATTGAATGAGACAACATATTATTAAAAGTGACGAAAAATGGACAAACCTAATTGGACAAACAATTATATTGTTTTTATAGTATAATTGTAATAATCAGTTATCTCTTTATAACTTATCAAAATATGAACTTTTAGCATTATTTATAGTAAACTTAGTATAGAGGTTGTAGTAAAGTTAGTCTAAAGGTTATCAAAAACAGTGATAAAGTCCATAATGACAAGACAGTTTATATAGCAATAAAATGCAATCAACGCACTATAAGTGTGGAAAAAGAATGATTAAGAGTTAAGAAAATTGTTCAAAAAAGTGTTGCCAATCCATTCATTATATTAAGGTGTATAATTCAAAATATAAAGAGGAAATATATAGCATATTTTTAGTGCTCACTTCTTTTTCATATAATGATACACAAGAGGGTATTATTTTTGAAATTTTTAATATTAACCTTTGTTTTTTTTAGTAGTATTTGTTTTAGTATCCTGTGGTAGTGCTTTGGAAACAGATTGTTTTAGCACCGGTTTTACTTATAATTCATCAGGTTCTAAACCGGTACAAGAAGTTTTTTGTGGAATTCACACTACAGAATCCACTAATGCTTTTTGACCAATTCAAATTGAATTTTATATTGGTGTTCCTGAATATTCATTTAATGATGATTTGTCATCCATCATAATTTATGCAACCAATAGCAATAAAGAAAATCGAGTTAGTTTACAAACAATCACCAACTTCAACGAAAATGATTTTACATATAATATTGTAGAAAATAGTGATGACACTTTTTTAATTAAGTACACTTATAGTATAGAAACATAAATACCTAAATCAATATTTTCAGGTTCAGAATGTATGATTGAAATAGGGTTTGAAGTGTTAACAGCTGACGATAATTCAGTTCATTTTTCTACTTTGAATATTGTTTCATACGTCATTACGAATGAAACAATTGAGTTAATAAAAATATGAACTTTTAACATTATTTATAGTAAAGTTAGTATAAAGGTTATCAAAAACAGTGATAAAGTCCATAATGACAAGACATAGATTTTTAGAGATTTGAAATATTCTTTCAAATCTTTTTATTTTGTCTTACAGTGTATTGCAAAATAATATATTTAGTGATACAATGTATTACGAGGTGATAATAATGTCTATTTCAATTAGAGTTAGTGAGAAAGAATCAATACTTATTAAAAAATATGCAGAATTAAATGGTACAACAGTATCAGAAGTGATGAGACAAGCAATCCTTTCAAAAATAGAAGATGAGTTTGATATATTTCTTTATGAACAAGCTTATAAAGAATATGAAGAAAATCCAAAAACATATACCATAGAAGAAGCTAAGAAAATTTTGGATTTTTAATCATGTATAGAGTAAAAATTTCTGAAAAAGCAATAAAGTCATTAAAAAACTTAGATAAGCAAATTGCTAGAATGATTATCGCTTGGATTGAGAAAAATCTAGAAGAAGCTAATGACCCTAGAAAAAGGGGCATAGGATTATCTCATGATAAAAAAGGAATATGGCGTTATCGTGTTGGTAATTATAGAATTCTTGCAAATATTATTGATGATGAATTAATCATATTGGTGATTGAAATTGGTCATCGTAAAGATATATACAAGTAAAGATTGGTGATAGGATATGTACATTACAAAAGTTGGATAGAGACTTATACAGGTCTTTTTCCTGATGAAATCATGGAAAGGATATCTTTGGAACGAAGTGCTAAACTAGAAAAGGAACATCCTGAAAATACCTATGTAGCTATTACATTGATAAATAAGATAGTTAAGAGCTCAATTAATCGAGCTCTTTTTTTGTTATAACATATAATGCATATGAAGTGTTTTTAAAAAATGTATATAATCTATAGTGATTAAAAATATGATTTCATGGAGTATGAGAAATCACACAACAAAAACTATAGAAACAAAAAACTATAGAAACAAAAAACTATAGAATTAAAGCCTTAAGTCATTTAAAATGGTTTTTCTCAGCAATTATAGTAAACTTTTATATATGGGCTATGAAAAACATTGTTAAAATCATATAGATAAAACATGTTAGTTAAATTATGATTTGATGAGTTGTTTTGGCATTAATGTCCTTTCGCATCACATTTGTGATAATCTTTTATGTCTATATAAATATATAGTTTGGAGCTGATATATTGGATCAATCAGAAAAGTTTTGGAATAAAATGGCGAAAAAATACAAACAAGAGGAGAACAAAGATCCAGAAACATTCCAAAAAATCATAAACAAAACAAAAAAATATCTTAAATCATCTGATACCGTATTAGATTTTGGATGTGGACAAGGTGATCACGCATTCGTATTAAGTCAATATGTCAATCAAATTAATGCTATAGATATATCAAAAAATATGATTGACATTGCTAAGAATGAAGCTAAACTTAGACATATAGATAATGTATATTTTACAGTTTTATCTATTAAAGATGATAGATTAGATAAAAAGTCATTTGATATTATTGTATCTTTTTATGTATTACATCTTATAAATGATTCCAAAGAACTTTTAAATAGCGTTTATGAGTTACTAAAACCAGGTGGTATTTTCATCAATGTAACACCATGCATGAAAGAAAAGAAGTTATTAAATATAGTATTAAATATCGCAAGTAAAATAGGTTTAGTACCTAAGATTAACCCATTTAGTCATGATGACTTAATTAACAACATCAAGGTTTGTGATTTTGAGATTGTTGATGAAATCAAACTTTCTAAAAAGTCACCAGAATACTTAATTGTCTCTAGAAAAATCATATAATGCAGGTTAAGTATATCTTGTTAACAAAAAGATAAGATGCTATAATATATCAAATGATAGACGATTTAAGGGGGTAATGAAATGTGGTTTTTATGGATCTTAATTGTTTTTATCTTTGTTGTTGGTATCGCAATGATTATTAAACCAGTTTGGTTTTTAGAACTTCAAGACATATTTAGAACAGATTCTGATGTTGATTATTCTGATTTTGCTATTGTGATGATGATAGTTTCTGGGATAGGCATGATTCTTTTTGGTATTTTTCTCATTTTTAAGGTCTTCGTATTATAAAATAATAATTTTCATGACGAGATTGATTAATTTCAATCTTTTCATGTGCATATAATCGCTACAGACTGTATTTTTTAATACTTTTGTAGTATAATAAATCTAATTTAATGAATGCGAGGGGATTAATTATGTGGGATAATATGACAGCGTTTCAACAAACTTTTTTTGTGATAGCGATTGTAGCTACCGTCATTATGATTATTTTAATTATATTGATGTTTATTGGTATGGATGAAGTTGATGGATTTGATGCAACTGTTGATGATCTAGATTTAGATGTTGATATGATCAATGATGAACCAATAAGTGGTATAGGTGGTTTAAAAATCCTTAGCATTAGAGGCGTTTTAGCTTTCTTAAGTATTGGTGGATGGACAACCTATCTTTTAAGTGATACGTTACAACAATGGTTAGCTTTACTCATCGGTGCAATTGCTGGAGCAATCGCTGCAGTACTATTAGCATATGCATTAAAATCAGCAATGAAATTAGAATCATCTGGCAACCTAGATTATAAAGGTGCTATTGGTAAAACAGCGATGGTTTATATTAGAATTCCAGCAGCAAGAAATGGTAAAGGTAAAGTCATTATGAATCATCAAGGTAAAACATTAGAAGTTGATGCTTTAACTGATGAAAAAGAAGATTTAGTTAGAAATACTAAAGTGATTGTTCATTCATTAGAAGATGACAGTACATTGTTAGTAAAAAATACAAAATAAAAAGGAGAGATTTAGATTATGATTTTTATGACAGCAGGTGGGTTATTTGGTTTAATTGCTGCAATAGTCGTTATTGTCTTTATGGTTTTAGCGTTTATTGTATCAAGAATTAAAAAATGTCCATCAGACAAGATTATGGTTGTTTATGGTAAAGTGGGACAAAATGCTGATGGTTCTGATAAATCTGCAGCTTGTATTCACGGGGGAGCAAAATTTGTATATCCATTTATTCAAGCTTATGAATATCTAGATTTAACACCACTATCTATTAGTGTTGATTTAACTAAAGCACTTTCTAGACAAAATATTCGTATTGATGTTCCTTCAAGATTTACAGTAGGGATCTCTACAGAACCAAATGTCATGATGAATGCAGCTGAACGTTTATTAGGATTACAATTAAGCGAAATTCAAGAACTAGCAAAAGATATTATTTTTGGCCAATTACGTCTAGTGATTGCGACTATGGATATTGAAGAAATCAATACCAATAGAGATAAGTTCTTAGAAGCTGTTAGTGATAATGTTGAAACTGAGCTTAAGAAAATCGGTTTAAGATTAATCAACGTTAACGTTACCGATATTAATGATGAATCAGGATATATTGAAGCATTGGGTAAAGAAGCAGCTGCTAAAGCTATTAATGATGCTAAAAAGAGCGTTGCTGAGAAAAACCGTGATGGTTCAATTGGTGAAGCAGAAGCTTTAAGAGATCAAAGAATTCAAGTAGCAACTGCTGATGCACTTGCTATTGAAGGTGAAAATAATTCATTAGGAGAAATTTCTAAATCTAATGCAAGCCGTAGAGAAATTGAAGCAGAGGCTTTAAGAAGAGCTACAGCAGCTGAAAAGATTGCATCTGCCAAAGCTTTAGAAGAATCATATCTAGCTGAAAAAGAAGCGGAACTTGCAAGAGCTAATCGTGAAAAAGCATCATTAGAAGCTGATGTTATTGTTAAATCAGAAATTGATAAGCAAAAGAAAGTTATTGAAGCAGAAGCAATTGCTGAAGAAACAAGAAGAAAAGCTCGTGGGGAAGCTGATGCGATTTATGCGAAAATGGAAGCTGAAGGTCGCGGTATGTTAGAAATCTTAAACAAACAAGCAGAAGGTTTCACAGCTATGGTTAAAGCTGCTAATAATGATGCTAATGCAGCAATTAGATTATTAATTGCAGATAAATTAGAAACATTAGTTGGTATTCAAGTTGAAGCGATTAAGAATCTTAAGTTTGATAAGATTACTGTTTGGGATGGCGGAAGTGGTAAAGATGGCACATCACAAACTGCTAATTTCGCATCAAACTTAATGCGTGCTATTCCTCCGATGCAAGACTTATTCCAAATGGCAGGTATGGAATTACCTAATTATTTAGGAAAAGATATTAAATCAGATGCTGAAGTCAAAAAGGACGAAGTAGAAGTTAAAAAAGAAGTAAAAGAAGAAAAATCAAAGTAATTAGATATACTTAAAGAGTGCTGAGGCACTCTTTTTTTGTATCTAAATTATTTAGTATAAATGATTATGATAAAATGATAACAAATAAACATTTTGAAATATGAGTAAAAAGAAAGGTAGTATATGAATAAAGAAGTTAGATGTTATATTGAATCCTTACCAGAGGAATCAAAGAAGAAATTACTAGAATTAAGAGAAATCATATTAGAAACCCTACCTTTATCTCAAGAATTAATAAATTATAATATTTTAGCCTATACACTTATTAAAGATGGAAAAAGAGAAGAACAAATCATGATTGGTGGGTTTAAACATCATGTAGGATTATATCCACATCCAACAACCATCAATTATTTTGAACATGAACTTAAAGCGTATACCTACAGTAAGGGTTCTATTCAGTTTTCAACAAAGGACGAATTACCTAAACAACTCATCAAACAAATGATTTTGTATAGAAAATCATTAGTTAATCCATAAAACTTTTATACGAGATATTTTTTGTTATGATATAATTGAAATAAACAAACTAGGGGGATCTTTATGCCAGAATTAACATTTATTCTAGCAACACTTGCTACAATCATTTTTATAGCGTTCGTTATGACTGCTGCTAAATTGGCTATGTACATGTTTTTTAGTTATATGTATCCGAAAAAAATATGGATAGATTATTTAATTTTTCATACGATCATGCTCATATTTGCGTTTATACCAATCGCATTTTTTCCAGACATCAGTAATGGTTCTATTATATTAGCTGTCAGTTCTCCGATTTTAATAATTTTAGCGGTGGTTGAATATTTTTATTTTTATTATAAGCATTTTGATTACGAATCAAAAAAGAAATATTTATTGTCGTTGTTCATATCTTATTGGGTAAATTTCCTTATATTAACTATAGGAATGACACTATATTTTGCGGTATTAGTATTCATAGGAGCGTTAGAATAATATGAGACTAAAAGTAGATAAAGATATTGAAACTTTAAGAAGAATTATCATAGACTATTATAGTGATTATAATATTATCACAGATTCAAAAGTAAATCAGGATACATATTTTATTATCGTAGAAAAGTTTTTTTTAAGAAACTCCAGTAGAGCTTCATTATCTATAGTTATCGCAAAAGATGACTTTGAAGAAGTTGTTATTGAAGCAGTTGGCTCTGGTGGGGGTAATGGTTGGTTATTTAAATTTGATTGGGGTGCTAAAGAATCTTTTGAATATGCAATCATTAAAATATTAAAAGAAAACTCAATTACATTTACTGAAGAATAGAAAAAGAGGGCAACCTCTTTTTATTTTTCATTATTGACTTTACAAAACACAATCAATAGTGTAAAATAGAAATATAAACAAATGTTTAAAAATAAACAATAGTTAGTTGGTGAACAATGAGACTCAACGATAACGAAAAAAAAGTATTAGATATATTGACTAAAGATCCTTACGTAAATCAACAATATATCGCAGATCAATTGGCTTTATCAAGGCCAGCGGTTGCTAATCTTATTTCTGGATTACAAGAAAAAGGTTATATATTAGGAAAACCTTACATGCTAAAAAAAGAAGAATATATCACTTGTGTTGGTGGTGCCAATCTAGATTATACATTTAGATTAGACGAAGATATGATTTTAGGTACATCCAACCCTGTTTCTTCATCAACGTCTTATGGTGGTGTGGTTAGAAATGTTGCAGAAAATTTAGCAAGATTAAATCATCACATCTCTTTAATGACAGTCGTTGGAGATGATCTTGCAGGAGATGATCTGATCCGTCATTCAAAAAAATTGATGGAAGTGTTTGCTTCTGATAAGATTAAGCATCAAACGACAGGTGGCTATTATTCAATCATTGGCAAAGATGGCAATATGAATGTAGGTTATGCAGATATGTCTATTAATGCTCATATGGATCGAAGTTGGATATTAGAGCACAAAAGACACTTAAGTTTAAGTTCATGGATAGTCGCAGACACAAATTTATCCAAAGATGCACTTGAAGCGTTAATTGAATTTTCAAATAACGAAGACATAAAACTTGCAATCATTGGTGTATCAGGACCTAAAATGAAACATGTTCCAGAGGATTTAAAAGGTGTTGAGATCATCATTTGTAATCTTGATGAAACACAAAGTTATTTTAATACTAATATCGATGATGTCAATGAACTCATCAATCTTTGGATAAACAAAGGCGTTCATAAAGCGATTATTACATGCGGGAAAAATGGCTGTATCTATGCAGATGGATCAAAGATAAGTGAGCATAAAGCAATTTTAGTTTCAGATGATTTAGTCGTTGATGTTACTGGTGCAGGAGATGCATTTAGTAGTGCTGTGATTCATGGATTAATCAAAAGTGAATCACTTGATCAAAGTGTCAAATATGGTGTTATGAGTTCAAGTATGACGATTCAATCAAAGTATTCAGTTAATCCAAATTTATCCATAAAAAATATTAAAAAGGAGCTTAAAAAATATGAAAACATATGAACAATTTTTAGATATTAAACAAGAAGTTAAAGAGGCATTAGCACAAAACAAGCCAGTTGTGGCATTAGAGTCAACAATTATTTCTCATGGTATGCCATATCCTGATAATGTGAAAATGGCGAAAAAAGTTGAAGCAATTATTAGAAGTGAAGGTGCTATACCAGCAACGATTGCTATTATGGATGGCAAAATAAAGATAGGACTTACAGATGAAGATTTAGAAACTTTAGCGAAATCAAGTGATGTCATTAAAGTTTCAAGAAGAGATCTAGCATCGGTGATTGCAACCAAATCTATGGGTGCCACAACAGTAGCATCCACAATGATTTGTGCAGAAATGGCGGATATTAAATTCTTTGTTACAGGTGGTATTGGTGGTGTGCATCGTGGTTATGAAACATCATTAGATGTATCTGCAGATCTAGATGAGTTATCTTTAACAAATGTGACTGTCATTTGTGCTGGAGCTAAAGCCATCTTAGATTTACCAAAAACTATGGAGTATTTAGAGACTAAAGGTGTCTCAGTTGTTGGTTATCAAACTAAAGTATTACCAGCATTTTATACAAGAACTTCAGATATTAAACTAAGACATCATGTCGAAAATGCAGAAGCGTTAGCTAAGATTGTTTATACAAAAGATCAACTCGCTCTTAAAGGCGGACTTCTTGTTGTCAATCCAATTCCTGAAAAAGACTCACTTGATGCTGATTATATGAATCAAATTATTGATAAAGCAGTAAAAGATAGTGTCACTGATCAAATTGAAGGTAAAGATGTTACACCATATTTACTTAAAAAAATTGTTGAAGAAACTAAGGGTAAGAGTCTAGAAGCTAATCTAGCATTGGTTTACCATAATGCTCTTGTTGGTGCGAAAATAGCTAAAGCATATTATGATTTATTAAAATGAAACAACTAAAAAGATTCTTTATGAATCTTTTTTTTAATAAAACCTATAACCTATTTATTAAAACATGTAAATATGATAGACTAATAGATGTAAAAAATGATTGATAGAGGTTTACATGAAGACGAGAATCTATACTGAACAAGATTTAGAAATCAAAGCAGTTCAAGATGATATAAAAAAGACATTACAACACGGTGGTAATGTCATTTTTCCGACTGAAACTGTCTATGGTATTGGTGCATACGCATTTAGTGAAAAAGGGATAAAAGGCATTTATAAAGTTAAGGGAAGACCTAGTGATAATCCTTTGATTATGCATGTAAACCATGTTGATGATGTTCTAAATTACACAATAGATCATAAGCCTTATGTCGATGAGTTAATTAAAAGATTTTGGCCAGGTCCGATGACGATAGTCTTAAAGAAAAAATCGATTGTTCCAACTTATATTACTGGCGGCTTAGATACTGTCGGTATAAGAATTCCTAACCACCTTATTGCTAGAAAAGTCATAGATATAGTAGGTGTTCCTATTTGTGCACCAAGTGCAAATATAAGTGGAAGACCTTCTGCAACACTTTTTGAACATGTCATTGAAGATTTTAAAGATAAAGTAGATATTATCATTGATGGTGGTAAAACTAACGCTGGGCTTGAATCAACAGTGATTGATGCTACACATGAGTATCCAATTATTTTAAGACCAGGTATGATTACCAAAGAAATGATTAAAGACATACATAAAGATGTTAAAGAAAGTAGTCTTTTAGATCAATCGGATATACCTAAAGCTCCAGGAATGAAGTATCGCCATTATGCACCTAAAGGTGACTTAGTGATTATTGAGGGTTCACTTGAAAAAGTTCTAGCGTACATTAATCAAAAAATTGATGAAAATAGATCATTAGGCTTAAAATCAGGTGTCATCTGTACAATGGAGATCAAAGATAGTTTCAAGGATGCACTTGTGATATCTTTAGGTAATATGTCAAATGAAGAAGAAATTGCATCTAATCTTTTTTCAACATTAAGAACAATGGATAAAGAAAATGTCGATATTATTTATTCCATTGCATTTGATAAAGGGAAGTACAAAGATGCTATGATGAATCGATTATTAAAAGCAGCAAACAATCAAATCATTCATTTATAAACTTATAAACAAGCAATGCATTGTTGCTTGTTTTTCTTATTCATGGAAGATGATAAAAACTCATGGTAAAATAGAACTAGAATATATAAAGGGGAAAAAACATGAAAGTATTAATGATTGGTGGTACTGGTTTAATTTCAACAGCAGTAGTTGAAGAGGCACTTTTAAGAAATATAGATGTTTATATACTAAATAGAGGAAAAAAGAACATTAGTTTTTCTAAACCCATACATTCTTTGATCTGTGATATTCATGATGAACAAGCAGTTCATAAGGCACTAGAAAATGAATTTTTTGACGTCATTATTGATTTTATTGCGTTTACTGTAGATCATGTAAAAAGAGATTATAGATTATTTAAAAATAAAACTGCACAATATATTTTTATCAGTAGTGCTTCTGCTTATCAAAAACCATTACCAAAACTTCCAATAACTGAAGATATCCCATTAGATAATAAATATTGGGAGTATTCAAGAAATAAGAAATATTGCGAAGCATATTTACAAGGATTAAATGATCCGAATTTTAATATTACAATCATAAGACCATCGCATACCTATAATGATCAAAGTTTAATTTTTCAATTAAAATCAGGAAGTTATCCATATACATTAATTGATAGAATGATCAATCAAAAACCCATTATTTTGCCAGATCAAGGTGAATCTAAATGGACTTTAACATACAATAAAGATTTTGCAAAAGCGTTTGTTGATGTATTAGGTAATGAAAAAACATACAATGATTTTTATCATTTAACATCAGATAAAGTATACACTTGGAATGAAATTACAGATGCAATTTATCAAGCATTAGATGTAGCCCCAAATATTATCTATATACCAACAGAAGTAATATTAAAACATTTTCCAGAGTTTGAAGGAGAATTGTATGGAGATAAGTTTGAAAGTGCTATTTTTGATAATCAAAAAATTAAAAATGTAGCACCTAATTATGTATCTAAAACTGAGTATCCTGATATTGCTAAGCTAGCTGTCAACTATTATTTATCACATAAAGATGCAAAAAAAATTGATGATGAATTTATAATAAGATATGAAAAACTTATTCTAGAGTACAAGGAGTAAATTATGGATAATATGATGAATCCTGAGTTAGAGTTAAATCAATTTACCAATTAATTTAAATCTTGTGTGATTGCGTCTAAAACAAAAGCCCAAATGCCTTATACTTCCTATGCGCCATTTATAAAACTTGATAATGATTATTATTTAATCATAAGCAAAATCGCAAAGCATTATGAAAATTTCATGCATGAACATATAGCTAATCTAATGTTTATTGAAGATGAAAAAACCGCAAAAAGTATATATTTTAGAAAAAGATTATCTTTTTTAGTAGATATCAAACTACCTATAGAAGATGAGCAAGTTAAAAAAGAATTTGTTAGAGTCTTTGGTTCAACAGTTCAAATGCTATTAGGCATGGATTTTGTTATTGTAAAATGTGTCGTTAGAGAAGGTATGATGATTTTAGGTCCAGGTATGGCTTATGAAATCGATCATAATCAAAAAATAAAAGAACAGATAAGACCTAGTCAAGGACATAAAAAATCATAATTTATACCATCAATTAAATGGAGGTATGTATCATGGTTAAAAAAATAAGTTTCATGATTGTTTCTATAATGATGCTAATATGTTTATCTAGTTGTAGACAAACATATACATATGAATTTTTATATGATGAAGATAGTATATCAAGTATCGATATTGTATATGTAGCATCAGATGAAAACGACTTAGATTTAGAGTATTTAAAACAAATTACAGATCATGATCTTTTTATGCAAGATTTTAAAGCACTTAAATTTCAAAAATATCTATATGTTGATCAACCAACGATTTATGAAAAAGTTGGCGTCATGATTACATATGATACAGATGATTATGAGATTATCACATATGATGCACAAGAGGTATTTTTTGCAGTCGATCAAACATCAAGAATTAGTCGATTTTATATCGAAAAAGATGATTTTGAAAAGTTTTTAGAATTATATGATATAGAATTTCAAATTGATTAAATTATTTTAATAAAGACCATAAAATCATGTTAAAATAATATCATCAATGACATAAAAGAAAGCACGAGGTTAAGACATGATTGTATGTGTTGGAGCTAGCGCAAGTGGTAAAACTGAATTAGCTAAAGAACTATATAAAACTTATGGATATAAAAAATGTGTGACAACAACCACAAGAGACTTAAGACAAAATGAAGAAGATGGCATAGATTATCATTTTCTATCTAAAAGTGATTTTTTGACTTTAGTTGATAAAGATGCATTTTTTGAAGTTACGATGTATAATCAACATTTATACGGTATTCAGAAAAAAGACGTCTTTAATCATGGGATGATTATTGTAGATCCAAGTGGCGCAAACAAATTGATTGATCAATTAAAAAATGATGTTTTTGTTGTATTTGTATCTGCTAGTGAACAAACAAGAAGAAACAGAATGATTGCTAGAGGCGATGAAGAAGAAGTTATCGAAAAAAGAATTATTCAAGATCGTGATATTTTTATTGAAGAAAATTTATCTAGAATAGATTTATCAATTATTAATGAAGATAAGAAAATTGAAGATTTAGCTAAAATCGTAAATCAAGCTTACAAAAAACATCTTAAATCATAATATAAATGATGCACTGCATCATTTTTTTTGTAAAACAAAAGGCTTTTTTTAACAAAGATGTTATAATTATTTCGGTTATTGGAGACACTATGAAAAAAACACTTATACTCACAATTTTATATTTTTTAATCCAAGGTATCGTACATAACATCGGTCATCCCGTGACACCGGCATTTGTAAGATCTTTAGATATACCAGATTTTATGTTTGGTGTATTTTTTGCGTCTATGAGCTTTGGATTAATGATTGGTGGACCAATATGGGGGATATTAGGTGATCGCGGTAAAAAGAAAAACTATATCGTCATTGGGTTATTGCTTTATAGTATTGGACAACTTTTTTTTGGATATGTGGGCAATCAATATGTGATGATATTTTTTAGATTCATGAGTGGTATTGGTGCTGTTGCAGCATCAACATTACTAATTAGTCATTTAATTGAAATCTCTGATATAAGACAAAGGGCTAAAAACCTAGCTTATGCTGCGGCAGCTTTGACTTTAGGTGGTTCAATGGGTTACTATTTAGGCGGCTTTTTAGGAACTAATGAATTTATGGTTGATCTATTAAATTTAACTTCATATAGTAAGATTTTTTTAATACAAGCGATATTAAATACGCTTTATGCAGTTTTTATATATTATACTTTTATAGATTCTAAATATGATCAACCAACTGAAAAGAAAGGAAATATATTTACAAATCTAAAAGAAGTTGCACATATCAGATTGAGTTTATTATTCTTTTTAATATCATTAACATTTATGACGATTGGAGCTACAAACTTAAGTAAATATATTGATGTCTATTTTGATGAACTTGGCTATTCACCACAAGATCTTGGAACATTTGTGTTTGCTACAGGTATAGTATCTGTGTTAACAAGTGTTTTTATTGTTCCAATATTTTCCAAAATAAAAAAACAAATACTAGCTATATCCATCATTCAACTTTTAAGTGCTGGCATCGTATTATTTGTTTTTAGAGCCTCAAATTTCTTGGTTATTGTTTATACAGTCTATATGCTTTATGTTGTTTTTAAAGCTATTTATCTACCTCTAGAGCAAAATTATATATCACTCCATGCTGAACCTGGTAAGTTTGGTAGAGTCATGGGTGTTAGACAGTCGTTTTTATCCATTGGTATGGTTGTTGGTCCACTATTAGGTGGGTTCTTATATGAAAAAGATTCTCTACTCTTATTTGATTCATCAGCATATACATTTATCATTGGTGTTTTATTATTAGGTGTTGTTTATATACTTGAAAAACGTTATCAACAAAGAAAACTAAATAAAGAAAGTTAAAGATTAAATACGAAAGCAAATCATGTGACATAAAAAAATCAATTTGCTATAATCAAAGTATCAAACATCTTGTCAAATGTATTGATATTATCCACTTTCTCCGGATTATATGAAAAAAGACGCTACCCATTTAGCGTCTTTTTTCTTTGTTATGATAAGTCAATCCAAAATCTTTGAATAATTTCATGATCTGTGACATCATAGACTTCATTTTCTAGAATACCGCCATTTGCGATAATTGTTTTTGCAGAAGCTCTATTTGATTTATCACAAACCATCAAAACTCTATGAATACCTTTTTCTCTAGCTTTATCTAAAGCGAGTTTTAGCATAACTTTAGATAATCCCTTACCACGCATAGAAGGTCTAATGCCATAAGCAATATGACCTCTAATTTTGAGCAAGATATCATTTAAGTAATGTCTAATATTCACAAAACCAAGTATATTTTCATCTTCATCAACGAAAAAGTAGTTAGAATCAGGCACATAACCTCTTGGAAGGTTTATATCGTGTTCAGCTTGATAAAAATAATCTATAAGTTCTTCATAACTCATATCTTTTAGATCTGAAGTGAGCGGTGTCATTGACTGATCACCCCAATCATCAATATAATCTAAGTACTTTTCTTTGTGTTTTAGTGTAGGTTTTATTAATTTATACATAGTTTTACCTCGTTTTATTCTATTTTTATCATAACATTTTTTGCCTTATAAAGCAAAGAAGTCATAAAAATAAATTTTCTACCAATAAAAATAGAGTTTCATTCGTTTATATAGTGAAAGGTAGGTAATTAAGATGAAAAAAATATTTGGAGTATTAGTTTTAGGTTTTACCTTATTAATGTTAGGAGCATGTTCTAGTTTGAATACAGCTCAGTTTAGCTTAGATTCAGATGAGGAAGTCTTATCGTTTAGTGCAATTTCAACATCTTCACTATTGATTAATCAAATGGAGGCAGATGCTTTATTGTCAAATGATAATCAAAATGTGTTATTAAGTCAATCATTTGGTTATATGAGTGAAGGTGAAACAACAGATCCTTTAAATGAAGGAGATCCAGTTGATGAAGTTGATCCAGTTGAAACATCTGTAGAAAACGCAGAAAAATTCTTAAATCTTATAGAATTATTTGCTTCAGGAAAGTCTGCTTTATTAGTAGAAACCGAAGTATCTGATGATGTATTATATGAAAACATGTTGACTTTTTCTACAATTGATATGTTAGGAGAAACTGTAACATACACATTATATTACAATGAAAAAATCTTAACAGATGATGATAATGATGATACAGATGATGTAGAAGAACAAGATGAAGCTGATGATATAGATGATGCAGAAGAACAAGATGAAGAAGATGAAAAAGAATATGCTATTGAAGGTATCTTAGTTTATAAAGATCAAACATTCGAAGTTTATGGTGAAAAAGAAATAGAAGATGATGAACAAGAAATGAAGTTCACTGCTTTTATCGATGAAAACAATTATGTAACTTCTAAATACGAATTAGAAAGTGATGAATCTAAATTCTATATCGAAGAAGTAAAAGATGGTGTCCTATATTCAGAAACAGAAATTAAAATTGAAACTGAAGATGATGAACAAAAAATCGAATTAAAATATATCTTAAGTGAAGATGAATACGATTATGAATTCAAATTTGAAGTAGAAGATCAAAGACCAGCGATTAAAGTTGAATATGAAACTTATATTGATGGTATATCTGATGATGGCGAAATGCTAATTTATATCGTATTAGACGAAGTTACTGGTGAGACAACTTATGAAATTGCTGTAGATGAGGATAAAGACGGTAATGATGATCATACATATGAAAAAGATAGAGATGATGATGATGACGATGATGAAGATGATGAAGATGATGAAGATGATGACGATGAAGATGATCTAGAAGATTAATTCTTAACACAGATATAAGTGATTAAGTAAATAAAAAAATTCTATATATGTTAGAATATGGTAGAAGGGATTTATCTCTTCTACCTATATAGAATTTGAGGTTTATTTCCATGGTCATTAAACAAAAATATATTGACAAATTAAGACAAAGAGATGAAGATACATTTGAATATATTTATGATCTAACAAAAAAAGGTGTATATATTATCATCTTTAACATTGTAAAAGACCATGAAGTAACTCGTGATATCATGCAAGATGTATATCTTAAAATGTTAGATTCCATTGGATCATATCAAACGAAAACTAATTTTTATAACTGGCTATTAATGATTGCGAAAAATCAAGCAATTGACAATTATCGTAGGGAAAAAAAGATAGTTCACATAGATGAAACAGACTTTATCGAACAGTTTTCTTCACAAGAAGAAACGCCTGAAGAAAAAGATATATTTGACAGATTACTTAGTGTTTTATCAGAAGATGAAAGACAAATAGTTTTACTAAAAATAGTTGATAATTTAAAGCATAAAGATATTGCGGCATTACTGAATATGCCTTTAGGTACTGTCTTATGGATGTATCAAGAAGCGCTTAAAAAAATGAAGGAAGTGAGGGAATAAAAATGAAAGATAAACATATTAAAAAAATAATTAAATCTGAAATTGAAAACCATATTCCCGAACGTTTAGACACTTCTGGATTTGGATTAACTAAATCAGTCACTGCTTCTAAAAAAAGTGGTTTATCTATGCAATTTAAGTATGGATTT
>JBAZCK010000018.1:0-28250 GCA_041654955.1 Acholeplasmataceae bacterium | reverse complement strand
GGTTCTTTTTAAGCATGCTCATCTTTTTAGCGATAGCAATTATCCTCACTATTATTTATCTTGTGATTGGTTTTAAACTTAAATTTAAAAATATGAGACCTTATACAATATCACACTTATCATTTTTAGGATTAAGTATTATCTTTTTCATCATAAGTCTTTTATAAGCTCTTTTTAGTTTCTTTTTATACCGAAATGTTTAGAAACACAGAGCCACTTACTATTTTATATGTGTAGAAAAAGTGATATAATAAAGTATCTAAATGAATTCTATATTTTAAATATAAGTTAGATGGAGGGGTTTTTGTGAGAAAAGATGATGGTTATCAACGGGATTTTTGGAACGAAAAAACAAGAGACCAAGAAGAACAAATACCAAACACAGATAGTAATTCAATGAGTATATCCATGTACATTTTTATAGCTCTTTTTATTGGTGCACTGGTTTTAATTTATTTCTTAGTTTCATAAATAATATTTGTAAGTATATGACAAAAATTTTAAGTCCACCTTTTTTGATGGACTTTTATCATTCATATTAGATTCTATGATAGACTTTTGTAGTTCCATGATATAATTATTCTAAATAGAAAAAAGCATCATAAACACTAAGACTTTTATCAAGTATAGATATGTAAAGGGGCGAAAGATTTGAAATATTATCGTAAGCATAATGTATTTTTTTTGTTTGTTACTATAATTGTTGGAGTCATAACAATTTTAGCTGCATATTTTTATAGTAAGACTTTTACGGGCACTTTTTCTATATCGGACAACCTAGAAGATGCATCAATACCAAGTGTTTCAATATCTGATGATCATACATTTTCATCATTAACGACAACTTTATCATCTGAGTTAACTTTAAATCAGCATAGTACAACATTTGATGATATTAATCTTTATGAGATTATGAAAAGTGAAGGACAATTCATAGATTCAGAAGAAGAATTTTTGGCATATAGTTTTTATGTTAAAAATACAGGATCAACAAATACAAAAATTGATTATTTCATGAGACTTGTAAAATCAACAAGTAATATGGATGAGTTTATTAGAATCTTAGTTATAGAAGATGATTTGAGTTATAAGATCTATCAAAAAGAAGATCTAATCAATGATGAAAGTAAAGTGGATGATAATGAAAATCAATCAACTTTCTGTTTTGAATCAGACACTATCGTTTTTAGTGGAGAGATTAATCATTTTGAACCTGGAGAAGTAAAAGCATTTAGAGTAATCATATGGGTTGAATCAAATGATTTAGACATAGATCTAAATTTAGAAAATGGATCATTTGAAACACAATTTGTGTTGATGGCAGTTAATGATTTTCAAACCATTCAGTTATCAAATAATAGTGCTGATATTTGGGTAACGATGAGATCGACTTGCATCATTAACTTAAAAGTATATTATGATTTTTAAATTGTGAAAATTGAGTAGCTGCATAAAGTTATATGATAAATATTTATAGATGATGCCTTATAAGTTTTTATTTTGCCTTGTTTTTAGTTTCAAAAGCATATATAATGTAATTTACCGACGATGCAACTAGGAGGACGTATGCATGTATAAAAAACTATTACTTTTATTATTGGTCTTATTCACAATTGGAGGACTTGTTGGGTGTGACGAAACGATTACTCCACCAGCAGGAGACCCAAACACAGAAGAACCAACACCTGAGGATCCGGACACAGAGGATCCAGATACAGAAGATCCGGACACTGAAGACCCAGATACTGAAGATCCAGACACAGAAGAACCTATAGAAGATAATTACTATGATGATTACATAGATCTACTTGAAGTTCATGCAATGAGTGATAATACCCAACTCGAAGTTAGTGGTGTTGTTTATTTCATGACGCAAAATGGATATTATATCCAAGATGATACATATAATCTTTTTATTTTCACGGATCAAACACCTGAAGTTAACTTAGGTGAGCGTGTTGTAGTCTCTGGTAAGCTTACAACATACAGATCAGTTAAACAAATTGCAGATCCTGTTTTAGTTGAAGTCAACGCAACCGATTTAAGTATCAATCAAGATACACAAACTTATGATTTTTCATCAACTACATTAGAACCTGGACATATATATGAACTTACGGGAGAAGTTCGTATTGAAGGTAGTTATAATACAACCTTCTTATATGAAGGCGATACAAAGATTGCTGAGATATATTATCGCTCAATCAGTCATTCAATTAATGCAATTAATACTTATGAAGGCGAAATCATCACTTTAGACCTTCTTTATTATGCAGAAGGCGATG
This sequence comes from Acholeplasmataceae bacterium, assembly GCA_041654955.1. GTDB lineage: Bacteria > Bacillota_I > Bacilli_A > Acholeplasmatales > Acholeplasmataceae > Mariniplasma. Next base: position 25,965 of record JBAZCK010000018.1, on the reverse strand, counting down.
ATGTGCCAAGATTTGCATTTCAAGGCTCAAGCGCACATATTTCAGTGTATATGCCTGATCAATCTGTAGCCGTTGTTGAAGATGCAGAAAGTCTTCCTAAAGATAAAACACTTTATGATGATTTTGATTTTGGACAAGGTTTTTATGGTTCTACTTATGAGATCACAAACATAAGTGGAGATGCGGTATTCTTTATTGATTACATTGGATCAAAACTAATTATTACAAAACCTACTGAAGCAGAAGGTGATCAAACAGGAACTGTTACAATAAAAGTTTCTTTAGGTACAGAAACACCGATTACAAAAACAATTAACATAATTGTTAAAGCTAGTGGTTCTACAACAATTGATATGACTTATTATGAATCTGCAATAGGTCTTACTGGTGATGATCTTTTCTATGAGTTAAATAATATCATCAATCAAAATGTTGGATCTATGAGCTATGATTACGCAAAAACAATTTTAGAAGAATCCGATAGAGATCCAAACAATCCAAATAATGTGATCTTAGTTTATACAAGAGAATCAGTTAAAGGTCAATGGGACTATCCAAATTGGAATAGAGAACATGTATGGCCACAATCAAAACTCATGGGTGCTGCCAAAGGTGATGCACATAACCTTAAACCTTCTGATGTTCAAGAAAACAGTAGAAGAGGAAATCTACCTTTCGGATATGCTTCATCAGGTGTATATGAACCACATGATGATGCCAAAGGTGATATTGCAAGAATAGTATTCTACATGGCCACAATGAACACTCAGTTAACTATTAATGCGAGCACAATAGGTGACCTAGATATACTACTTGATTGGCATCAAATGGATCCAGTTGATGATTTTGAAAGAAATAGAAACAATGTGATTCATTCGTATCAAGGCAATAGAAACCCATATATCGATTATCCACAATTTGTTAATGAGATTTGGGGAGACGGCCCAACTGAGACAGAATCACCAGATGCACATAAACCTACTGGATATCGTTTATTACAAGATGAATTAGAAACCATTGGCATACCAGCAACAGGTGATGTTAAAGTATTAGTGTTTGCGATTGATTTTCCTGACTCTAAAATAAATGAAAATAGTCCAACTATTGATGAGATTGATCAAGCTTTTAATGGTCTATCTGATGATTTAGCATTTGAATCATTAAATAGCTATTATTTTAAATCATCTTATGGCAAACTTAATATAACTGCAGATGTATTTGGATATTATACAGTATCACAAACATCAACATACTATAATGAAGAAAATGAGAAATTTTATAGTGATGATCCAATCTCAGGTGATTATACATATGTTGAATCTGACATCATAGATGAACTATTAACTTACTATGACCAAGACATTAATTATGCTGATTATGATTCAAACAATGATGGATACATTGATGGTATATATTTGGTATACAATCATCCAACCACTGACTCTAATCTATGGTGGGCATATCAATATTATTATTACAATGAATCAACTTATGATGGTGTAACACCTAATTATTACACATGGGGATCGAATGATTTTATCATTAACTTAAATGGTGAAATTGATGCGAAAGTTTTTATTCATGAAACAGGTCATATGTTAGGTCTTGATGATTATTATGATTATTATACAGAAGACGTAAAAAATGAAGGTGGCTTAGGTACATATATGATGGATTTTAATGAAGGTGATCATGATCCTTTTTCAAAAATCCTTTTAGGTTGGATTACACCAACAGTTGTTGAAAGTAGTGCTCAAATTAAATTATTGCCAAATATATCAAGTGGAGATGTCATACTTGTTATAGATAAGTGGAACAACACTATTTTTGATGAATATATTTTAATTACTTATTACAAACCAATTGATCTAAACACATCAGATTTAGAAGTTATGTTTAGCACATCAGGTATTAATATGTTTCATATCTCTGCACAAATAGATAGGGGATATTCAGAAAGCACTAGATATTATTCAATGTTTAATTATAATAATACAGATACAATCTACAAGTTAATTGATATTATAGAAGCTGACATGAATGAATCAATTGAAGCTACCGGTTGGATTGAAAACTCAGATTTATTTCAAGTAGGAGATAGTTTAAACAATAATGTATATTCAGATTATACTTGGTATAATAGTACAGACCTAGGCTTTTTAATTACAGTTTTAAGCATAGAAGAAAACTATGCAATCATTCAAATAGAAACTAATTAGTCATAAAGTGATGATTTTTCATCACTTTTTTACTTGTCCTTGAAAGCAAAACTTTTGCTTGAACCCTTTTTTTCTTATATGATGATAGTAGTAAAGAAAAGGAGTTTAATCATGCAGTCATATTATGTCATATTATATTATCATTATGCTTTCATAGAGGATTTAGAAACTTATAGAGAACAACATTTAAAATTTTGTGTCGATCATGAATTGTTAGGTCGAGTCTATATTGCTAAAGAAGGTATAAATGGAACTTTATCAGGATTAAAACATCAAGTTGAATCTTATATGGAATATTTGAAAAACGATCCTAGATTTGAAGGCATCGTCTTTAAAATTGATGAAGCAGATGAACATGCATTTCACAAAATGCATGTGAGAATTAAAAAAGAATTAGTTAATTTAAGTTTAATTGAAGATATTAACCCAAAGAAATTAACTGGAGAGTATGTTGAACCCAAAGAATTTTTTAAGCGTATGCAAGATGAAAACACGATTGTCATAGACGCAAGAAATGATTATGAACATATGGTCGGTCATTTTAGAGGCGCTATTAAACCTAATATTAGAAACTTTAGAGACCTACCAAAGTGGATTAAAGAAAATGAAGAGATCTTAAAAGGTAAACATATATTAACTTATTGTACTGGCGGAATCAGATGTGAAAAACTATCTGGTTTTCTTAAAGCTGAAGGTCATGAAAATGTCGGTCAACTTAAAGGCGGTATTGTAACTTATGGTAAAGATGAAGTTGCTAAAGGACAATTATGGGATGGTCAATGTTATGTCTTTGATAATCGATTAAAAGTTCCGATTAATCAGGTTGAGCATGTTATCGTAGGAAAAGATCATTTTGATGGTACGCCTTGTGAAAGACAAATTAATTGTGCAAATCCAGAGTGCAACAAGCAAATCTTAACATCGGAAGAAAATGAGCATAAGCATTTAGGTGGATGTACACTTGCATGTAGTAAACATGTGCGTAATAGATATGTTGCTAAATATAATCTATCAAAAGAAGAAGTAGAAGAAAGATTAAGAAAACTCACTATAGCATAACTATATTAAAAGAATCCTTTTTTGGATTCTTTTTTATAAGATATCTAATATCGATCGTTTTCTCATAAAATGTTAAAAATATTCATATAACATATGATAGAATATTACAAAAGGAGTTGTTGATATGTATCCATTTTTATTACCTGAAATATTTGGTTATGCAATCCCGATGTATGATTTACTTATTTTCATAGGTCTTTTCCTTATGTTTTTATATATTAGTCAAAGATTTGAAAAACAAGATGGTTATTCAAAAAAACAAACAAATCGTATATTGATATTGATTGCGGCTAGTTTAGTTTTCGCATTAGTCTTCTCATTTTTATTAGACGGAATCTTTCATTCCATTCGTGAAGGTGAACTAGAATTTGGGTCAATCAATTTCTTAGGTGCGCTTATCGGTGGATTTATAGCATTTCTACTACTCATGAAATATTTCTATAAAGATGATAATAAAGATATGAAAAAGATTGCGAATACTGTAATTACTGGTGTCGTTTTAGCACACGCTTTTGGACGCATTGGTTGTTTCTTTGCAGGATGCTGTTTCGGTATTCCAACAGAATCATTTTTAGGTGTTGTATTTCCTAGTGGTCATTCACATGATTTATATCCTGGAGAAGCAGTTTTTCCAACACAATTGTTTGAAGCAGGATTTTTATTTATTTTATTTATCTTACTAAATAAAGTTAAATCATTTAAACATAATGAAGTAGAAACATATCTTATTGGTTATGGTATTTGGAGAATCATGATTGAATTTATTCGTGGAGATAATCGTGGTGTATTTATACGTTTAATCACTACAGAGTATAATGTATTTCCAACACCTTCACAATTTATGAGTTTCTTGATGATTATCCTAGGCGGATACCTTATTTATAAACATATAAAAACAAATAAAATTTCTAATATATAATAAAAAAAGATGTTAATTCAGAATGGATTAGCATTCTTTTTTAATATAACTTTTAAAAAGTTTAAGAAAGTGTAGAATTTATGAATCATAAAGACCAACAAATAAAAAACGAACTATACTTAAAAATCACAGTGTTTTTTTTGCTTGTGCTTATGGGAGTTATCGCACTAGTTAATATTGATTTATTTTCATATGAAAAAGATGAGACGATGATTAGACATACAATGATTAGATTCATTGGAGGTTTGATCATGATTTTGATCATGGTCTCATCCGGATATAGATCTTTATTTAGATTTAACCATGTTGGTAAATCATTATTGATCATTCTTCCAGCATTACTCATTTCTATTAATAATTTCCCAATCATTGCATATATCGATCAAAGAGCATTTTTAACAGAACCGGCATATAGAGTTTTTTTATTTCTAGTTGAATGTTTAAGTGTAGGTTTTTTTGAAGAAATTATATTTAGAGGATTTTTATTAATGTTTTTAATTAAAGCATTATCTCACATGAAAAACAAGATCATATTATCGATTTTCATATCATCTGCTTTATTTGGACTTATTCATTTGTTAAATCTTTTTAGTGGAGCATCCATAGGAGATACACTACTTCAAGTGGGTTATTCATTTTTAGTAGGAATGCTTTGGGCTGTATTGTTTTTAAAAACTAATAACTTGTGGTTAATCATGATACTTCATGCACTTTATAACTTCTTTGGACAGGTAATGTTTTATTTAGGTAGTGTTTATGGAAGGTATGATGTTTATACAATTGTCATAACAACATTACTAGCTTTCTTAGTTGCAGTATATGCATATAGAATATATAAAAACTTACCCGATCAGATGATTGATCAGAAAAATTGACCATTACAAGGGGATATATATGAAAAAACTATTAGAAAATCAAAAACTTATTTTAAAATATAAAGAAGGTTTTGGTGCATGGACCTATCATTTAGTGATTCCAGGCACAAAATCAATCAAAGGAACATGGGGCTCTATGAAAGTCATTGGTAAGATTGATGACTATATCATAAAAAACTTAAATCTAGCACCACGTAAAGATGAAGATAAAATCATATCTATAAACAAAGACATTAGAAAGGCTATCCAAAAAGATGCAGGTGATGAAGTCATTGTATCATTATATTTGCTTGATTGGAGTGATGATGAAAAAGATATTGAACATATCTATAAGTCTTTAAACTAAGAAACTCATGATTTAGACATAAAAATTTGTTATAATAAATATATAAATAATACATTTGGGGAATATAAGATGAAAAAAATGATGATGGTTATCCTTGTTTTGTGTTTCATTCTTATGGGTTGTACAAGACAAAAAAATGAAAAATTGATTAACTCAATAACTGAAAATAGTAACTTTAAGTATACACTTTTAACAGAAGTAACAGAAGATATTAAATCAGAGTTTACGATCCTCGATGGTTTTGGTGTATATATGCTCGTTGATCCTAGTATCAATCCAGATGAATATGATGTCTTAGGATTTATGGAAGACAATCAAACGACATATTACCATGTTACTGCTTATCCAGATCACATAGATGGTGGAGAGTTCATTACAAGAATTGATACATCAGATCCAAACATTTATATCTATGATCTTTCAGTTGGAGACATATACAGCAAGCAAGAGTTAAATGATTATATGGAAACTATAGATTTTTATCCACATGAAGAAAATGAATCGATATATATCAATGAAGGTGTAAAAATCAGAGTTTATAAAACTATAGACACAATCACCCAACTTACTGTTGAAGTGGAAGTTACAAATAAAGAAGGTATTATTTTTTAAGTATATAAAATAGATAAACAAAAAACGGAGGAATTCATCATGAAGAAAGTATTAAAATTTAAATTTGAGGAAAAAGAAGGATTTTTAAGTGTTGTTGAAAAAAATGGTTATATCTACGCACTAGTGCAAAAAGATACACCAAAGGTAAAAGAAATAGAAAAAACACATGAATTATTGATATCACATGAGCTTAAACAACCAGAATATAAAATAGTTAAATTAAATGTTTCATATGATGAACAATTAATTAAAGAAGTCTATCATCAATTGGAAGCAGATAAAAATTTATATTTTAAAGAACTTGATGACTCTTTATGTGTCTTAGAAATACCAAAAGCTTAATATACACATCACATATTTAAACAATCAGCAGAAATAAACATTGGGGAATAAAGGAGAAATATGTGGATATTTTAGAGATTTTTATATACATCCTAGCAAGTATCATGATAGGATTAATCATCAGTAAAAAATATATACATAAAAAATATGTCTATACATTTTTAAGTTTTTCAAGTAGTATTTTTCTAATTTATCTCATCTTTGGTCATATAAGATGGCAATTATATACATTTTATGTAACATATATGATGCTAAGTGTTATAGTTTATCTTATATATACTAAAAGATATGAATTTACAAACTTAATTAAAAGAATATTAAAGATTACACTGACACTTTTGATAACAATTTTCTTGATTTCAATCTTTGTGTTTCCTGTTTATGAAATACCATCACCAACAGGTGATTATTTGATAGGTACAACATCATATATGATCGAAGATGATATAAGAGATGAGCTATATACAAAAGATTTATCAGATCATAGGAAAATAAATATCCAAATGTGGTATCCTGCTTCTTCATTAGATGGATATCAAAGATATCCTTGGCTAGAAGGTGGTATAAAAGTATCTAGAGGACTTAGTAAAGATATTGGACTTCCTTTCTTTGTCTTAGACCATACTGCAAAGACGATGTCAAATTCATATGATAATGCACCTATAAGTGATACGCTAGATACTTATCCATTAATCATCATCTCTCATGGGTGGAGAGGTTTTAAAAATCTACATACAGATTTTGCTGAAGAACTTGCGAGTATCGGTTATATTGTAATATCTATTGATCATACGTATGGTTCAGTAGCTACTGTATTTGAGGATGAGGTCGCTTATTTGAATGCTGATGCGCTACCAGATAGAGATGAAACACCTGACTTTCTAGATTATGCGAATCAATTAGTTTATACTTACGCTAATGATATTACGACAACTATAGATTACCTAGAAGTATTAAATGAAAATGATGATTCTCAATTTAAGGGAAAAATTGATTTATCAACTATTGGTTTACTCGGGCATTCAACAGGTGGAGGCGCTGATGTTGCTGCATCATTAAATGATATAAGAATCGATGCCATGATTGGTCTAGATGCATGGGTTGAACCAATAAAAGAAACAGAAATTGATAAGGGTCTATCCATACCATCGATGTTTATTAGAAGCCAGACTTGGGAAACAGGAACAAATAGCGAAACTCTAAATCAATTGATTGATCAAAGTGGTTATCCATCATTGCTTTATCAGATAGAGGGTACAACACATTATGATTTTACAATGGTCTATATGTATTCACCACTAACAAAATATATTGGTTTTAGAGGTGATATTGATAGTATGTATTTAAATACAATTCTAAAATCAATGATTTCTGAATTTTTTGATCAAACATTAAGAGATGATCCAAAAGATTCAATCGAAATTGATGATTGGCCTGAAGTTAAACAAATCACTTAAGATTCATAAATATATTATTTAAAAGAGCCTGTAAAGAAATAAATCAGACCTAAACAAAAAATAAGATTATTTTAATTGTAAATGCTTGCCCTAATTAGGTAAGCATTTTCTTTTTGAATCATTGCACATTATCATTGACAAATCTATATGATTAAGGTAAAGTATTAAGAGCGAATATGGCCGAAAAAGTTCTATCAATGCGGGCCATTTTTATTTGTAAAGGAGTAATTAAATGATTACAGTATCAAATTTAAGTTTAATATTTTCTGATAAGAAAATATTTGAAGATGTCAATTTAAAATTTTTGCCAGGAAATTGTTATGGTGTTATTGGTGCGAATGGTGCAGGTAAATCAACATTCTTAAAATTATTATCCGGAGATAAAGAGGCAACATCTGGAGAAGTTATTATTGAAAAGAATAAAAGATTAGCTGTTTTAAGTCAAAATCAAAACGCATTTGACGATTATACTGTCATAGAAACAGTCCTTATGGGACATAAAGAGTTGTTTAAGATTATACAAGCTAAAGAAGAACTCTATCAAAAAGAAACCATTACGGATGAAGAAGGTTATTTACTTTCACATCTAGAAGCTGATTTTGCAGAACTTGATGGTTGGAATGCAGAGCCAGATGCAGAAAAATTACTAAATGGACTTAATGTCCCTGAAAGTGATTTTAATAAAAAAATGAGTGATATTTTACCAAAAAATAAAGTAAAAGTATTACTAGCTCAAGCTTTATTTGGAAATCCTGATATATTACTTTTAGATGAACCAACTAATAATCTTGACTTTGATGCAATCACATGGCTAGAGAATTTTTTGATTAACTATCAAAATACAGTGATTACAGTTTCACATGATCGTCACTTTTTAAATAATGTTTGTACACATATGGTTGATATTGATTATTTTCAAGCAAAATTATATACCGGAAATTATGATTTTTGGATGGAATCATCACAACTTGCACAAAAATTAATGGCTGATAAGAATAAGAAAAAAGAAGAAAAAATTCAAGAACTTAAAGCATTTATCGCTAGATTTAGTGCAAACTTATCAAAATCATCACAAGCAACATCAAGAAAAAAATCACTTGAAAAAATAGAATTAGATGAAATTATTCCATCGACTAGAAAATATCCATTTATAGGCTTTGATATTGATAAACAATTAGGTAAAGACGTATTAGAAGTGAAAGACTTAAGTGTATCGATAGATGGTTTTAAATTATTTGAGAATGTATCTTTTGTTATCAATAGAGGTGAAAAAGTTGCTTTATATGGAGATAACGATTTAGCTAAAACAGCGTTATTAAAAATACTAGCTGGTGAGCTAGAACCTGAAACTGGTACAGTCAAATGGGGACAAACAGTAACCAAATCGTATCTTCCAAGTGATAATGAAAGTTATTTCATCAAAAAAGATCAAAACTTGATCGAATGGTTAAGACAATATTCAAAAGAACCTGCTGAATCATATATTAGAGGATTTTTAGGTCGTATGCTTTTTAGTGGTGATCAACCATTAAAAGAAGTGAAGTTTTTATCAGGTGGAGAAAAAATGCGATGCATGTATTCTAAATTAATGTTATCACAAGCCAATACATTACTTATTGATTCACCAACTATTCATCTAGACTTAGAAGCAATTCAATCAGTTAATAAAGGATTGGAAGATTATAAAGGCTCACTAATTGTTGCTTCTCATGACCATAATTTACTTCAATCCGTATGTAATAAGATTGTAGAAATAGGTGACAAAGGTTCATATAGTTATGAAGGAACTTTTGATGAATATTTAAGTGATACAGAAATCAAACAAAAAAGAAAACAATTATATAATTAACTAATTAATAAAAACGAGTTAAAACTATAAGATAAAAGACATAATTCATGTCTTTTTTTCTTTCATATAGTTTATAATCTACATAAATTAAACTATTTTAGAAAATAAATGAAGATAATGAAAAAAGTGATTGACAGCGCTTTCATTTATCATTTATAATAGTGTTGAGAGATACAGAGGCGCAATCAGTTGGTAACTTAAAAGTGTTAAGAATTTGGACATTCAATCTTTTAAGCGAATGAACTGTTTGCCGAAAATTTAATGAAGTCCACGTCATTAGATTTGGTGAACAAAGGTACACTTTTTTCACTGCCATTTTAACAATGGAGAGCTGTTTATATAAACAGTTCTCTTTTATTTTTCATTAAGGAGGAAGTTATGATACGAAATATGAAAATTGGTGATGTAAGATCATATCAAAGAGTTATTAGTAAAGAAGATGTGCTTAAATTTGGCGAATTGACAAAAGATATGAATAAAGCACATTTTGATGAGGCATACACTAAACAAACGATTTTTAAAAAGCCTATCATTCATGGTATGTTACTGGGATCATTATTTTCCAAAGTGTTTGGTCTAGAGTATCCAGGAGAAGGAACTATCTATTGTTCACAGACATTGAAATTTTTAAAACCTGCTTATCCTGAAGAAGTTTTAAATGTAGTCATTACTGTAAAAGATATTTTGCTAGAAAAAAATCGCGTATTTTTTTCTACTGAAATATTTAATGAACAAAATGAACTCATCCTAACTGGCGAAGCTATGCTGATGCCTAGAAAAGAAGTATAAAAAAACAATACATAAAGATGGAGGTATTTATATGAAAAAGGTAATTCACAGATTAAGATTAAGTCAACAAGATGCACATTATGGGGGACAACTTGTCGATGGTGCAAAAGTACTTGCGTTATTTGGGGATGTAGCAACAGAATTATTAATACATCAAGATGGTGATGAAGGATTGTTTAGAGCATACGATCAAATTGATTTTCTAAGTCCTTTATATGCTGGAGATTTTATTGAGGTTATCGGTGAAATCACTCATGTTGGTAACACTTCAAGAAAAATGATGTTTGAATGTTATAAAGTCATACAAGCAAGACCGGATATTAATAGTAGTGCAGCAGATGTATTAAAAGAAAAAGTATTAGTCACAAAAGCATCTGGAACATGTATTGTTCCTAAAGAAAAACAAAGAGGTTAACATGGAAAAACTAATCATAACATGTGCTATTTCCGGAGCAGAAGTTACAAAAGAGCATAATCCATATGTACCTTATACACCTAAAGAAATGGCCGAAGAGGCTTATAAAGCATATAAAGCTGGTGCATCAATCATTCATGTACACGTAAGAACTGATGAAGGTATACCTACACAAGATGAAAAAAGATTTGAAGATACTATTAAAGAAATAAGAAAAAAATGTCCAGATGTTATCATCCAACCTTCAACTGGAGGTGCTGTTGGTATGTCTAGAGATGAAAGACTACAACCAACCAATCTAGCCATTGAGATGGCAACATTAGATTGCGGCACTTTAAATTTTGGTGGTGATGATATATTTGTGAATACTGAAAATGATATAAAGTATTTTGCAAAAGTCATGAAAGAAAAAAATATATATCCAGAACTAGAGTGTTTTGAAAAAGGTCATATTGATCAAGTGCTTAGATTACATAAAAAAGGATTTATTCATGAACCTATGCATTTTAGTTTTGTCTTAGGTGTTAATGGAGGTATGACTGGAGAAGAAAGGGATTTTCATTTTTTAAGAGAATCTATTCCAGAAAATGCAACTTATAGTGTTGTTGGTATTGGTAGATTTGAGTTTTCTTTAGCTGAACTATCAATTAAACATGGTGGACATGTTAGAGTTGGGCTTGAAGATAATATATATATTGAAAAAGGTGTTTTAGCAGAAGGCAATGAAGCGTTAGTCAAAAAAGTAGTAGACATCGCTAAAAAATATAATAGAGAAATAGCATCACCAAGCGAAGCTAGAAAAATACTAAAATTAAAGGAGTTTAACAACTATGAATTATTGTAAATATGGCACACATCGTGTGATTGAACCAAAAGGAGCACTTCCTCAAGCAGCATATAAGATTGATCCTACACCAAAACCTTTTCCAAATGAATGCTTAATAGAAGTTGATGTGTTAAATATTGACTCAGCGTCATTTACTCAAATTAAAAAAGCTTGTGATTATGATGAAGAAAAAATGAAAGCTATGATTTTAGATATAGTTACAAAACAAGGGAAAATGCAAAATCCAGTGACTAAAAGTGGGGGTATGCTAATCGGAGCTGTTAAAGAAATTGGCTTAGAATTTCATGATCAATCACTTTCTAAAGGTACAAAAATAGCAACCCTTGTTTCCCTATCATTGACACCACTTTTTATAGAAGAAATCATTTCTATAAATCTATCAAATGAACAAGTCAAAATTAAAGGACAAGGAATTTTATTTGACTCAGGCATATATGCTTGTATACCAGAAGACTTAAATGAAAAATTAGTCTTAGCGGCATTAGATGTTGCTGGAGCACCAGCTCAAGCCATCAAGCTTGCAAAAAAAGATGATAATGTACTTATATTAGGTGCAGCTGGTAAAAGCGGTATATTATGCGCTTATCAGGCAAAAAAAGTTGTTGGACCTAAAGGTAAGATTATAGGTTTAGTTAGAAAAGAATCACAAAAAGAATTTTTAGAATCTCTTCATATATATGATGAAATCATTATTGGAGATGCATTAAACGCTATAGATACTTATCATAAAATAAGTGATGTTACTCAAGGCAAACTTTGCGATTTAACAATCAATGTAGTTAATGTAGAAAACACTGAAATGTCTTCTATACTATGTACTAAAGAACAAGGCACTGTTTATTTCTTTAGCATGGCAACTTCATTTACAAAAGCTGCACTTGGTGCAGAAGGTATAGGAAAAGATGTCAACATGATAATTGGTAATGGTTATACAAAAGATCATGCTGAAATAACTCTAAACTTAATGAGAGAAAGTAAAGTACTACATGATTTATTTATGGAGCGTTATCAATAAAAAAGGGAGGACAATCTTATGATGTCTGTTGTAAATAATAAATACTTAGAAAGAAAAGATCAATATTTCAAAGATGTTAAACAAAGCGATTGGGAATCTTGGGAATGGCAAACTAAACATAGAATATCAACCGCTGAAGAACTTGAAAAACATATTAAATTAACAGATGAAGAAAAAAAGGGAATCATCAGTGTGTTAACAAAATTAAGAATGGCAATTACGCCTTATTATTTAACGCTTATCGATCCCTTGAATGTTAATTGTCCTATTCGTCTCCAAGCGATACCGCTTGAAAACGAATTATTTGTAGGAAAAAATGATTTATATGATCCACTTGCTGAAGATCAATATTCTCCAGTTCCAGGATTGACACATCGTTATCCTGACCGCGTATTGTTTTTAATTACTGATATGTGTTCTATGTACTGTAGACATTGTACAAGAAGACGTTTTACAGGTACAAAAGATGATCACATGACATTAGAAAGAATAGATTTAGCGATTGAATATATTAGCAAACATCCTGAAATTAATGATGTTTTATTAAGCGGTGGTGATGCACTTTTAGTTAGTGATGAAAGACTTGAATATATCATAAAAAAACTTAGAGAAATCAATCATGTTCAGGTGATTAGAATTGGCACAAGAACACCTGTTGTTATGCCTCAAAGAATTACAGACAAATTAGTTAATATGTTAAAAAAATATCATCCAATTTGGATTAATACACATTTTAATCATCCAGATGAGATTACTGTTGAAAGTAAAGCAGCTATTGATAGAATGGTTGATGCTGGTATACCTTTAGGTAATCAATCTGTTCTTTTAAGAGGTGTTAATGATTGTGTACACATCATGAGAAAGCTCGTTAAAAATTTAGTTGCAATCAGAGTAAGACCTTATTATATTTATCAATGTGATTTATCTGTCGGTATTGAACATTTTAGAACAAGTGTGTCAAAAGGCATAGAAATCATTGAAGGTCTAAGAGGTCACGTATCAGGTATAGCTGTTCCAACCTTTGTTGTAGATGCACCTGGAGGTGGGGGAAAGATTCCAGTCATGCCAAATTATGTCGTTTCACAAGCACCAGGAAAGATTGTATTAAGAAATTTTGAAGGTGTGTTAACAACATATAGCGAACCTGCACATTATGAATCAAATTGTTCATGTGAAGCATGTAAAAATGAAACATTAGATGGTGTTTCAGGATTGCTCGCAGGTCATAGACTTTCTCTCGAACCTGAAGTTTTAAAAAGAAAAGAAAGAAATAACCATGTTAAACATCATTAAAAATTATCAAACCATTGGTATTGTTGGCTTGGCTAAAAACACCGGAAAGACGACAACTCTTAACTATATCATTGAAAATTATAAATCACAAAAAATCGGGTTAACAAGTATAGGTCTTGATGGAGAATCATTTGATCAAATCACATACCTTCCTAAACCCAAAATCCATATTTATGAACACATGGTGGTTGCAACTGCAAGATCGTTGTTAAATGATGTTAAATTTACCTATCGAATTTTAGAAGAAACGAATTTGCAAACTGCATTAGGACCTATTGTTGTCATTGAGGTAGTCACTGAAGGCTATATTGTTTTGGCTGGACCAACAACAAATAAAGAGTTAAATAAAGTGATCAATTTAATAAAAAAATATGTCTCAGTGGTACTTATTGATGGTGCGTTTAATAGAATGACTTTCGCAAGTATCGAATCGATGGGTGCAATTATTCTTGCTACTGGAGCTAGTCTTTCAAGTGATATGAATCAGACCATTATAAAGACTAAACAAGTCGTTTCTTCTTTTATGTTGCCTAAAACTAATTCAATGCTCGATTCAAAACATAAAATGGCAGTTAAATTTGAAAATCAAATTGAATATTTTAATGATAAAGATTTAAATAAACTAATAGATAATAAAGATATGATTAAAGCAATTGAGTTTAAAGGTGCTTTAACGATGAAGATGGCTGAGTTTTTAGTACTTTACAAATTTAAGCATATGGATATTATTGTTGAAGATGCAACAAAAATCTTACTTAACCCTCAAGTATATGAGTATTTATCATATTTAAATAATAAGATTTTTGTATTAAAACAAGTACCTTTAATCGCAATCACGATTAATCCATTTAGTCCAACGGGTAATCATTATGATAAAGATTTATTTTTAAAAGAAATGAATAAAGAATTCACGCATCCAATATATAACATCAAAGAAATGAGGAGTGAACATGTCAAAACTTAACTTAAATACTGATCAAATTACACAATCAAAAATATATGCTAGACAAATTGCAGATGATGTCATGTCATTTATAGACAAACATACAACTGTTGCAGTTGAACGTTCGATTTTAAGACTACTTGGTATTGATGGCGTAAACGAGTTTCAAGTACCATATGTCAACGTTGTCGTTGATCATATAAGAAACAAAGCTGATTTATCTAAAGGTGTATGTCATTATATGTCTTATGCACTTAAAAATTATGAGTTATCTCCGACTGAAATTGCAATCAAAGTGAGTAACGATGAACTAGATCTATCAATTTACAAAGATATAGGTAAAAATACGGATTTAGATTTAATTATGCCCTACTTTTTAAATACTATTGAAAAAATCGAAAAAATGACTCAAAAAAGAATTGAAGAAATCGAAAAAACGCCCAAAAAATCTACACCGCATAAATATGTTATTGTAGCAACCGGAAATATTTATGAAGATATCAAACAAGCTATATCAGCAGCAAAAAAAGGTGCGGATATTATTGCGGTTATTAGAAGCACAGGACAATCTTTACTAGATTATGTACCTTATGGAGCAACGACTGTTGGTTTTGGAGGAACCTATGCAACACAAGAAAATTTTAGACTGATGCGAAAAGCACTAGATCAAGTTTCTAAAGAAGAAAAAAGATATATTAGATTAGTGAATTATGCATCAGGATTATGTATGCCAGAAATAGCAGCTATGGGAGCAATCGAAAGATTAGATATAATGCTTAATGATTCACTTTATGGCATCATTTTTAGAGATATCAATATGAAAAGAACTTTTATAGATCAATATTTTTCTAGAGTATTAAGTGCATTTGCAAAAATTACAATTAATACGGGTGAAGATAATTATTTAACAACATCTGATGCTTTTGATCATGCACATACAGTCATTGCATCACAGATGATTAATGAACAATTTGCAAAACTTGCATATATGGATGAATCTCTTATGGGGCTAGGTCATGCTTATGAGATAAGTCCTGAGATAGAAAATAGCTTTTTATACGAACTTGCACAAGCAGAGTTATCAAGAACACTTTTTCCTAATGCACCACTTAAGTATATGCCACCTACAAAACATATGACTGGAAATATCTTTATGGGGATGGTTCAAAATGCTTTATTTAACATTACAGCAGTTACAAGTAAACAAGACATCCATTTACTTGGCATGTTAACAGAAGCGATTCATACGCCATTTATGAGCGATAGAGCCCTTGCTTTAGATAATGCAGCATACATAGAAAAAGCATTTAAGAACTTCGGTGATGAAATAAGTTATAATCCAGATGGCATTATTAATAAACGCGCTCAAAGTGTTTTAGAACAAGCTTTCCATTTATTAAAAGAAATTAAAGAAGAAGGATTATTTAGAACACTTGAAAAAGGAACTTTTGCGGGTATTTCAAGACATGAAAATCAAGGAAAAGGACTTGATGGCGTTTATTTAAAAGATGCTGATTATCAAAATCCTGTTTTAGATTATTTATTAAATAGACTAAAGGAGGAACAACAATGACAAAAAACTTTATTAAGCCTTATGGCGATACCTTAAATGACGGAAAAGTTCAATTAAGTTTTACACTACCTATTGATCATAGTGTTCTAGGCGATGAAGCTGCAAAAAAACTAGCTTTAGACATGGGTTTGTTTGATCCAAGTGTTGTACATAGTGAAGCTTTAAGCGAAGGTTTTAGTTACTATGTTTTATATGGATCAATTAAACATCAAGTTGATTTAAATAGTATCAAAGTTGTTGAAGTTGAATCAGATGTCATGACAAAAGAAGAAGTTGAAAACTATATTAAAGCCCATTTTGATAAAGAAATCGTAATCGTTGGTGCATCCACAGGAACAGACGCACACACCGTTGGGATTGATGCGATTATGAATATGAAAGGCTATAATGGCAATTATGGATTAGAAAGATATAAGGGCATTAAAGCAATTAACTTAGGTGGACAAGTAGATAATGAAAAATTATTAGAAGAAGCAGTTAAACATAAAGCTGATGTTATTTTAATCAGCCAGACTGTCACTCAAAAAGATGTACATATTCAAAATTTAACTAGTTTTATAGAATTATTAGAAGCTGAACACTTAAGAGACCAATTTATTGTGATTATCGGTGGACCTCGCATTAGCCACTCTTTAGCTAAAGAATTAGGATTTGATGCTGGATTTGGTCCGAAAAAATATGCATTTGATGTAGCTAGTTTCGCAGTTACCGCTTTGTATAATAAAAAGATGACTAGCCATTGATCTATATTAAATACATGATTAAAGCCAAATCCGATTGATTAATACAGATTATAATGATATGATAAATCTATAATTTTTAAGTAGGGATGCTCTATGACCATTTTAGAAGCTAAACAAATCAATAAATTCTACGAACAAGGCAATCAAACATATCATATACTAAAAAACATATCACTTACTTTAAATAAAGGTGATTTTTTAGGTATTGTTGGACCATCAGGTTCAGGTAAAACGACACTTTTATATTGTTTATCAGGGTTAGAGTCAATTGAGAATGGTTTGATAACTTTTAATGAAAAACAAATAAATCTTAAAGATGATAAAACTTTACAGGAGTTAAGAAAACATGATTTTGGATTTGTTTTTCAATTTTTTAATCTTATCCCTAATTTAACTGTTTATGAAAACATATTAGTAGCACAAGTGATTGCTAATAAACATAATGATCATAAAATTATGGAGTTACTAGAACAAGTTGGTATTGCTCAATATAAAGATTATTATCCTGATCAATTATCAGGTGGGATGCAACAAAGAGTAGCTATAGCTCGTGCATTAGTTAATGATCCTAAAATCATATTTGCAGATGAACCTACAGGAAATCTAGACCAAAAAAATGGTAAAGCTATTATGGATTTGTTAAAAAAACTTAATGAAGAACATAATCTTACAATAATTTTAGTAACGCATAATGAGGACTATTTGACATATTGTACAAAGACGTTAACTCTGATTGATGGTGAGATGATTGACGAAACATAAACTTAGTAGATTAATCGCAAAAAGAAATATATTAAGACACAAAAAAACATCGTTTGCATTAGTGATTACTTTAGCACTTATTTTTTCTATGTTCATCTTACTAGTAGGTATAAAAACCACTTATAAAGAAATTTTTATTAAAGAAGCTAAAAGTTTATATCCTGATGTTGATGTGGTTATTAGTTATGATGAGTATTCTGCATCTAGACTAATTAATAGAAGATTGTTTTTAGAAACGTATGATGATGTTGAGTATGCATTGTCCTTTTTCAATTTACAAGTGATGACTAAGCAAAACGAAGATAATCATTATCTATCATTATTTTCAGCAGAACCACATGAATTTGAAACCTTTGTTAAAAAAGATATAGATGTTAATGATGATGAGGCAGTTATTACTAAAAGTTATGCAGAAAAATATCAATTAACGATAGGAGATCAGATTAAGTTTTCTATATTAAATAAAGAGTTCAATTATACGATTGTAAAAATCATTGAAGATTATGGAACTTTTACTAATGAAAGTATATTTGTTGATAAATCACAACTATTTAGTGAATTATATGGATTTGGGTCTTTAATGAATCTAGGCAATGTGGTTTATGTTAAAACCGCTGATGTAGATGCACTTTATGATCAATTACTTTTAGATGAAAACTATAACGATTATAGTGTTGAACTTGTGATTGATGATCATACGATTGATTTACTAGTCCAAGAATTTACAGCCTTAATTATAGTTGCTGGTGTGATTGTATTAATGTCACTCATTATTGTCTTAGACTCTTTGTTTCCGATTGCATTAAAGGATATCATGCAAGAGAAAAAAATTATTGGTTATCTAGGAGATAAGAAATGTTTCTATAAAAGAATACTAATTCATCAATGGACCTATTACATCATATCTAGTCTAATTATTGGAATGATTTTAGCACAATCTGTGATTTATTTAGCAACAAAAATATATGGCATAGATGAAATTATATGGATACAAACCTATAGTATATTAATCTCTTTAGTGGTAATAAGTTTATATGTAGTCATAAGACATCTAGGGATACTAAAAATAAAGAAGGTTCAAATTAAAGCGCTACAGTTTATTAAGAAATATCAGATGATTGCTTTAGGTGTTATTCTTTTGGTATTTATCATAATAAAGCCATTATCAGTAGAAGTTAATGCGTTAATTATTGTTTTAATTTCTTTATATATGAGTGTTTATTTGATTGCATTATGTTTAAAATATATCACTGGTAAACGACATAAAAAAAATACCTTATTTGGTCTTATTCATGCAAAAGCTCTTTACAAAAACAAATATATACATGATACGTTAAGAGTTTTATTAATCTCTTTGATTGTTGTTACAACGTTAATTACAGTAAGAGCATTTATAGCAAATGAGATTGATGAACTTCAAGAAGACTTTTATTTAGATCTAATGATTGTAAACTTATATAATTACGATGATACGATTTTAAATGATGTAAGAAATCAAACAATCAAACAGGCAGATTCTGCAATCATTTATCAAGATGTAAGCTTAAAAGTAAAAGATAAAGAGACCATTTCTAGATTTTTCGTTTCAGTAGATATTAATCAGTATGATCAATATTTCGGATATGAATTAGGAGAAGTTGAAGACATATATAAAACACATCAATACCCTTATGTTTTACTTCCTCAGTCATATGAAAAAGTTTATGATGTATCAAAAGGTGAGTTAATTGAAATTGATTTATCTAAAACACATCAAAATCAAACGTTTATAGTCGCAGGCTTTATCAATTCCAATTATGATCATTTTATATATTCCAATATTCAAGATAAAACAAATGATCTTGGTATTAAAACAAATGCAATCTTCATAACATCTAATCAAATAGATGAAACCATCAATACTTTGATTGAGATGTATAGTTCAAGTATGTATTATGTTGTGGATGCTAAAGATTTATTAAATACAAATTTAGACATCGCTAAAAATGTATTATCTTTATTTACTGTACTTACTATATTTATTGTGTTTAGTTTCTTTTATGTTGTCTATAATCAAACAATATTAAAGTTTGAAGTCCAAAAAAATGATTATGCAAAAATTATGGTTTTAGGTGTTGATAAAAAACAACTAACTTACAACCACTTTAAAGAATGGATCTTATTAAGCATACTAATTGGAATCATTGGTGGTATTGAAGTATCTATATTGTCGTTTTACTTAAGAGATACACTTCTGTTTTTTGATTACTACAAAGATATTAGAACTAACTTTTTGATTTTTCTACTTGCATATATCGCAATTAGCTTTATTTTGTTTATGAGCTATAGAATCATAGAGCATTTACTTAAAAAGTTAAAATTAGCGAATGAATTTAAGGTAATTTAAATAAATCAAACATTGATGAAGTATAAATGAAGTAAAAATGATATATAATATATTTAACATAAAGTAAAAATAATTAGAGAGGGAAGAGAAAAATGAAGAAAATAGTATTAGTGTTTTTATTGGTAGTTAGTGTATTTGCACTTGCTGCATGTAAAAGAGGTGGCACTGATTTAGACTTAAATTACGATGAGCAAATAGATGCTCCAACAGCGCTTAAAATTAGTGGTAACATGTTAAGCTGGAATAGTGTGAAAGATGCAAAAGGTTATATCATTTATATCAACGATGTAAAAGTTGATACAGTTGATACTAACTCATATGATTTTTCATCTAAAATTGAAGATAGAATGATCTTCAAAGTTGTTACTGAAGCACCTAGAGGCATGCAAGATTCTGTAGCTAGTGTTACGATTGCATATGTAAAAAACAAGGATGCTGAAATTAGTGCAATTATCGACTATATCATTGATAACGACATGTCTATGTCTGATGAGTTTGCAGCTGAATTAGTCAATAAAGGGATGTTAGCTGATGAGTTTACAACCATGATGGATAGTATGCATACTTTAGTTGATGATATGCCTTATGCTTCAGATCTAGATGATATGTATCAGTTATTAGATGAAGCAATGGATGATGTGACAAATATAGAAGCACTTGTCTCAGCGATCGTTAAGACAATGTTACCAGAACAAATAGACGATGAAATTTATTGGCTAGAACAAGATGTTGTCTATTATACTGAATTACTAAATCAAGACTGGGGATGGAACGCTGATTATTATCAATCTAGAATTGATGATTTAAATGCTCAAATTGAAGCATTAAAAGATCTAAAAGCTGAAATCATTACAAATTCAGATAACGTTGTTCAATCAATCATGGTTGCAGTAAATTATGTCATGTCAGTTCAAAGTATGATTACAGATGATTTAATTGATGGTCTTATGGAAATATCTGAAACTGAAGAACTTCAAGATTTAAACGTCAGTGAATTTATATTAGTTAAAGAAGAAGTGGTTAATATTCTTACTGAAACTATGCCTGAACTTAAAGATGTTACAGTGATGATTAAAACACTAGAAACATTTAGTGAATATGCATATGAAATGCAAGATGTTGAAGTATCATTACCAAGCTCTGCAGAAAAAATGGCGGGTCAAATGCTAATGAGTATGGAAGCATTTATTAGATTTATTGATATGATCGATGAAGAGTTTATTGAAACAATGAAAGAAATCGATAATGATAATATTTCAGATCATCATAAACAAGCGAAATCAGCTACATTACTTGTTACATATTTCGATCAATATAAAAAAGATAATCAAGGGTTATTTGATCAAATAAACGATATTTATAGTGATGAAGAAAAAGAAGCGATTCTAAATGATAATATTCAAATTTTAGAAGATCAAATGGAAGATATGGAAGTAGATGTTGATCTATCATTCATGACATTTGAAGTGCTTATGGATATGCAAATCGTATTTGAAGATGCATTTGATGATTTATTGGATGCAATCGTTAAATCTGAAGGTAGTTTCTTTATGGCTGTCGCTGATATGAGAGAACTAGATGATGAATTATATGATAAAGACTATGAAAATAGAGATTATGAAGAATACTATTTGATGACAGATGTTTATGGATTTAAAATGTTAAATGAAGCTTCTGTACTTATCCATGCAGTTGTTAGTGGAAGATCAGAAAATGATTATGAATTAGTTAGTAACTTTATGGTTCAATATGTATTAGAAATTGGTGGCATATCTTTAGGTTTAGTATCTAATGAATCTGATTATGAAGAATTTAAAGAAGATTTTATGACATTCTATGCTAATACAACAACTGAACAATATGACTTAATTCAAAGCATTGTTGAATATATAGATGATAATGATGTGTTCTTAAATGTAGCAACAGATTTAGAAGATGCTTATTTAGATGATCCAGAAGGTAGATATGATGAGATGTTATATTTCTCAACTGTTCATATGATTAGAGCATACGATGATCTTATGACTAGAAGTAATAAGAGCGATTTAAATATCATTATTGATGAACTAGAAGCTCTAGTACAAACTGATTTAATTGATGACAATTATGATGGTGATAATCTAGCAGATGATTTAAGAGAAATCATGACTTATCTAGATACAGTAAGTGGTGAAATTGCTGATTTTGATGTAGAAAATCTATCATATGCTCAAAAAGGAACAATTGATGATGTTATTGAAGAAATAAGAGATATTTTAACTGATTAATATTTAGACTTTAAATGAAAGAGCCTACCGTTATACGGTAAGCTCTTTTTTCTATTTGAATTTAGCTTTTCCACCAATCCATACTTCTTTAATGTTTATATCGTCGAAAGTTAATGTGGCTTTCAATTCTGAAGGCTTTCCTATCTGATAACCTTGATGAAGTATATATTGTTCTTTTTGTTTATAAAATTTATTTAAATAACATGCGAGTGCACCATTAGAAGTGCCAGTTGCACTTTCTTCATCAATTCCAACAACTGGTGCAAAGTTACGCCCATAAGCATCAACATCATCACCTAATGCAAAAACATGCATACCAATTGCATCATATCTTTTAGCAACTTCCATTAATATATTTTTATGAGGGATAAGTTTATTTAAGATATCGTTATTTTTCACAGGAACAAAAATTTCTTTTATACCAGTAGAAACAACATAACAATCTAAACTATCATCAAACTCTATATGATTAAAACTAGCTTCAATTTCTTTTTTATTAACTTTTTGGAAAAAAAGTGGTTTGCTTAGTTCAATATGAATATCATCGGCATCAACTTTGATTTTTAATAAACCAGCTTTTGTTTCTTGTGTGTAGAATCCTTTTTCGATGATATTAAGTTCTCTTAATGTATAAAATGTTGCGATACTGGCATGACCACATAAATCAACTTCAGTAATAGGTGTGAAAAAACGCACCTTAAAATCTGCAACATCACTTTTTAACACAAATGCTGTTTCACTATAACCGACTTCATATGCGATAGATTGCATCTCTTTATCAGAAAGATGGTCTGCATGTATATAAACACCGGCATCATTACCACCAGTATCATCTTTTGTAAAAGCACTAACTCTATATAAGTTATCCATAACATCACCTTGTTTTTTATTTATAAGTATAGTTTATCATGAAATAATTAGACTTTCATAGATTTTATAACTTCTTCAATTTATATGTGTCTTTTATTGTTAAACACCTTTAAACATGCTATAATAAATTGGATTTTAACTTAATGGAGATTAACATGACAACACAAGAAAAAAACAAACATTTTTATAGCACACTAGTAAAAATAGCAATCCCTATCTTTTTATCACAATTATTGGGTTCAATTTTAGGAATCATTGATACGTTCATGGTGACTGAACTTGGAGATGACGCTTTAAGTGCAGTTGGTATAGGCAGTCAATTTTTATTTTTATTAAATATTATTCAATTTGGATTATTTTCTGGATTTGGTATATTTATTGCACAATATTACGGTTCTAAAAATTATGAAAACATCTCTAAAGTTTTTTTAGTGATGCTTTCAACAGGACTTTTTTTCGCTTTAGTCTTTTTAGGGCTTACACAACTCATACCAAGTCAATTAATTAGACTGTTTAACCTAAATGAATCACCCAATGAGAATGTTATCGCATTGGGCACAAAATACTTAAGTATTATTGGATTTGGTTTTATAACAATGACGATTAGTTTTTCTATAAGTATGCTCGCAAGAAATGTTGGAAAGATATTATGGCCATCAATTTTTCAAATGTTTGGTGTATTAATCAATACATTTTTAAACTACGGTCTTATTGGTGGTAGAATGGGATTTCCAAAACTAGGGGTAGAAGGTGCAGCGATTGCTACTTTGGTTTCATCAAGTGTTGTTGCGTTGCTTTCTATTAGTTTTCTAATATTTAGTAAGAGTGAAGCACTAAAAATACATTTTTCGGCAATACGCAAGATAACTAAATCATTTATGAGTAAATTGCTAAAAACTTCAATTCCAGTCTTACTAAATGAAAGTTTTTGGGGATTAGGCATGACAATGTATTTAATTGCTTATGGTTTAATCGGTGAAAAAGCAGTAGGAAGTATTTATTTATCAAATCAAATTAACTCAATCTTTTGGGTTGCAACCATATCCATTGCTAATGCTGCGGCAGTTATGATTGGTAATAAACTAGGACAAAATGAGTTAGATGTCGCAAGAGAATGGGAAAAAAGATTTAGACGTCTCGGTATTACATTTGGTCTCGTGTTAGGTGTTATCTTATTTACATTCTCACCGATGATTGTTCCACTATTTGGGGAACTAAGCTTAGAAGTTAAAGAAAGTGTTATTATTATTTTAAGAATTTATGCAGTTTATGCACCAATTAAATTTTTAAATGCGATTATCATTGTAGGTATTTTAAGATCTGGTGGAGACACTAAATTTGCACTTATGATTGAAATATTATCATTATGGGTTATTGGAGTACCTTTAGCATTTATCTTATCAAAATTCACTGCACTACCTCTATATATAATTATCGCTTTAGTTAATATTGAGGAAATCACTAAGTTCTTATTAGGATACAGAAGAAGTAGATCCGGTAGATGGATTAATAACCTTACTTATGATCATTCGCTAATTGAACCAATTATATAAAAAAGAAGCCAAATCAGAAATTGATTTGGCTTTTATAATTTTAAAGTTGTTCGTAAACTAGATTTAATATGTTTTGTTTTAATAACTGTGTTTCTTTAAGCAAGGCTTTCATTTCAGTTTTATACATATTGATCTGTTCTTCATCTGATAAACCAGGAAGATTGATTAATACATTTAAACTTGCACCTTCAATGCCAGTTGCTAATGATAATGCAGCAACTCCTAAATCAGATACAGTTTGTTTATTTCCGTAAGCTAGAATATAAGATAACATTTCTAGTGCTTTAAATGATATGGTACTCACTTTATAGGGAACTTTTATAGCTTCTAAAGTTGCAGCTTCTATAGCTCTCTTTCTTATATCAGCCTCTTCTTTAGGTATTTGAAATGCACTCATAATTTTATTAAAAGCTTCTGTGTCTTTATCAATTAAAGACGATAACTCATCTTTAATGACTAAAAGATGATCTAAATGATTATTAAACTCGTCTTGAATCTCTTGATCTAGGTTTCTAAATTTCTTTTTTGAAACGGATAAATGACCAACCATTCTAGCTAAAGATACGCCAAGTGATGAGATAAGTGCTGATACACTACCACCACCTGGGGCAGGTGAATTAGAGTCTACTTCATTTATAAACTCATTTATACGTAAATCAATTAGTTTCATATGTATTCCTCAATATTCTTTTATTTTTTACAACTTGTTTTCCTAGGATGAAAACATCTGTGACATGATTTATACCAAAATGATAAAATATATAAGCTAAATTAGGTG
The DNA here is from genome assembly GCA_041654955.1 of Acholeplasmataceae bacterium. Classification (GTDB taxonomy): domain Bacteria; phylum Bacillota_I; class Bacilli_A; order Acholeplasmatales; family Acholeplasmataceae; genus Mariniplasma. The sequence continues at coordinate 53 of JBAZCK010000018.1, read as the reverse complement.
CATCTAATAAAATAATATCAGCATCCCAGCCTTTTTTTAGTAAACCTTTTGAT
>JBAZCK010000017.1:0-29385 GCA_041654955.1 Acholeplasmataceae bacterium | reverse complement strand
AATGAGCATATAAGAAAATTCAGTATACGAAATACCTACTTCTAATCTTTTTGAAACAGTATCTTTTGCAAGCATATAGTTGATTGAAAAATGTTTACCATAATCTCTTAGAAACGAAATCATATCGATATCTTTAATCCAATCGTAATTATTCACAAAAATCGCTTTTTCAGGATTCAAAAATAAACTTAACTGATTTTTAATCTTATCTGCATTTTTAAGTGATTCTTCTAATGTTAAGAGTTTTCTTTCACTCGTTTGTCTTGGATCACCAATCAAACCTGTAGCACCACCAATTAAAACAATTGGTGTATGTCCATATTTTTCTAATAATAACATTCTAACGACTTGTACCAAATGCCCTACAGTAAGGGATTCACCAGTTGGATCAAAACCACAATAAAACTTAACGCTTTCTTCGTTTAATAAACGTTTTGCTTCTTCTTCATTGCTCACATCTTTTATTAAACCACGCCATAATAAATCTTCATATAAATTCATACTTACAACTCCTTTTTTGATTAATAAATAAAAATCGCCCTTAGATTCACTCTAAGGACGAATTATTTCGCGGTACCACCTTAGTTCTAGAATAAATTCTAGCACTCAAAAATTAATTAGTCTCCATAAGTGTATTTCAAGTTTTATTTTCTCTAAGTGTTCCACCATTCACAAAGTCTCTATATAAGGTTTTTAAAACTTTACTTAAATTATTTCATCGACCGATTTAATTATGTTTTGTTGAATCACGTGTCACGATATAATGTGGCAATATGATTCTAATATTATCTACATCTTTAGAGTTCATTAATTTAGTTAATAATCTCATAGATACAGCACCTATATCATACACTGGAACATCAATTGATGTCAAGTTAGGTCTTGATAAAAGTGCATATTTTGTATTTTGGAATCCTGCAACAGCTAAATCTTCTGGAACACGTCTACCATTATCTCTTGCGATATTCATAAAACTTACAGCAATTGAATCTCTAACGCCAATAGCCCCATCAATTTTTTTATCACTAAAGAAAGTTGTAAAATGTTGACGATTGATATGTGTATCGCCACTTGTTCTAAAGATTTTAGGTTCCAAGCCTGCTTCTAACATAGCTTTTGTATAACCAGCTTCTTTTTTATCGTTAACTGAATAACGACGTGCTGTACTTAATAAATATATATCTTTACGATGATCTTCAATCATTAATTTAGTAATTTCATAACCAGCTTTTTCATAATCGATTGAAACCATTGGTACAGATGCATCATCAGAAACAACATTTGCTAATACAAATGGAATTTGGTTATCAACAAAAACTCTTCTAACTTCATCAATACTCTTTTCACTGAGTTCATCATTTAAATACAAAACACCATCAAGTTGCTCAGCAACGATATCTTGTAGGATGTCATTAACATCCATATCTTCTCTTATTGAAAAAAGTTTTACAGAATATTTATAGTTTTGAGCAATATCACCGATACCGCCTAACATTTCTGAAACGGATGCTCTAGTGACGTCAGAAATAACAATACCAACTGTTGTTGTTTTTCTAGAAGCTAGGCCTCTAGCGATAACATTTGGTCTATATCCTAACTCTTTAATGACTTTCAAGACTCTTTGTCTTGTTTCTTCTTTTACTTTTTCTGGATTGTTTAACACTCTTGAAACTGTAGCTAATGATACGCCAGCCGCTCCAGCAACGTCATAAATAGTCGCGTTACCCATGAAATTCACCTCATTTTATTTTAATATACATTCCTATTATATCATGTGATGTAAAGGCTTTCAAGCATTTTATGAAAATATTTTCATTCGCTTTCAAAAAAATAAAGAGGCCATGGCCTCTTTATAAAACTTATCGTTTTTCTCTGATTCTTGATGCTTTTGCTGATAGCGTGCGAATATAGAATAATCTAGCACGTCTTACTTTACCTCTACGTGGCACCTCGATATGATCTATCGCTGGTGAATGTAATGGGAAAGTACGTTCTACACCAATACCGTAAGATACCTTACGTACTGTAAATGTTTCAGAAATTCCGCCACCTTGTCTTTTAATAACAAGACCTTCAAATAACTGAATACGTTCACGGTTTCCTTCTTTGATCTTAACGAATACTTTAACAGTATCGCCGGCACCAAATTCAGGAGCTTCTTTGATGTAAGCTTTTGTGATTTCAGCAATTAATGCTTGCCCTTTTAATCTAGCCATGTTCGTCTCACTCTCTTTCCTTCCAATGTTCTTGTTATTAAACAGCGGACCATTGTGTATAATTATACGGCTCATTTATTATAACAAGTTTAGTTAAAACTTGCAACAATTATTAATCATTTTTTATGTGATAAACTGTTTATTTATCACTATTTGATTTAATCTCTTCTAAGATTGCTTTTTCTTCATCAGTAAGTTTAATTTGTTTGATTAAATCAGGTCTTTTTTGATATGTCTTTAAAATGCTTTGTCTTTTACGCCAGTTTTCAATGTTTTTATGATGCCCAGATTTTAAAATCTCTGGTACATCAAAACCTTGATAACTGTCTGGTTTTGTATATTGTGGATACTTCAACCATCCGTTTTGAAGACTATCTTCTTCTGATGATGCTTGTAAAATGACATTAGGAATGAGTCTGATTACTGCATCACTAACTATCATTGCAGGTATTTCTCCACCTGTTAAAACATAATCGCCAATAGATATTTCTTCATCAATAAAGTGTTCAACTCTTGCATCAATGCCTTCATAATGCCCGCAAATCAAAATGATATGCTTCTTTTTTGAAAGTGCAATAGCTTTTTTTTGTTTGAATACTTTACCTTGTGGAGATAACATAATCACATGTGTATCTTTTGTTTTAAGTTTAGTTAAGATTTCATAAAATGGTGGAAATTGCATAAGCATACCTGCACCACCACCATAAGGTGTATCATCAATTTTATTGTGTTTTAATGTTGAGTAGTCTCTTAATTGATGAAGATTAATTGAAACTAGTTCTTGATCAATTGCTCTTTTGATGATTGATGTGTCTAAAAATGGTTGGAAAAACTCAGGGAAAATAGTAATGATATCGATGATCATAACATGCCCTCAATAGGTTTTATAATGATACTTTTTTCATCTATATCGCCAACAAATTCTTTTCTAAATGGAATAAGAACTTTTTTACCATCAAGCTTTTCAACTTCTAATAAATGTCCTTGAGGAACTTCTATCAAGCTGATTGCTCGTCCAACTAATTTATTATCTTCTAAAACAACATCTTTTCCGATAACATCTTCATAATGATAATCATCATCTTCTAATTGATCTTCAATATCTTCATCAGAATAAACATATAATCCTTTATATTGAAGTATATCGTTAATGTTATCATAGCCAACAAACTTAATAATAAGTATGTTTTTATGGCTTCTAACTTGTTCAATTTCAAAATACACTTTTTGATCTTTAACTAAAACATATACCTTATGCCCAACGAAAAAGCGGTCAAAATCACTCAAATTGTAGATTTTAACCTCTCCTTTGATGCCATGTGTACTTGTGATTTTACCAATTTGATACATAAGTACCTTCCTTAAAACGCATCAATATCTATATGTACTCGTTTATTTTCTTTTGATGCTCCAGCATATACAATGGTACGCATTGCGTTAGCAATCTTACCACCTTTACCAATAACGCGACCTAAGTCAGCCTCATTAACCAAAAGTTGAATTGTAATCGTATTATCATCTGTTGATAATATTTTAACCATAACATCATCAGGGTTAACGACTAATGGCACTATCATATTTTTGATTAGTTTTTCAAAATCTACCGCCATGATTCATACCCCCTTTTATTATTTGTTTAAAACGTTGTACTTTTTAAATAAACTTCTAACAGTATCCGTAGGTTGTGCACCATTATTCATCCATTTTTGTACTTTATCTGAATCAACTAATACTTTACCAATTAATGGATCATATGTTCCCACGATTTCTAGGAATTTTCCATCTCTTGCTCTTGTTGATTCACTTGCTACAACACGGTAAAATGGTCTTTTATTAGAACCAAAACGTTGTAATCTTAATTTAACTGCCATATTATTCACTCTCTTTCTTTTTATATTACATGTCTATTATAATGATTTTTTTTAATCTGTCAAGTATTTTTCCTTAACAGTTAAAAATTTAATGAATCATCGTATGTTTGAGATGGCCCAAAGTGTTTCAACCCTTTGACATTTTTCATTTGTTTAACAAAATTATCTTCATTTGATTTATCAAAATAGACAATTGCATAGTTTTGTTTATTTGATATATATGTTATATCAACAGGTAAGTTCTTTAGTTTGTTAATCGCATGCTTGCCGTGATAAATAGCTACATAAGCCACTCTGTTAGTGTACATGACAACTGCCTCCTTTTTTGATCATCCCAAACTTATTAGGTGCTGGTACATGATCTGATATTGTTTTTGATAATGTATTTAAAAACTCATTTAATTCTGTTTCTAATTCAAGTTCTAGTGCTAAATACTTCTTCACTTCTGGTTGTTCGTATAAATGTTTTTTTGTCTCGCTTAAATGTTTAACTGCATCTTTGTAATCTGGATGATAACTACCACCTTCATCCATAACTTTTTGATACGCTTCTTTTGCTTGATCAAATGCTTTGATTTCAGTTTCATATAAATCATCAATGGTTTGATGTAGTTTTTTTATCTCAGGAAATTTTTCATCATTTAAAAATTCGTCTAAAACATCATATGCTTTAATGATGATATCAGTCATATAAGTCGCTCCTTTTAATCTGTTTTATCATACCTAATTCTAAATCATTTAATGCTAATTTTCCAATCTTTATTCTCTTTAAGTATATCACCTTATAACCAACACTTAAAAACATGCGCTTGACTTGATGAAATTTTCCTTCATCAATCGTAATCAATACTTTTTGATCTTCAACATGAACATCAAGTGCTTTGGCTTCAAACATAACTTGATTTGCATCATAGATCTTAACACCATTTAACAACTCATTTTTATGTTCAAATGGTCGATCCAAAATTGCCTCATAGACTTTAGGTAGATGATAATTTGGATGGGTAATTTCATGTAGAAACTTTCCATCTGTTGTAAGAATCAATAAACCTTCAGTATCAACATCTAATCTACCTGCAATTGAAAAATCAAAGCGGTTATATGGTGGTGTAATCAAATCAATCACACAAGGATATAAATTATCTTTTTTAGCAGAAACATAACCTTTGGGTTTATGAAGCATCAAATGAATTGGATCTTCATAAAATACCAGCTCTTGATTTATATAAACCTTTTGTTTATTTGGATCAAAAGCAAAATTAGGCAACATGATACGCTTTTGATCAATTGTTAATTCGTGTTGTTTAAGAAATGTTTTTGTCTCACTTCTTGTACAATAATTCAATTGACTTAAAAATTTATCAATACGCATAATTTCTCCTGATTGTGTTATAATATAGTCGAGGTGTATGACTATGATTTTAATGAAAAATATCATCCGTGAAGGACATAAAACTTTAGAAACAGTTGCTAAAGAAGTGAAAGTTCCTTTATCAAATACGGATAAAAAACTTTTAAAAGACCTTTTGCAATATGTTAAAAATTCCCAGAATGAAGAAATGGTTGAAAAATATGGACTACGTCCTGCAGTAGGTATTGCTGCTCCGCAAGTCAATGTGTCTAAAAGAATGTTTGCTTGCCATGTTCAAGATTTTGATGGAACGCTTTATTCATATGCATTAGTTAATCCTGTACTAATACATAAAAGCAAAGAGATCATTTATCTTCCTGGTGGTGAAGGATGTTTAAGTGTTGATAGAGAAACCGAAGGTATCACACCAAGATATCAATCTGTTGTTTTTGAAGCACTTAACTATGATATAGCATCTGATCAACTCATTCCAGTAAAACTTGAATTAGAAGGCTATGTCGGCATTGTTTTCCAACATGAGTTCGATCACATCAACGGTATCATGTATACGACTAAACTCTTTGATTCTATACCAAACGCAAAACCAGCATTTGAATTTTTAGATCAAAGTGTTGATGAAGATTAATACTATTTTTTAAACACGATATTTACAACTTTAATTTGATTATCTAAAATGTCATCATAGGTGACATTTTTTGTTTGTTCATTTGGAAAAATGCGTCTTGAAAGTTCATCAATTTGTTCTTTTTCCTGTTTTTTCTTATTCGAAAAAATCTTTTTGAAAAACGATTCTTTTTTAACTGTAGGTTCAAATATATGCTGGTAAAATTTATTATCCATCAATAAGAACCCAGAAAAACGATCTCTAATTAGTTTTTTAAATAAACTTACAATATCTGTTTTCCCATATCCTATGAGTTTAGGTTTTAAATCATGATCTGCATCATGGCATGAAAAAGCATAAATCTTTTTCTTTAATACTCGATAAGCCGTTGTCGTGGATTCATGAATAGACATAAAATAAACAGGATCGAATAACACAAACACATGGTTAACTTTAAATTTTTTTAAAAGATATGCATATGTATTTGCTTTATATGAAGAACTTGGACGAAGAATTAATTTCTTCCCATGTTTAGCTGCATATATCACCCAAGGTTGTAATCTTATTTTAATGTTTTCAAACTCTTCAATCACATCATTAAATTTAGGTAATTTAATGATAAGGTGAGAAATTTTAAGGATATCTGAAACTTTAACTAAATATTTAAATTCATCAAAAGCTTCATTTGCTTGATGATCTGAATTTAAATCGTAATCACCAATTAAAGTATCTAAAAGTGTGGCTTTCATTTTATGATCTTTTAATACTTGATACATGGTTTTAATTTCTTTATCGCTTGTTTCTAATAATGGTTTGTGATCATAATATCTTATAGAAATTGAATCAAGGTTATGTTTTTGTGCAAGTTCTAATTGCTCAATAAAAGATAATTTGCCATCATGATCAAAAAAACCTGTAATATTCGCTTTCATGATTGATCTCTCCACTCATACATTAAAATACCACCAGCAACACTTACATTTAAACTTTCAACATGTTTCGTTTTGATGGTTACGATATCATCGCATAACGCTTTGACTTCAGCAGTCAATCCATGTCCTTCATTACCTAGTACAAGTACAACTTTTTGATCATAGTTTGGTCTACCTTTTTCGTGTGCATCTGCGCCAACGATTTGATAGCCTTCTTTTTTTAAACTTTCAAGTTTAAATACAAGGTTATCTCTTTCAATGAAACAGTCAAATATAGCACCTTTTGATGCTCTAATCACTTTTTCATTGTATAAATCAGCTGATTTATAGCTTAATATGACATGTCTAAATCCAAAAGCAGCTGCACTTCTAATGAGTGCACCGACATTGTCTGGATCTTGTACATCATCAAGCACTAATATTTTATTGCTTTTAAGTGGGGTATTTTGTTTTTTACATACACCAATTTCATCGATATAAGTTTCGGTCGTTTGTAATTCATCCATTAATTCTCTAGATACTAAAGTACCTTCAATTGTTTCATTTGAAGTGATAACTTCTAGTAATTGATTTGTTTCTTTTGCTTTGTCAATAAGGTGTCTACCATAGACTAAAAACATATCATTAAAATCACGATATTTTTTAGTTTTTAACTTTTTCCATAATTTAAATTGTTTGTTTTGTTTAGATACAATCATCAATTTGAATCAGTCCCTTTTTGGTTATAATGTTTAAAAGCTTCTTTGACAGTAAATCCATATGCTGTTAAATCAATATCCGTGTTTTCTGTTAAATCAAAAGTCATCACGCAACTTAAGACCTCTTCGATCATAGATTCGTAATCGATTGTGTTTTCATATTTCTTTGCATATACTTCCATAGGTTTAGTCACTGGATTTCTAGGCACATAGATACTACAACAATCATTAAATGGCTTAATCGATGTCTCATATGAATCGATGTCTTTAGCGATATTAATAATATCTTGTTTATCATAAGTTATAAGCGGTCTTAATATAGGCATCTTAGTTACTGCTTCTACGACTTGCATACTATGAAGTGTTTGAGATGCAACCTGACCAACAGACTCACCATTTAATAACGCAAGTATTTTATGTCTTTTTGCATATCTTTCGGCAATTCTATACATCATTCTTCTCATCACGGTGATGATATATGGATCAAAAACATTTTTTAATATGCTTTCGTGAATCTTCGCAAACTCTATGATATGTAGTTTTATATGTCCATCTTTTGTAAAACGTGAAAGTCCTTTTGCTAAATCTATAACTTTTTGAGCACTTTCTAGTGGTGTTAAAGGCGAAGATTCAAAATGTATAAGTTCAACTTCAATGCCTTGCTTCATACTTAAGTAACTTGCAACAGGTGAATCAATACCACCACTCATCATCATTAATCCCTTACCACCAGTACCATATGGAAAACCACCCATACCCTTAATGCTTGATAAATAAATATATGTGTTTTCTTTTCTAAGTTCAATATGTAAAACTTCTTCTGGATGTCTTACATCCACAATAACTTTTTTATCAATCTTAGTTAAAATCATCGGTGCAACTTTAACACTTATTTCTTGAGACGTCATCGGAAACTCTTTATTAGCTCTTTTCGTTTCAATTTTAAATGTAACATTCTCTTTTTTAATCTCTTGATTTAAAACATCTATAGAAACTTTAACGATATCCTCAATTTCGAGTTTAGCAAGATAAACAATACTAAACGAAAAAATACCAGGAATTTGTCTTAATCTTTTACAAATAACTGCTTCATCTTCAATTTCATATGCAATATATATACGGTCATGTTCAAACTTAAATGATACATTTAAATCACTTAATTTATTTTGGACATGCAGTCTAACTCTTTTAATGAAGAAATTAATGTTTTTACCTTTTAACATTAAATCTCCAAACCTAATTAATATTTTTCTTTTCAATCTTATCACCATATATTATTTTAACATATATGTTATAATATGTTAGGTGATAAGTTATGAAAAAACAAGAATACATTGAATTAGCAAAATCTTTATTAGAAACACAACCCAATCAAATTGCATTACTTTCAAATGCCTCAGCATTCATCAATGACACAGTAGATAACCTCAATTGGGCAGGTTTCTATCTATATGACGGCAAAAAGCTTACTGTAGGACCTTTTCAAGGCAAGGCAGCTTGTTCTACCATTGAGCTTGGAAAAGGCGTTTGCGGTGAAGCTGCACTTAAAAAAACAACACTAGTTGTTGATGATGTTTTATCACATGATAATCACATAGCATGTGACGCAAACTCAAGATCTGAAGTTGTCGTTCCAATCTTTATCAATGACAAGCTTTTTGGCGTTTTAGACGTTGATAGCCCCGTTAAGAATAGATTTGATCAAGAGCTTGTAGATTTCTTTGAAGCATTTGTAGATTTACTAACAAAATTGATTGACTTTTGATGCCCGTTAGGGTAAAATAAATAGCGTCGGTAAAAAGCAGGCAACTTTTTATGATTTGTGCGATCCCTACCTTTAGGAGCCCTTAGTAGCCATTCTGCTTTATGGTGAAAAGAATATCGGGATACCTCATCATTAAAACATTTGCAATTTTTACCACCCAAAAAAATAAGGAGGTAAAAATTATGTCACGTTTCACTGGTTCAACATGGAAAATTTCACGTCGTTTAGGTTATTCAATTTCAGAATCTGGAAAAGAATTAAAAAAACGCCCATACGCACCTGGTCAACATGGTCAACGTCGTACTAAATTAAGTGGATACGGTCTACAACTTCAAGAAAAACAAAAAGTTAGATTTACTTATGGCGTATCTGAAAAACAATTTAGAAGAACATTTGATGATGCAGCTAAGATCAAAGGTATTCATGGTGAAAATTTCTTACGTTTATTGGAATCACGTTTAGATAACGTTGTCTACCGTTTAGGTTTAGCTAGAACAAGAGCACAAGCTCGTCAAATAGTTAATCACGGACACATCTTAGTTGATGGTAAAAAAGTAGATATTCCATCTTATCGTATGACCCCAGGTCAAAAAATCACTTTGAGAGAAACTTCAAAAGATTTAAAGATCGTAAAAGAAGCTTTAGAAGCTCAATACGCATCTGTTGACTTTGTATCATTTGATAAAGAAACAAATGTTGGTGTATTCGCGCGTTATCCTGAAAGAAATGAAATTCTTCAAGAAATTAACGAACAATTAATTGTAGAATATTACAACAGATAATAAACTATCTAAAACAAAAAGTGACTTTATTTCGAGTCACTTTTTTTGTTATTCAATAATACATGAATGATTCATATTCATAAGAGAAATTTGGATATACTAATCTTTGATTACAGCTGAATAAGAGTTCAAAATCACCTAACAGTATATAATTGTCCTAAAGTTTAATAAAAAAATCCATTATAAAAATGGATAATTTATTTATGCTTTAACAGCTGCATTCACAAGTGTTAAAAATGATTCTGGATCAAGAGATGCTCCACCAACAAGTGCGCCATCAATATCTGATTGAGCAAGTAGCTCATCAACGTTATTTGGCTTAACAGAACCGCCATATAGAATTCTAATCTGTTCAGCAACTTCATTACTATATAGTTCAGTTAATACATTTCTAATCGCTTTAATTGTATCATTTGCTTGTTCTGGAGTTGCAGTTTTCCCTGTTCCAATTGCCCAAATAGGTTCATATGCAACAACAGTTTTTAATGCTTGTTCAGCAGTCATGTTTTGATAAGCTTTAACCACTTGATCTTTAACGACTAAATCAGTAGTCCCTGCTTCTCTAATATCTAATGATTCACCAACACATAAGATTGGTGTGATATCATTATTGACAGCTTGAATAACTTTTTTATTAACAGTTTCATCAGTTTCATTATAATATGCACGACGTTCACTATGACCAATCACTACATATTCAACGCCATATGACTTAAGCATACCTGCACTAATTTCACCAGTATATGCACCTTCATCAAGTTCATGCATCGTTTGTGCGCCAATTCTTAAATCCTCACCCTCGCGTTTAACTAAATCTCTTAAGAATATCGCAGGTGCACAAATCACTGATTCAACAACTTCTTTTTCTGGAACTTTTACATTGACTGCATAGATGAATGCAAGCGCATCATCTTTAGTCTTGTACATTTTCCAGTTTCCAGCAATAATAGGTCTTCTTTTCATCAGATTAACCTAAGATTGAAGAAACGTCTTTAATTGCTTCTTCAGCTCTAGTTCCTCTAGCTACAATTTTAACATTTTCTCCATAAGGAACTGCTAAACTCATTAATGCGAGGATTGACTTTAAGTCAACGACTTTGTTACCATAATGTAATTCAATTTCTACTGCATATTTAGATGCAGTTTGTACAACTTTAGCAGCTAAGCTAGCATGTAATCCAGTTGTACTTTTAATCGTAATTTCTTTTTCCATAATATCTCTCCTTTTAAAACATTGGGGGTGTTGATATCCAGAGCACCTTTGAATGTTGATTACTTAGGTTCATTAAGTAATGTTCTTTATTTGCTAAATAATAAAATGTTTCACCTTTTCTAATGACATAACGTTTTTTATTAAGTACTAAAGTAATTTGACCTTCAAGTACGTAACCAAACTCTTCACCAGCATGCGGATCATCAATTTCTGATTGTCCACCTGGTTCAATATCAATCATAATAGGTTCCATTTCATATTTTAATGCATTTGGGACAATCCAGCTAATCATGTGCTTAAGCGCATGATTTTCTTTTTCATAAAAATCTTCTTTTTTAAAAACAACCGTTTGTTCTTCTTCTTTACTAAAAAACTCATGAACATCTGTGCCTAGCACTTCTAAGATTGCAAATAAGGTTTGCATAGATGGCGATGTTAAATTGTTTTCTAGTTGCGAAATATAGCCCTTGGTCAATTCCACTCTATTGGCGAGTTCTTCTTGAGTAAGACTATTACCCAATCTAAGAGCTCTTATTTTCTTACCTATGTTCATCATGTTACTTGTTAGAAACGCATTCAATACCAGGTAATAATTTGCCTTCTAGATATTCTAGTGATGCTCCACCACCAGTAGAGATGTGTGTAAATCCATCTTCTAATCCAAACTGGATGACTGCAGCAGCAGAATCTCCACCACCAATAATAGTTGTTGCTTGATCTTTAATTTCTGTTAAAGCTTGGGCAACTGATCTTGTACCTTCAGCAAATCTAGGGAATTCAAATACACCAAGTGGTCCATTCCAAACAACTGTTTTTGCAGTTTTAATGATTGACTCAAATCTTTCAATTGTTCTAGGTCCAATATCCATACCCATTTCATCTTCAGGAATTTCATTGATCGTACGAACGTTCTTTTCACTTTCAGGATCAAATTCTTTTGCGGTAATTACATCTTCACCTAAAACTATTTTACCTTTTGAAATCTCAAGTAATTCTTTAGCCAAATCAACTTTATCACTTTCAAGTAATGATTGACCAATTTCATATCCCATTGCTTTAAAGAATGTATATGCCATACCGCCACCGATTAATACTTTATCAGCAACTTTTAATAAATTTTTAATAACTTCTATTTTATCAGATACTTTAGCTCCACCTAGTATTGCGACAAAAGGTCTTTCTGGACTTTCTAAAGCTCCACCAATAAAATTAATTTCTTTTTCTAATAAGAATCCAGCAACAGTTTGTTTAATGTTATTTGCTATCCCTACATTAGACGCATGCTCACGGTGAGCAGTACCAAACGCATCATTGACAAATACATCCCCTAACGATGCCCAGTATTTACCTAATTCTGGATTGTTCTTACTTTCTTTTTTACCATCTAGATCTTCAAAACGTGTGTTTTCAAACATTAAGATGTCACCGTCTTTTAAACTATTTACGGCATCTTCTAAAACTTGACCTCTAGTAACTGGTACAAATTTTACTTCTTTTTCTAGATGTTCGCTTAAACGGTTTGCTACAACAGCTAAACTGTTTTTTGCTAAATCTTTTTCTTCTTTAATTCTGCCTAAATGTGAAAACAGTATTGCTCTACCACCTTTTTCTAAAACATACTTAATAGTTGGTAAGGCTTGCACGATTCTATTTTCATCACTGATTTCTCCGTCTTTTAAAGGGACATTAAAATCAACTCTAATTAAAACCTTTTTACCTTTTAAATCTACATCTCTAATTGTCATTTTTGCCATATAAAATCCTCCTTATAATTGTTTATCTCATGTTATAAGCCGTTCTTATTATAACACTATTTCTATACATTTTCTATATGATTAACTATGAAAATGCTTTACTTTTACATCTCTGATTTGATTTAGTCTTATAATTTGTTTTTTAAATGTTTGATATGAAATATCAATCATTAATTGTGAATGATCAAAAAAATATATGCGCACTTTTTGATCAATCGCTTCATAGCGCTCTATTGCAGCATAATTTATCCACATAACATCATATGCTCTATAGCTTTTTGTAGGAATAAGCTGAAGTATTTCGCATATATATAGAGGAATTTTATATTTTAAGTCGAATTTCTTTCGACATGCTTTTAAATATCCTTGATATGTAAATAAATGATTTTCACATAAATGTTTAATATAACTTATACTACTCATATTAATGATTTGATTTGATTCATTTTTATAAAGCATGCATCCATATGCATAATTAGTTATATAATTCATAGCTTTTTCCTCAAAAAAAAAGGCCAAGTGGCCTTTTAAATTATTTAGCTTTTAATACTAATTCAGTTTCTGGATTAAAGAAATGTGCTTTATTCATATCAAGTGCTAATTTAATTTCATCACCAATTCTGATATTTGCTCTTGCATTAACGACAGCACAGATATTTGATTCATTAACAGATGTATAAATATTTGTTTCTGAACCTAATAATTCTGCTACATCTACTTTAATACTTAATACTGCACCTGGATAAGTGTCCATAACAACTTTTTCATCATGGATATCTTCTGGTCTAATACCTAAAACAATATCTTTATCTAATAAATCATTATCTTTAATAAGTTGAAGTTTATCTTCAGGAACAACAACTGTATGATCACCAGCTCTAAATACTGCATCTTTACCAACTCTACCATTGATAAAGTTCATTGGAGGTGTTCCAATAAAACCAGCAACAAACATATTTTCTGGATTATCGTAAATATCTTTTGGTGCTCCAACTTGCATGATATAACCATCTTTCATAACAACAATTCTTGAAGCCATTGTCATCGCTTCAATTTGGTCATGGGTTACATATATAGTAGTTGTTTCAATCTTGTTATGTAGTTTAATTAACTCACCACGCATTTGAACACGTAGTTTAGCATCTAAGTTCGATAATGGCTCATCCATTAAGAATACTTTAGCATTACGAACGATTGCTCTACCTAAGGCAACACGTTGTCTTTGTCCACCTGATAAAGCTTTAGGTTTACGTTTTAAATAAGGTGTAAGACCTAAAATATCTGCAGCTTCTTGAACTTTTTCATTAATAACATCTTTAGGCATTTTTCTTAATTTTAAACCGAAAGCCATGTTATCATAAACAGTCATATGAGGATATAAAGCGTATGATTGGAATACCATCGCGATATTACGATCTTTTGGAGCTTTATCATTAACCATTTCATCATCAATGTATAATTCACCTGATGTAATTTCTTCTAATCCTGCAATCATTCTAAGTGTAGTAGATTTACCACAACCTGATGGTCCAACAAAAACAATAAATTCTTTGTCTTTAATTTGTAAATTGAAATCAAATACTGCTTGTACACCATTTGGGTATACTTTGTTAATATCTTTTAATTTTAAAGTAGCCATCTATTTTACTTCCTTTCATTTTGTAACTCGTACTTCTATTATAGCAAGCCTTTACATAAAAAAAAATGTGCACGTTGCACACTTTTTTGACTATAAGAATAATAAATGATAAATCAATAAACCATCCATAAACTTTCTCGCATCAAATCCAGTAATCTGAAAGAACTTATCTAGCCTTTGTGTTAATGTGTTTCTATGAATATATAAATTTTTAGAAGCTTGACTCATATTTTGATTAGATTCTAAATATATTTTTAATGTTTCTTGCATCATATAATCATCTAAATATTTTTTAAACACAAAAGCTTTAAATGATTTGTCTAATTGTTTAATAAAATGCATCACGATGATATGGTCATCTAAATACACATATTTATTAAAATTGATTAATTTTAACTTTTGTTCAATAAACGAACGATTTTCTTCTAAATCTTTTAGATGCTCAAATTGGTATGATTCATATAACCTAAAATCTAGTAATGTATCTTGTGATAAATTGATAATGACATCTTTTAACGAAATATCAATCTCATGATCATAATAAATCCATAAAATATGCGTATCAACTTTTGTGTGATCGATATGCAGAACTTCAGAAAATAACGATGTAATCATCGCTTCATATAAGTGCATATTTTCTTTAGTTTCAATGGCTATATATTTATGCATGAAATCACCTAATATCTATTGATATCTCCATATAGGAAGAATCGGACTTGCAAATTCATATATTGTTTGATAATCAATCATTAAAACATATGACTCTCCATATAAATATTGTATACCAACAAGCTCTAATTGTAAATTAAATATCGGAGATCCATTGGCATTTTGCGTACTTTCTACTTTAATATAAGACATCTCATCTTGATATAAATAAGAGCCTAGTTTTTGGATATTTTGTGTTGGATGATTATTTGAAATCATGACTAAAAGTTCACCTGATAGTGGCATATAACTTGGCAAATCAATTAATGCATAATCTTCATCTGTATGACCAATTCTTAAAATCCCTAGTTTTAGTGTTGAATCAGCTGCAAATATTTCAGCTGATAACTTATTTCCATAAGCATCTGTAACATAATATTCAACAAATCTAGATTGTAAATTAATCATTTGAAAAGTGGTTAAAACATAGTGATAATTATTGTCTGTATAAATCAATGTACCTGTACCAAAGTTTTCGCTAACTACTCTTCTAAATATATCTAAAACTTGAGTCTCAATCATAAATACTGAAGTTGTTGAAACATGAGTTACATCATTCATAATATCTTTAAAATCCTCATAGTTAACAACATCGTTCATGACATAATCATTATATTGATCTGATAATTGACGATATTCAAATGTATCTTCTTCAATCACTAACATATCACAACCATTTAGTAGAAACAAAAAGGCTAATAAGATTATTAAAAAGCTCAATTTTTTCATGATGCCACCTCATTTTGATAAGGTATAGTATACAAATCTAAAAATTGAAAAATATAGGATTCAGGTACAGAAAATGCATATTCTGATATTGTTGATCCATTTAAGAAATTTCCTGCATATACTATGCCTACAATTTCAAAATTCTCATTTAAAACGACACTACCACTACTACCAGCTTCAACTGGTGCATCAATAATAAGAACAGGAAAATCTATATGATTTGTATATGACTCTGAAGAAACATCAATCTCATCATAGTCAACAAACTCACCCAATGTAATCCCATTAACTTGACCATCAGGATATCCCATAACAATGACTTTATCTTTAAAAGTTAACCCTTCATTAGAAAAAGGTAGAACTTCAAGGTTTGCGCCAATCTTAGAAAATGATACAACAGCAAGATCATAAGCTTCATCAGCTGCTAATACAGTAGCAGTTCTTGATTTACCTAAATAATCTGTGACAGTAACTGTTTGTGATATACCATCTTCTTTATAAACGACGTGATTATTTGTTAAGACATAGAATAATGTTTCATCTTCATGAAAAATAAAACCCGATCCTATGGATATAAATGATGGTGATGTCGTAGTTTTTGTAACCTTAACAATTGATTTAATAGTTTGCGTAGATAAAACATCATACAACTTAATGTAATTTTCATAGATATCTTGTCTAGCTTCTATATCATTTTGATAATCAGATAACAGATCATCATAAGTAT
Source organism: Acholeplasmataceae bacterium (assembly GCA_041654955.1). Lineage (GTDB taxonomy): Bacteria > Bacillota_I > Bacilli_A > Acholeplasmatales > Acholeplasmataceae > Mariniplasma. The sequence goes on along the minus strand of JBAZCK010000017.1, from coordinate 12,375 downwards.
GCTCTCTAATACAAGAAGATAATCCAATTGTTAGTGCCAATATCATTAAAATAGCTAAAAATTTCTTCATTTTCATCACCTTATAACTATTTTACGCTAAATAGGCCATAAAAAAAAGATATTTGTCAAAAACAAATATCTCTTTATTTATAATTATCCGATTGAGCCTTCCATTTCAAGTTTAATTAATTGATTTAATTCAATTGCATATTCCATCGGAAGTTCTTTAGCAAACGGTTCAATAAAGCCCATAACAATCATTTCAGTAGCTTCTTCTTCAGTTAATCCTCTACTCATTAAGTAGAAAAGTTGTTCTTCACTGATTTTTGAAACTGTAGCTTCATGTTCTAAGAACACATTAGAGTTTTTCACAACATTTGTTGGAATTGTATCACTAAATGATTCATCATCTAAAATAATGGTATCACACTCGACATGTGCTTTTGATCCGAACGCTTTCTTTCCAAAATCAACTTTACCGCGGTAGTTAACAGATCCACCACCACGACTAATTGATTTAGAAATAATCGTTGAAGTTGTGTTTGGTGCCACATGAATCATCTTAGCACCTGCATCTTGAATTTGTCCTTTACCAGCAAACGCAATTGAAATCGTTGTTCCTTTTGCTCTTTCACCTAATAAGATACATGATGGATATTTCATATTGACACTTGATCCAATATTACCATCAATCCATTCCATATGTCCATTTTCATAAACAAATGCACGTTTTGTAACTAAGTTAATCACATTGTTACTCCAGTTTTGGATCGTTGTATAACGGCAAGTTGCATCTTTATGTACAACTATTTCAACAATAGCTGCATGCAGAGAATCTTTTGTATATGTAGGTGCTGTACAACCTTCTACATAGTTTACATATGCACCTTCATCAACAATAATTAAAGTTCTTTCAAATTGACCCATTTGTTCAGAGTTAATTCTAAAATATGATTGTAGTGGCTTAGGTACTTTAACACCTTTAGGTACATAGATAAATGAGCCACCACTCCAAACAGCACTATTTAACGCTGCATATTTATTATCACTATATGGAACCATTGTTCCAAAATATTTTTTAACAAGCTCTGGGTGTTCACGAAGTGCAGTATCAGTATCCACATAAATGACACCTAAATCTTCTAATTCTTTCATCGTATTATGATATACTACTTCACTTTCAAACTGAGTTGAAACACCAGCAAGGTAATTTCTTTCAGCTTCTGGAATACCTAATTTTTCAAATGTATCTTTGATTTCTTTAGGTACTTCATCCCAACTTGTTTCTGCTCTATCGCTTGCGCGTAAGAAATACGTGATTTCATCAAATTTTATAAATGATAAGTCAGGTCCCCATTTTGGGTTTTCTAACTCTAAAAATTTCTTGTAGCTTTTTAGACGAAATTCTAACATCCATTCAGGCTCATTCTTATATTTAGAAATTGCACGTACAATCTCTTCATTAAGACCTTTACCGGTATTAATTACTGGTGTGTTTTCTGTTCTAAACCCGAATTTATAATCACCAACAATGGCATCTATCTTCTTTTTGTTGTCGTCCATCATTTGCTTTCATCCTCCTTTATTTTTTTTAATCCCATTTCAGCAGCTTTCCATGCCAATGTTGCACATTTAATTCTTGCTGGAAATTGTGAGACACCTTGATATACAATCGCATCTCCTTTAAGAATATCTGGATTAAATGGATATCCTTTAATAAGTTCATAAAACTCATCAATAATTTTATCTGCTTGTTCAACTTTTTGATCTTTTAATGTTTGACTCATGACACTTGCGCTAGAGCAACATATAGAACATCCTGTCCCTTGATGTTTAATATCTGTAATGATATGATCTTCAACCTTTAATTGAACTGTCATCTCATCACCACAAGATGGATTATTTAAATGAATGGTGACATAGTTTGGATCTGCTACAAATCCCTTATTTTTTGGATTCTTATAATGATCCATTATCACTTGTCTATATAATTGTTCTATGTTCATGTAGCCTCCTTAAAATGATAAAAAGAAATCTTTCGCTGCTTTAATACTAGATATCAACACATCACAGTCATCAATCGTATTATAGATATGAAATGACACTCTAAGCGTTGAATTAACACCTAGAAAACGCGATACAAGTTGTGCGCAATGATGTCCAGCTCTAACGCTTACTTGATATTGATCAAGCATAGTTGCGATATCATGAGGATGTACATCATCAATGTTAAAAGTTATGGTTGATATATCTGCATTTTTATTATATATGGTAATACCTTCGATGTTTTCTAATTGTTCTATGGTATATTTTCTTAATGCCATGGTATGATCATGAATCTGATCATAACCTATTTTTTGAATGTAATCAATAGCTGCAGAAAGTCCTAACGCACCACTGATCACCGGTGTACCTGCTTCAAACTTTAATGGTGCTTCTTTATATGTCGCATGATCTTTAAATACTTGATCTGCCATCTCACCACCAAATTCAACAGGTTCTAACATATTTAATAACTGATTCTTCCCAAATAAGACACCCACACCTGATGGACCAAACATTTTATGCCCTGAAAAGGCTAAATAATCCACATCAAGCTTTTTAACATCAACTTTCATATGTGGCACAGCTTGAGCAGCGTCTAAAACAACGATAGCGCCGTTTTTATGTGCAAGCTCTATGATTTCCTCTATAGGGGTTAAATAACCCATTACATTAGAAACATAGGTGATTGCTACAACTTTAGTCTGCTTTGTCAAAACTTTTTTAAAATTATCAACGGTAATTCTACCTTCTTCTGTTAGAGGGATGTATGTAAGCGTAGATTTCGTCTTCTTTGCTGTCGCCATCCAAGGCAGAATCGATGAATGATGTTCTAATTCAGTCGTTATGATTTCGTCATTTTCTTTAAGTACTTCACGATAAGCATATGCAATCATATTAAGGGCTGAAGTTGTACCTCTTGTAAAAATGATTTCATCTTCATTTGCGTTAATAAATTTAGCTGCATTTTTTCTTGCCGCTTCATATAATCTTGTTGCTTCATAAGCTAGATCATATGCACCACGGTGTACATTTACACCAAGCGATTGATAATAATGATCTAATACATCAATCACAGGTTTTACCTTTAGTGATGATGCTGCAGAATCAAGATATGTTAATTTGGGTTGATTTTCGTATATTGGAAAATCACGTCTAATTTGTTTTACATCAATCATATTCTTGAGTTAACGAGACTCACAAATCTTTCTCTTAATGGTTCATCATCAATTTCATCGATGATTGGTTGCAAGAATCCATTAATAATCAGTTTTTCAGCTTCAGCTCTTGTTAGTCCTCTACTTTGAATATAGTATAATTGTTCTTCTTCGATTTTACCGATCGTTGCGCCATGTCCGGCTTTAACATCGTATTCATCAATTAAAAGAATTGGATTAACTTCTACTACTGCTTTATCTGATGTGATAATACCTTTTAAGGTTTGGAAAGCATTCGCGTTCTTCATACCTTTCTCAATTTTTTCAACACCATTTAATATAATCTTACCACTCTTATTGGCAATACCAATATTCGTCATATTTCCATATGTATTTGGTGCTTTATGGACAATTAATACATCAATATTTTGAATATGGTTATCAGAAGATAGAGCAATTGCTCTCATGTTAACTTCTGCACCTTCGCCAACAAGATCTACATGCATTTTTGCATCTATAACGTTACTTACAAAACCACCAATTAAATTGAGTGATGCATATCTTTCAGCTGTAAAATAATGATCTAACAATGCTTTTTTACTTTCTAATTCACTTACAAGTAAATATTTTACTTTACTGTTTTCTTTAGCAATTAAGTTTAACTTATATTTATTTTCATTTAAATCTTGACTTGCTATTTCTAAAATGATTTTAATACTTGTATTTTCTGAGACAACAATGGTTAATTCTTCATTGTTATCATCTTCTAATGTAATTTTTATAGGATCTTGATATTGGTTATTTTTAGGGATGGTTAGTATTTGATTTTCAAATGTAAAGTCATTTGGAATGCTAGATGTTATCTTATGGTTCTTAATAACGATTGATTCCATTATGCTTCCTCTATTTCAAAATCAATACCTAATTCATCTTTAATCCATTCATAACCATTTTTATCGATTTTACCAATCAATTCTTGTCCACCACTTAACACGATTTTCCCATCAATCATGATATGAACATTTGTTGGATGAATATGATCTAAAATTCTTTGATAGTGGGTAATTAAAATACATCCGAATTCCTCATTAACCATATCATTAACATTTTCACCAACTATTTTTAATGCATCGACATCTAAACCTGAGTCGATTTCATCTAAAATCGCAAATTTAGGTTTTAATACTTTAAGTTGTAGAATCTCATTTCTTTTTCTTTCGCCACCACTAAAGCCTTCGTTTAAATAACGATGTGCTAAGTCAGCGCGCATTTTTAATTCTCCAACCATCTTTTCATATTTAATCGCAAAATCAAATAAGCCTACTTCTTTACCTGAAGTAGCTTTCAATGCTTGACGCATAAAATCACTATTGGTTACACCTGGAACTTCAGCTGGATACTGCATCGCTAAGAATAATCCTGCACGAGCTCTTTCATCAACTTCCATTTCCAAAATGTTTTCACCATCTAAAAATGCTTCTCCACCAGTAATTTCATATTTTGGATGCCCCATAAGTGCACTAGCTAATGTCGATTTACCAGTTCCATTAGGACCCATAATCGCATGAACTTCACCTGATTTTACGGTTAGATTTACACCTTTTAATATTTCTTTTCCTTCAATTTCAACATGAAGATTGTTTATTTCTAATTTTGCCATATTGACCTCCTTATTTACCATTACTATTATAAACTATTTATATAAATATATCTAATTATATGCTAATCAACTATCCCTAAAATAAGGAAACGTTTTCAATGAAAAAATTATGTAAATTTACATTTACTTACAAATTTTTATGTTATTATATATGTGTAGATGTTGATCCTTTTAGTTATCAACGTACTGCAATTAATGTATTTTTCTCCCAAAATACAGCGTTAACCTAACGCTTGGTAATATTTGGACTGCCATCCACGAATATTATCATAAAAGGTTACTCCCTTAAAAAATGGACTTCTCTTTAGAGGTCCTTTTTTTTACTTTATTTCAAGACTTCATAGACATTTTATCATGTTCATGATATCATAAAATATGCATATCACAAAATAATATAATAACTAAAAAGTGGGAGTGAATTTTATGTTGGATAAAAATAATAATAAATTATCATTGTTGACTATATTGGTAGGTACAATTTTGCTATTTGATATCGGTACGATTATATCAAATATCTATATAGCACCAATTTTAGAAGGATACGGTTTACCAGATATTTTCATCTATTTAAAGACGATTATCTTCTTGTTTATCTTTATCATCTTACTCTTATGGCAAAACAATAGTACTTTTAATTTTACGAAGTCAAGTCTAAGAATTATGATTTATTTAGGTTTCTTTACGATTGTTGCTTATTTCTTCAGTTTGTTTATGTACAAATACGTTTTAATTTATGATACAGCAGAGATCATTAGAAATAACATTTTGTATGGTAATCCTAATTTGGTATTTGACTTTTCAGCTATGAACTATAAGACATTATCTTATATCACAACTATATTTGGAGGATTTAACTCAGAAGCTATCTTATTTGTAGAAGCTTTAGCTTTCCAAACATTCTTGTTTAAATCAAAAGATATGGAAATTTTAGATGAGAAGAAACATCAATATGATATATTCTTATTTGATTCATTGATCCCTGCTTTATTTATCGTATCAGCTATTGCTGCATTCTTATCAATCAATATATTTACATTTAGATATGATGAGTTAGGCTCTATTGAAATGGGTATCTCAATCTTTGGATTCATCGTTGCTTTATCAGGTATTGCACCATCACTTAACTTATATAAAGCAAGAAGTGAAGGTATTTCAAAATCTTACTTTAGAGGCACATATAAGCTGTTGCTTATCTTAATTACTATCTCAATCTTGACATTTATTGCATTAGCTGTCATCAACATCATATTTATTGATCTTGGTCGTGGTAGTTATAGAATATTCACTTCATTTATTGGTCTTGTTGTAAGTATTGTTTTAGCAGTTAAGATTTATTTAAAAATGAGTTTAGATAATAAATAACACATAAGGTCTTATCCGAAGATAAGACCTTTTTTATACAAAAAAAGTGCTCAATAGAGCACTTTCATCAATTATAATATTTTTTTAATTTCATCAAGATGATATTTGTAATAAAGACTAGGACTGTATGTATCTGAATAAAGCATTACCGCTTTTTTTGTTGGTCTGTGAAGTCCTACGTTAATAGTAGAAATAATATAATGTTTTGTTCTGATAAACAAGATCTCTTTAATTTGTTCTCTTGTTTTGTCGTTTAATTCATCTATTTCTTTTATTTGTGTAATAATAATTCGATTAACTTTTTGTTTATTTTTAAATAAGTCATCTCTAAGTCTATTAATTTCATCATCAATACGATCTAGATAAAAATCAGCATTTTTATTTTTAATTAAAACCATAATGGTTAAAATATTGTTTCTAAAAATTTGTTTGATGTGATCTTTTTTGACTTTGTAATAAATAGTATATGTTTCTGTTTCTTGATAACGTGTAAAATCATTAGATCTAAATATATCGTTTTGATTAAAATTTGTTAAATGATGAATCGGTAATGGTTTACCTTCATTTGCACGAATTTTAACCAAGTAAGACATATGAGTGATACGATCAAAACTGTTTTTAAATAATCCAGTGACCAATATCATCAGTATAAACATCGCTATCAAAATCGAATAAATAATGTTATAGTTTGAACCTAAATAAACCATAACAACTACGCCAGCGACCAATAATGCAAAGATAACTGCAATATATATAATTAACAATCTTAAAAATTGTCTGTTTACTTTTTTTACATCGTTCATGAGATTGCTACCACGGTAAAGATAATACTAAGGATAACGACTGTTCCAGATGCTATAAAAGCTTCAAGAAAGACAGTTGTTTTTATTTTTGTATCTTTTTCTGCTTTGTAGTCACTAAACTTTGGATAGTTTTCTCTAAATGCAGTCGATATAAATGATCTAATTGCGTAGTTAAAACCTTGAAAGAACTTATAGGCTTGAGTCATGGCAATAATTGTGGGTAGGAATGTAATCATTCCTACCACAAATAACGCATTTGCGACATTGCCGACGATGTATGTTGAACCATAAATCCATAGATATAAGAGAAATGATACAACAAGTATACTTAAGAAAATAAGTAATAATCTAAAAATTTTCATTATGATTTAGCTTGTGCCTTATATTTGTTGAATTCTTCTGTATTACACAATACAAAATGATCTGGTTCAATTTCTCTTAACTCTGGTGCTTCTTTTGAATAATCATGTGATGCTGCTGGATTATATCTTTCAGTTTTACCTCTTTGTTGCTCATAAAGTGGATCTGGCTGTGGAATAGAGGCCATTAGTGATAATGTATATGGATGCATTGGGTTATTGAAAATCTTTTCTTTATCTCCAATTTCAACAATCTTACCAAAATACATAACTGCTAAACGATCACTGAAATATTTAACAACTGATAAGTCATGCGCAATAAACATGATAGTAATGCCTTTTTGTTCTCTTAAATCATTAAGAAGATTGATAACTTGTGCTCTAATAGAAACGTCAAGTGCTGAAATAGGTTCATCAGCAATAATAAATGATGGTTCTACAACTAATGCACGTGCAATACCAATACGTTGACGTTGACCACCACTAAATTCATGTGGGTAACGGCTAGCATGTTCTGGTACTAAACCTACAGTTTTTAAAGCATCTTTTACTCTTTCATCAATTTCTTTTTCATTTTTATAGCCATTAATTCTTAATCCTTCTGCAATAATTTCTTTAACTGTCATTCTTGGATTAAGTGATGCGATTGGATCTTGGAAGATCATTTGCATCTTGCGCATTAATAACTTGTTTTTATGAATAAGGCTATATTTTAAATTGCCTAAATCTTGTTTACGTCTTAAACTATTTAGTTTTAATTCTTTTTTAGTATTATTGAAATCTTCAACTAAGTCATTATGTTCTTCTTTTGCTTTAGAAAGAGCATCTTTATCATCTTTAGACATTTGATCTAACTGTTGTTTAGATTTTAAAACTTTAGCTTCTAATGCCTTAACTTTAGCTTTTAAATCAATTTCATTTTGATCATATGTTTTGTTAATTTCTCTATACTCTGCATAAGTTTGAACATTTTTCTTAATTTCAGAAGCATTATCACTAATAACACTTTCAAATTTCTTATCTTTTTTAGCTTGTCTATAAACTGCTAATGATTCATTTTTAGCTTTTTCAAATTCAGCTTTAACTTCATTTAATTTTTCATCATATAGTTCTTTATTGATGACTTGGTTATTTAAACTTTGTTGTAGTTTATCTAATGCAACTTTTTTAGTCTCGTTAGCTAAACTCATGTTTTCTAAATGTATTTTTTTAGCAGCTTTAACATCACTTACGATACGTGTCCCATGAAAGAACACTTCTCCACCACTTGAATTATAAAGTTTAATAATAGTTCTACCAGTTGTTGTTTTACCACAACCAGATTCACCCACTAGTGAAAATACTTCACCTTTATAAATCGTAAATGAAACTCCATCAACAGCTTTATTAAGCATTTTGTTGCGGCCAGAACCTAACTTAAAGTACTGTTTAAGTCCCTCAACTCTTAAAATTTCTTCTCTTTTTTCGCTCAATTTTCTTCACCTGCACTCGTAACTTTATTTGTTTTGGACTCGCTCATTCTTGCTTTAGCGTCTGCCTTATATTTTGTAATTCTTTCTTGAATGATTTTTGGCATTTCAATCTTAGGTGCTTGAGGATGTAGGAGCCAAGTAGCCGCATAATGTGTGTCACTAACCTTGAAGAACGGTGGTGCTTCTTCAAAATCTATTTTTAATGCAAACTGATTTCTATCAGCAAATGCATCACCTTTTGGTGGATATAACATATCAGGAGGTGTACCAGGAATAGATAATAATTTTTCTTTAGTATCTAAGTCAGGAACACTTGATAATAATGCCCATGTATAAGGATGTTTTGGATCATAGAAAATATCACTAGCAGAACCGTATTCAACGATCTTACCAGCATACATAACAGCTACTCTATCAGCCATATTCGCAACAACTCCAAGGTCATGCGTAATAAAGATAACAGATAAGCCACGTTCTTTCTTAATCTTTTTAATTAGATCAAGAATTTGTTGCTGAATAGTAACGTCTAATGCTGTTGTAGGTTCATCACAAATAAGCAATTCAGGACCTGCAGTTAATGCAATCGCGATAACAATACGTTGTCTCATCCCACCTGAAAATTGGAAAGGATATTGAGTGAAACGTTTTTCTGGTTCTGGAATACCAACTTCATTCATGATTGTAATTGCGCGTTCATAAGCTTCTTTTTTAGTCACTTTAAAACGACGTTTATACATTTCACTATGATTTTTTAACTCTTCTTTTGCTTCTTCGTATGCTTTTAATGTATCATTATAAGTTGGACTTGAAGCATCAAGATTTTTAAGTGTTTCTTTCTTTTGATTAAAATCAGCTTGAAGTGCTTGATAAGATACTTTCTCTTCTGCTTTGACTTCTGCGATTTCTTTTTTAATTTGAACTTTAGCAGCTTTTTTAGCTTCTAAATATTTAGCTTTTAACCCAGGAAGATCTTTTTTAAGTGTTTCAATCTTCTTGTGTGTATTTTCTTTAATCTTCTTGATTTTTTCTTTCTTTTCTACTTTTGATAATTCATCATTCTTATTTGTTTCAAAGATACGAATATCTCTATCTTTCTTGATTAGTTTAATTCTTGTCTCTAAATTTAAATAATCATGAAATTCATTATGATATAAGTCTCTAAAACGATTTTTAAAACGATGTCCACCAACAAGCATAGCTTCGGTAATTTGTTTACCAACTCTCATTGTAGGGTTTAAACTTGATAGTGGATCTTGGAAGATCATACCAACTTTACTACCTCTAATTTTATGAAAATTTTCTTCTGATAATTTTGCTAAATCTTGATTACGATACAAGATTTCACCTTCATCAATATTACCGTTATTCGCTAAAATACCCATAATTGCACGGTTTGTTACAGATTTACCTGAACCTGACTCCCCTACAATTGCTAGTGTTTCACCTTTATATAAATCAAATGAAATATCTCTAACTGCTCTAACTAAACCGTTAGGCGTTTTAAAAGATATGGCTAAATTATTAACCTCTAATATTTTTTCTTTATTCATTATTATTCACTACCTCTCAACTGTGGATTTAATGCATCACGAAGAGCGTTACCAAACATATTGAAGGTAATCATTAGGATCGCTACAATAAGTGTAGGGAAAACAACTAACCAAGTGTTACCTGATAGAATTTGTTCTTGCCCATCTTTAAGGATAACCCCAATTGATGTACCAGTTAATTCGATTGGCCCAATAGTTAATCTTTGTCCATTACCGATACCAAAACCTAAATATGATAAGTTAACTTCTAAGAAGATAACTGAAGGAATTGATAGAATAACACGTGTTACAATGGTTCCTAAAGCATTCGGTAAAATATGTTTGAAAATAATTCTGCCGTCTGTTGCTCCTAATGTTCTAGCTGCTAAGACGTATTCTCTACCTTTATAACGATAGAACTGGAATCTTGTGACTTTTGCTGCTCCAATCCAACCATCATAAATCATGAAGATTAACAGAGCTAAGAATCCGGGACCGACTAGAACGGTAATAATACCAATCATAGTAATTTGTGGGAAACTTCCCCAAATATCCAAGAATCTTTCCATAAGCATATCTACTTGACCACCATAATAAGCACTTGTCGCACCCCAAATAACACCTAAAACAATGTTAATTGCTGCTGCTAAGAAACCTAGTAATAATGATGTTCTAAGTCCAAGCCAAATAAGTGTAAATAAATCTTTACCAAAAACATCTGTTCCGAATAAGAAGAATGGTATATTTTCAAATCCTAGAGCATATGTACCTTCAACCATAACAAAGTAATTGGTATTTGTAAGACCAGTACCTGGCACTAATATGTTTTCAATACCCGTTACCTCAGTTATTGGATAACCTTCACCAAATGTCCATTTGTTTGGTTCATCACTATATGTAATTGATTCTTCCATACCTGGATTATCAGCTAAAATTTTATCATATTCTGATTTACCCATTGTTTGAGCACGATCTCTAAATAAAGCCGCATATGAATCATATTTAAATGAAGCTCTAGTCATCACTGCATCTTTTCTATTATAACGACCATTTTCATTTTGTGAATCAATCGTGAAAATAGGAGTTGCAGCTAGTGGATAACCTGTAAATTCATGTGTGATTTCATCATTAAATAAAATATTTACTGAATTTAGTGTTACATATTCATCACCATTATCACTTGGTGCAGGAAGTTTATGTCTAACAACTATAAAACCTGTTGATGAAGCGCCTAATGTGTCATATGGATTAATTGAAGTAACACCAGCTTGAGATACTGTTCCAAGTAATGTTAATTCATCATAAGAAGCAAAATCTCCAGCGATTGCACTTGTTGCATAATAGACTTCAACAACACCTGTCGTATCCATTGCTTCAATATCGATTTCTACAGTTGTACCATTAGCTAGAACAAATGGAACGTATTCATTTTCTTCCGTTTCTTCATTTAGTTCAAAACCATTTGTTATAACAATACCATATGAAATCTTTTCATAGTTAACAAAAATTTCATTTGTACCACCAACATACTTAGGATTTCTTTCTGTACCAATAATTGTATCATTTGTTAATGTATCCATAAAGATATATTCTTTTTGGAAACGGTCAGTCGGATAACCTAATCCAGTTTCTGGATCAATTGTTTCTAAATCTATTGGTTGATTTAGATATTCTTGCGTACCATCTAAGATACCAATTTTTTCTAATAAAGGTACTCTAGGAGGTAATGTTTTTAATTGTGAATTTGTTTGGTCATATAAACGTGCAGGTGTTAAAACAGGCACGAAAATAGCCATTAAAATAAATATAGCTAAAATAATGGTTGCAATCACGTTATATTTATTTTTAGTAAATCTTAACATCGCATCTTGGAAGTAAGTTAATTGTTTTGTTTTTAATGCTTTGTCAAGCAATCTGTCGTTTTCTTGGACTAATTGAAAATAATCTTTACTGTATTCTTTTTCCATTATTTTTTAGCCCCCATTCTGAT
>JBAZCK010000016.1:0-31618 GCA_041654955.1 Acholeplasmataceae bacterium | reverse complement strand
CACCTAACAAATGACCAAATCCACCGACTTGTTCTAGTCTTTCTTGATCACTATACATTAAAACACTTCCTGTACCGCCAATAACTAAAATGACGTTGACATCTAAATCTTTTTTTACATCATATAATGCAATAAGCGCATCACTTTCTATACTAACTTCTGCGTTGTATTTATATCCTAATTCAGTTTCAAATTCTAACTTGTTCTTAATTTTAGAATAACCAGAAATGCCCATTTGAATATAGAGTTGATCATGTTTATCTATATCTTTAGTTAATGCATCTAAAACTTCAAATAAGTTTTTTTCTGCTTGTTCGTAATGAATATTAAAATTTGAAAATCCAGCTGTATATCTTGTGATTTCATGTCCTGTTATATCATATAAAACACCTAAAGTTTTAGTGCCACCACCATCGATACCAATGATGTATTTATTCATATTTAACAGGCACCTTTCCTTTTAACTCTAAATCGCCTTTTAAATATTTAAGTAAAACTTTAATAGAGTTAGGTGTATATTCATATAAACAAACATAATTTTTTATATCTTTTGCATAATATAAATCGTAAGGATTTCTCATAGATATGACATGTAATTCTTTATTTAATTCTGATACTTGATCAATAAGTTTAATTTGATCTTGATATACATTTGAATTATATGTTGTAATAATCACTTGTTGATACGATTTAGCTTTTTGAACTACATTTAAGATATCTTCTTGTGTTGGTGTGATCGGAAGCTTAATGACATCTAAGCTTTTAATCTCTTCTTCAATACCAGCAAAAATATCATAATGACCTAATCTTTCATCAGCAATCGTTGTCGCTTTAGGCATAATGCCTACAAATAAAGCTTTTTTCTTAAGTTTTAAAGGTTTCCCTTTCACAAGTGATGCTGCTTGCTCAACAATTTGATAACTAAAAGCTTTTGAGTCTTCATTTTCAACAATTTCTTTAATATCATTAAATGTTTTATTTAAATTGACTGGATGAACAAATAACTTTTTAAAATCAAGAATTCTTTGAACACGTTCATTAATTAATTCCTCTGAGATTTGATTTGATAACACTGCTTGCTTAATATATTCTAATGACTCTATTTGTAACTCTCTAGAGTGACAAATACAATATATATTAACACCAGCTTCTACTGCCATTAAACTTGCAGGTACAGTACCATAATGATCAGCGATTGCTTTCATCTGCATCCCATCAGTAACAATCAAACCTTCAAATCCAAATTTCCCTCTTAATAGATCGGTCATCACATCTTTTGATAAAGTTGTTGGAAGTCCATTTTTGGTTAATGCTGGAAAATCAATATGTGAACTCATCACAGCCATTAAACCTTCATCGATTGCTCTTTTAAATGGAACGAATTCAACTTTTTCTAGTCTATCTAATCCATAATCGACTTTAGGCATCCCTAGATGCGAGTCAACCACAGTATCACCATGACCAGGGAAATGCTTTCCTGTAGCGATTACATAATTTTGTAGACCTTTAACAAAAGCCGATCCATAATCACTTACCACTTCTGGTTGATCAGAAAAACTTCTAACGCCAATCACTGGGTTTTTAGGATTATTATTAACATCTAATACAGGTGCGAAATTCATATTAACACCTAATGCTCTTAACTCTTTTCCCATCTTATATGCAACTTTATAACATGCTTCTATATCTCCTGCTGCTGCAATCGTCATAGCTCCAGGATAAAAAGTTGCACCTTGTTGAATTCTAGTGACCATGCCACCTTCTTGATCGATACCAATAAATAAAGGTATACCAATTTCCTCATAAGCTAACTTTTGCAAATTTTGATTAAGTTCAAATAATTGCTTACCACTTTTAATATTTCTTGTGAATAAAATGACATTGCCTGCCTTATATTTTTTGATTAGCTCAATAGTATGATCATTTAAATCTTCACCATCAAAACCAAACATTAACAGTTGTCCAATTTTTTCTTCTAAAGTTAAATTGTTAACATTAAACTTATGTTTATTCATAGATATGAAACTTTCCTTTCATTTGTTTAAATGCTTTAGAATCATGATCAATTTTTTCTAAGATTTCATCTAAACTTAAACGTTTAGTACGCATAAAATCGTCTCCTGTAAGTAAATCAATCATTGGATTCATACCTTCTTTATATGGTGGTAAGAATTTAAATTCCGCATGCATCTCACTGATTAAATAAAGTAATGTATATCCTGTATTAACAGGTTTAAAAACCTTTTTATCAGTTATGTATAATTCAATACCTTCACAAAGTTCATCTTTATGTTTAGAAAATGTCGGTGTAAAATACATCGTTCTAAATTGAACTCCTGGTAAATTTTTCTCATTTAATTTTTTAATGACACTTTTACTCTTTAACCAAGGTGCGCCAACCACATGAAATGGGGTTGTTGTACCTCTACCTTCACTTACATTTGTACCTTCAAAATAACAAGTAGCTAAATAAGCATATGTTGAATCCATTTGAGCAATATTTGGACTAGGTAGTACCCATGGGTAATTCAATGCCTTATAATCGTTTTTTCGATCATAATCACTCATTTTAATCACTTCTAAGTCACAATCAATTTCATATAATTGATTAAACATCAAAGCTAATTCTCCTACAGTAAGTCCATATCTTTGCACAAGTGGATAATAACCGACAAAAGAGCGATATTTTAAATCTAAGATATTACCTTCTACTTCCATACCACCTACTGGATTTGGTCGATCAAAAACAATAAATTTTTTATTAAACTCTTTTGCTGCCATCATGGCATACGCCATCGTATAAATGAACGTATAAAATCTAGCTCCAACATCTTGGATATCAAAACATAAAACATCAATATCTTTTAACATATCATAACTAGGTTTTTTATCTTTACCATATAATGAATAAACCATACATCCAGTTTCTTCATCTACATAGTTTTCTAATCTAACACCAGCTTGAAGATCACCTCTGACACCATGTTCTGGTGCATAAAGTGATACTAATTTTGTTTTTTCTTTTAGTATATCAATGGTTGATCTAAACTTATGATCAACACCGGTTGGATTGGTAATAAGTCCAACTTTTTTGTTTTTAAATAGATGTAGATATTGATCAATATTTTCTATACCGACTTTAAACATCTTCTTTCACCAATCCTTCTATATATATAACAACTTTATTAGTAATTAACGCATTTAACAATACCGGAATAGATAATCCTCCGAAAACGAAGACTAATTGTGTTATTGGTGTCATTAACATCAAAAACGGAATGAGTGTTGTAAACACCAATAACACAGTCTTCACAAAGAACTTACCTGATAAATAAAACGCTAATTTAAACATTAAAATCATTTTAGCTTTAGGGACAACATACATCACCGTAAGTGTATATAAAGTGATGATGAAACAACTGACTAAAAATGCAAGTGTAATATAATAACCAATCATATAAAACCAATTAGCCCCTGCATTTAAATAATCAACATAATATGTTACATTTAAATACCCTAAAACTAAGACTAAAATTAAAACTAAACTAATACTAATCTTTTTTCCAAAGTCTTCAATGAAATATTGAAAATAACCTTTAAACAATTTTTCTTCATCTTTATTGATATATTGATGAAAAAGTTTATATCCAGCAGCCAAGCTTGGATAAATTGTGATAATCGCAAGACTTGTTATAATCATCAAAATATTCAACATGATGATTCTAATAATCCAGTCAGCTACCGTATTTACTTTTTGATAAAAAGTCTTTTCATATTTCATATAAACCTCTTCTTTTATCCTACAATACCTGTACGTTCAATCGATTCAACAAATTGTTTTTGTACAAATAAATACATAATTAATAATGGCAACATCATCAGTAATGCCGATACATTAGAAATAAGTGCTAAGAACACTGGGTTTGCCCATACATCTTGGCCGATTAAATCAAGTCCGCCTGTATAGAATAACGCAGCATACATATTTTCAGCAGCATTAATCAATCTCATTGTTAGTAACGGAAACTCTTGTGTACTGACTTCAAAAATCTTAACATAGTAAGCATCATTCCATTGCCAAACAAATGCGAATAAACCTACAGTAACTAATGCGCCTCTAGCATTTGGAAGCATAACACTCCAGAATGTTCTAAACACACCAGCACCATCAATCATCGCAGATTCTTCTAATTCTTTTGGAAGTCCTCTAAAGAAGCTTCTAAAGATATAAATGAAGATCCCACTTCTTATACCCATACCTAGTCCACTCATCAAATAGATAGAGCCTTCTTTACCAATTAAACCCAATCCTCTAAAATATAAATATTGTGATAATGATAATGCTTGAGGTGGAATAACGATCGTTAAGATAACTAAGATGAATAAGATGTTACTACCTTTAAATCTTAATCTTGAAAATGCATAACCAGCAAGTGCTGTTGATGCCATTTGTAAAACCATAGAAATTGCACTCAATTTAAATGAATTTACAACTGCTTTTTGATAATCCAACACGATAGCAGCAATCTTAATGTTCATGATGCTCCATTGTTCTGGAATCCATATAACCGCAGGATTGTTCACATCACTTGGAGCACGAAGTGCCATTAAGATTTGTTGTATGGTTGGAAATAAAATTACGAAACATAATCCGATTAAAAGCGTTGATCTAACAATCGTAAAACTTATTTCTTTCGCTTTTCTAGAACGCTTAGCATTCTTTTTAGGATCTTTAATATTTTCTACGACACCATGATAAGAGGCCTTTAATTGTTCAATAACGTTAGTTTTCATAATGAGACTCTCCTATCTTAAAGAATTTGGCAAATGCACCAAGTACAATTAAAATAAGAATGATGGTTGCTACATAAATCCACGCCATCGCTGAGGATACACCCCAATTTTGACTATTAAGCTCATCACTAATAATTGTTGATACGGATGATGTTAAGAAAGTATCTACAAGCGCATAAACCGTAACGGTAATGATATGTGGTGTAACATTTGGTAATGTTATTAACCAAAACATTTCATAAGACGTCGCACCTTCAATTTTAGCTGCTTCATATAAATGTTTAGGTATAGACTGTATACTAGCTAAAAATAGTAAGATTGGTACACCAGCAAGTGCTAAAATATCATAAATACGTTCAATTAATCCTACAATAAATGTAATTAAGAATGGTGCCATACCAGTTTGTAATAAATAAAATTCTAAATCGAAAATTCGATCAATACCTTGTTGTTCTAATATTGCATTAATCGCTTCACCGCCACCAACAGCTGAAACTACAGCAGCAGAGTTTAAGATAACTGGTACAAAGAAGATTGCTCTAACTAAGGCTCTACCTTTAAATTTCATATTTAACATAACTGCAATAAATAAACTAAATATGAGTAATACAGGTAAATTAATTAAAACATCCGTCGTTGTTGTAAGTAATTCAACTCTAAATGATGATGTTGATGTTACATGCGTATTAAACGCATATAAATAATTTTCTAGTCCAACAAACTCTTTAACAATTTCTCCAGCTTGAGGTGTTAAATCATAAAAACTATATCTTAAAGACTCGAAAAACGGTACTAAGAATAGAAATATGATGCCGGCTACCCAAGGTAATAAGAAGATAATTGCCCAAAATAATTTTTGTTGTTTATAAGTCATTTTAGGGAGTTTTGACAATGACACTTTATCAGCTGTCTTTTTTTGTGCGTCCATCTTATACCCCCTCTACAACATAGCTTAAGCTTGGTACAGTATAAGTTCCTACCGTAACATCTCTTAAGTTATAATTTATTAAAATTGATAATCCGTGTGAGTAAGTTACTCTATAGACATTATTATCAATAATTTCATGATTGATCAGTGTACCTTGATGTATACCAAGATTATCTAATTCTTCAATTTGTTCTGCAATCACATCAATCCAATTATTATAGTCAGTTGACATGTAATAATTGTATTCTGTATTAAGTAGTTCTCTTGAATCATCATGTGTAAGTGTGTATTTTAAATTTGCGCCTGATTCAATAAGTTTTAAGAATTGATATGCAGCACTTCTATCATTTGCTAAATTAATACTACTACTTGAATAATCTACATAACCTGATAACACAAGTTGTAATAATGGAATTTGTTCATCAATGATTGAATAAAGAGTTGTTTCTACAGGCATATCTGTAATATAACTTGCATGACTAAATGCGTAATATAATGGATCATTAAACATCATTTTTTGATCAACTGTATCTAGGAATCTTTGTTGTAATAAAATACTATCTTGTTGATAAATCATTAAGTTATCTGTATAATGTCCTGAAATCATTGAACCCATCAATGAAAATTCAATATTTTTAAACTCATAATCTTTATTAAATTTATTAAAGATTGGTTCATAAAATAAAGGGTTAATGACATAAGAATCGCCACTATGTTCAAATTGAGTTTCTGAATATGGTAGTCTAGATGGATAATGATAGTTAAACATCTGTGCATGACTACCTCTAATTCTACTTGCTGTATATCTAAATTGATCAAATGACTTATGATACTCTTTAGCAGTCATAATATTTAATGATTGATATAGATCTATACCTTGTGATTCTAAATAGCTTTCTAATGCTTCATAATCTTTTTTACCACCAAGCGTTTTTTCGAAATCAACACGATCATTTAATTCTTGTGATAAACCGCCATTAATCGCACCTTGGTATAAAACGTTCATATGTTTAACATCTTTTTCTAATAAGAGATCTACGATATCTTTAGCTTGATCAAATGTTGTCATTGATTCATTTGTATAATATGGAACACCTAAGAAAAATTCTTTTCTATCATAAGAACCAATAAATTCTGTTGTTAATACAGTATCACTTGTCGTATCATTTTTAGTTAGATTATAATGTTCAACCAAATAATCTTGATACGCTTTTGCAATACCAACATAACTATTATCATCACCTGTTAAGAATGTATATTCAACACTAAAATCTGAGTTAACAATCTCTTCAGTCCAAAGATCAACACCATATCTATTAAATCCTGAACCGATAACAACTGATTCAACTTCTCTTAATGAAAATGCTGTATAAACCTTATTATAAGAATCAATTCTTCCTGATACGTCCGCATTAATCCATGCCATCGTATCGCCTTCAGAAATTATTGCAGCAAATCCACCATTTTCTTTAACCATACCATAAACTGGCATACTTATTTTTTGTTGTTGTTCAGCCATTTTATATGGTAATAATGCTAAATCTTGGCCATATAAACGCTTATTATAAGCATTTTGGAAGTACTTACCGTTATTAAATTCCATGATTGCACCACTGCCATCAGGTAATACGATATAACCTTCTGTTTCTATATAACCTTCATTTTCTGTATCCTCTTTAACAGATATTGCTGTACCAAATAATGGATATAAAGTGATTTTTGCAAGCTTCACTTGATCTGTTTCTACGATTGAATTTCTTAAGATGGTTGTTCTTACACCATCTTCGGTTAGTTTAAGTTCAATAGCAATTTCAAATCGTACTTTTTCATATTGTTCAAAATATCCATAATTTTCATTTTCTTCAATAGCGCGTTCTCTCGTATAACCTAGTCCATCTTCTCCATAAAAAATTGCATATAATCTTCTTTTTACAAGATCACTCATATCTTCATAACTTTTAATTTCATAAAGTTCACGTTCTTCATCATAAGCTGTATATGCGATACGGTTTAGAATTGAAAAATCATCTCTAGCTTCTAATACATCTTTTGGAAGATACTTAGGAAAATATAGATAATCTATTTCTAAATCTACGATTTCATATTTGATTTGTACACCTTGATCGATATATTTAATCTCAAATGTACGCATACCTTCATCATTTTCTAAACTTGCTTCATGATATATACTTAATCCATAATTATTAATCGTCTTTAGTGATCCTGCTTGATTGAAATACTGAATTTCTAATGTTGATTTTTGTTTTTCAATTGCAGAATTTGTAATTGGTTTTTTTGGATCTTCTTCAATTGGATTTGATAAATAGACTTCATTATTTCTTAAATCAACAACTTTGAAATAAGACGTTGTCTCATCTAGATATAATTCGAAATCATCATTCGCAGCAACCAATCGATTGGTATTTGTTAATCCATTCGCATCCATAAAATCTTCACTACTATATGCTCTAAGATTTGTATCAACCATACTTGAGGCTTTCATATTAAAAGCGAATAGATATAAACTAGCAATAGCTAGAACTAAAACAATGATTATAATCTTTTTCATATGTCTCATATCATCACCTCTAATATCTAAGATTTAATTCTTCATAAATCGAAGCAATAAACTCGATAAATTGTTGAATCAAATCAAAGAACAACAAACCAAAAAACATCATGACTGCCATTGCAACCACAGTTAATATAAATGCGATAATGGTTTTTCCTAATCCGTATTGATGGATATTTAATATACCCATAAATAACATCCATGCTGTAAGTCCATATGCAATACCCATTAATAATTGATAAAATGCCATTTCTTCTAACGTTAAAAAGTTAGATAGAACAACACCAGGATAACCAATAATAATGAGTGGGAATAATGCATAACCCGTTACCATAACAATTTCTTTAAAATTACCTTTACCTTCCATTAATGTTGTTACTGACCAATTACCTACAGTAAATAAGCCTAATAACAAAATTACAGAAAAGATTTCTTGTAAACTATTTAGCATTAAAGGATTTCTCTCGTTAATCAAGAAAGCCTCATTTTGATATGTAAAAATTCTAAAAAATGCATACAAAGAGATGAAGATAAGCGCAACACTTATTTTTCCTTTTTTGTATCTTTTAAATTCATCAAATCCATCAAATGGATGTAACATCATATATTTTGGAAATTTAATGAAATCAAACCAAATACTTTTAAGTTTAGTCTTCATATAGTATGCTACCTCCCTTTTTGTATGTTGATCTGATCTTAAGTCCAATAAGAACACCAGAAATTAAAACTATACCTCCAACAATATATCCAAAATTAGATTTGATAATATCATTTCTATATTCTTTATACGCTCTTGAATAATAATAACGATCGTGACCTAAATTAAAGTATTCAATCGCTTTTTTATACTCACCTTCGCGTAAGTAAAATTTACCAATACCGTTATAAGCAACTTCATAATTGGTATTTAATACAAGGACTTCTTCCCATAATTCAGCTGCTTTTTCAAACTCACCTAATGTATGGTGCATAATCGCAGTATTTACCTTATCACCAAATTCAGTTAATTGATAGACGATGACAGTTCTAGATTTTCTATCTAAAACTAACAAATCATCGCCAAGATAAGCAAGTGCTACACCTTCAGTGAATTTATCCGATTGAGCACCTTCATCACCATTGATATATAAAAGATTACCTTCACTATCGTATGTGAACAATCTAGATCTCTTTTGATCTAAGACAGTAAATATACCATGATCTGTATACGCAATATCAACTAAACTACTTGGTCCATCAATAACATAATTATTCATACCTTCGATATAATGAATATCTCCCATCGGTGGATGATATCCATTTCTCTTAAGCACATCAACACCTTTAGGATTAATAAGCTGAATAATATTTTCAGCATTTTCTTCACTTGGTTTTGAAGTTGCATAAATAAAGTTCTTATCACTCATCACAACATTAGTATATTCTGTTGGAAGATAAAGTTGCAGTTGTGCAAGTTGTTCTTCAGTCATGATAGATCTTTGGAAAATCTCTAAAGGATTAAGTGATACTGGATTTACCCCAGTAAAACGATTAAAACTTCCATCACTATCAAGTTCAATAATACCTTCATACACGTTTCTTGCAACAACATACATTCTTTCTGAACCATCGACTGTAATTTTTCTAGGTTCAAAACTAATTTCATCAAATGTTGCGTCTTCAACTTCGTTAAAGACATCAACAACTTCGTAATCATGGTTTAATTTTACAACTCTATAATTACCACTATCTGCGATATAAATACCGCTTTCTTTAACTTCTACTCCATATGGAGATAAAAGTGTTAAATCACTAAAGTCTGTTACACCTTCATTAGATAGTTTTTCGATATACTCAGGTGTTAATGGAAATGTTGTGTGATCTGATTCACGTTTAAACTCATCGTTGATGATGATTAAAGCATTTAGACTTGAATCTATCATATAGATTTGATCATCATAGACAACGATATCCTCAGGTGATCCAAAATTTGTCCCAGCTGTATTTCCATTAAAATATGTCGCAAAGTTCATCCCAGGTGCTGAATGAATAACTTCTCCATAATATGAGTAGTTATAATTTACTGTCGAAAGCTGAATAGGTAAAGTGATTAACATAGAAAATATCATAAACAATTTCATATCGTCACACTCCTACTTCATGCCGGAATGACTGAACGTTTCAACAATTCGAGATTGTGAGAAGATAAAGAATGTTACAGGCACGATCATCATAATGAAAGAGACTGCAGCAATCGTACCGGCACGTTCAATCGTACCTTGCGCAATTTGTCTTAAAGCATAACTGACTGGTTTTAGTTCTTCACTGAAAATAAATGAACCTCCATCAGTTATCCATAATCTTTGGAATAATAATATAATAAGTGTTAGCCATGCTGGTTTAACAAGCGGCATAACGATTTGGAAGAAAATACGGTATTCACTCGCACCATCAATCTTCGCACTTTCAATCAGCTCATCTGGAATTTGTTCCATGAACTGTTTCATTAAATAAAGCCCTAAAGATGAAGCAATCGCTGGCAATATAATCGCAGCTGGATTATCAACTAAACCTAAACCAGAAATAATAATATAGTTAGGTGTTGCGGTTACTTGAGGTGCAAACATTAATGAATAAACAACAAGTGTAAAGATAATTGTTCTTCCTGGAAACTTATACTTAGCAAGTGGATAAGCTGCCATTGAAGCGATTAACACGTGTCCTAATGTACCTAAAACAGTAATTAAAATCGTGTTAAAGAAATATCTTGTAAATGGAATCCATGAATTACTCATAAGTTCCGATAAATCTCTAAAGTTATCAAATGTAATATTTCTTGGTAATAATCTTGGTGGGAATAAGAATAATTCATCTAATGGTTTAAATGCATTTGATGCAGTCATAATTAATGGGAATGCACTAAATACACCAAATAGCGCTAGAATAATAAATAATGCAATATCTCCACCCTTAGAACGGTTGATTCTTTTTTTCTTACGGTATTTTCTATTCTTTATTTGTTCAATTAAGTTTTGCATCGTTATTCACCAACCCTTCTCAAGATCGAGCGAACAATGATATTCGCGCTCATCATAATTAAGAATAATAGAGTTGCGATTGCAGATGCATACCCTAAATCAAATCGTGTAGAACCATAGTCAATTAAGTGGGTTACAATTGTATGCCCTGCATATTGAATAGACGGGAATCCGACAAGCTGCATGGATACTTCCGCTATGGCAAGTGATGTTGTAATTTGCATCACCGCACCAAATAATAATTGAGGTTTCATGGATGGCAATGTGATAAACCATAACTCTTGCCATCTATTTTTAATGCCGTCAATCGCACCCGCTTCATAAAGTGTTTTATCCACACTTTGAAGACCTGCAATAAATGCTAAGAATGAAACACCTAAACTTAGCCATAATTGTACTAAGATTATAATAAATAACATATAATCAGGATCTTTTAACCATAAGATTGGATTATCGATAAATCCTAAATTCATTAATATCGCATTTGCATAACCATGAACGTCACCAGAAAATATTAACAACCAAATCAAAAATGCATTCCCAGAAATAGATGGTGCATAAAAGATTAAAGTCATGAATGCTCTAAGTTTTGGTTTAAGCTCATTGATTAACCACGCAAAGACGAAGGCTAATAAATAACTTACAGGTCCTGTAACTACTGCTAAAATCAAAGTATTTTTTAGGGAGATAACAAATATATCATCTTCTAATAGTAATTTTGTATAATTGTCTAGTCCAATAAATCTTGGACTCTCTAATAAATTAAAATACGTAAAACTTATGCCTAAAGACATAAATACTGGAATAATGGTAAACGTCAAAAATAAGATAACATATGGAGCCATTAATACATAATTATGCTTATTCTTCTTCATTTCTTTCCATAAAAGTTGTCTTTTAACTTTCATGTCGATTTTTGATTGCATCGATTAATGCCTCCTTTCTAGTCTAAGTCGAATTCTCTTCGTTTTTTCTCTATCTCATCATTAATGGTTTGAACATAATCATAAATGGTTTCTCTAGGATTCGCAAACTCATCAATAACCAATCTAAAAGCGTTATCTAAATGTCTACCTGTCATGTATCCACCTGGTACTTCAGGTACACCTTGTACCCAAGCCCATTGGTCTTGAAGTTTTTGATATTCTTCAACAGTCCAAGGTAATTGTGATAAAGCATCAACATTTGCGGTTGGATATCTTGCTGCTGCACCTAAGATACCTTCCATTTCTCGTCCAAATTGAACTTGTACATCAGTACTTGTCCACCATTTTAAGTATTCCCAAGAAGCATCTTTTTTAGCTGATTGATCCATGATCATAGCACCTGTTGTTGTAGATACCGTTTCTCTTCTTACTTGTACTTGATCAAACTCATCAATATATTCTGTACCTGGAACAGAGGTGAAATCCCATTTTCCTCTAATCTCAGGAGCAAACACACTTAATGTATTATAAATATTGTAATATGTTACACCAATCGGCATTTGACCACTTCTAAATCTGTTGACAAAGTTTGCCTCTACAGGAAATGAATAATCCGTATAAAATTGTGTCCATGTTTCAAAGACTTCAGGTCCCAAACCTTCATTAAATCCACTTTCTTTATTACCATTGATGTAGAATTCTCCATCGTTTTGATAAAACATTGTTGAAAATATTGGATTTGCTGGAAGATTAATAACCGCACCTTGAGTAATCGGAACTGGTAAGTAGAACTCTAAGTTATGTTTTTGCAAGTCCGGAATCATTGCGATAACATCTCCCCATGTATTAGGAACTGTTAACCCTAATTCTTCAAATATATCTGTTCTATAAAATAACATTAAAAAGATTTGTTGTTCTGGTAATGCATAATAACCGCCTTCATGTTCAAAACCGACCATTGCACTATCCATGAATCTATCTTCTACTTCATCAAAATCATCAAATTGTGATAAATCATAAACTGCATTTCTCATCGCATAGTTAACAGGTATGTTATAGCCAACATTCATCGCAACATCTGGTCCTTCACCTGCTAGAGTTGCTGGAAGTAATACAGCTGCGTTTACTAATTTTAAATCAACTTGAATACCAAACTCAGGTGTAAATGATTCATCAATTAATTTTCTTAAAATATTCGCTTGATCTTTACCAACAGATAACCAAACTTCTATCGTTTCATTAATCTCACCAGTTTCAGTTTGACCAATTGATGCATAATCTGTTGTAAAACTTGCGATAAACGATCTGATACTAAAGATCATGCGTCTAAACCATGATGCTTTGTTTTGTGGTAATTTAGATTCTGAATCATGTATCACAAAATAATCGATTTCTAAAGGTTGTTCTGATAATAAAATCACTAAAGTTCCTAAAGATGAAATATTCGCACTGTAATTAGATAAGTTTTTATGAATTTCTCTTGGTTTTTTCACAAAATCTTCTAATTGTAGAATCACAGTATCTAAAATACCTGTTTTTTCACTCTTAGATCCAGAAATCTCAACAATTCTTTCACGTATGCTAGATAAATTGTCTAACTCCGTTTGCATACGACCAACTAAATCAGGCACACGTTTTTCTAACTCATAATCTCTATATGGATCTGGTTCAGGTCCTGTATAGACTAAGATTTCTCTATATAATTTGTTTAAATTATTAATTGAATTTTGTATTTGTGCAATGAGTGGACCATATTCACCTAACGATACTTCCATAGTAATCTCATGACTACCTTCTTCTAAGTAAAATAAATATGGTGTATCTTCTGTCCCAAGTGTTTGAATACGCCATTCACTAGAAAATGGAAACTGATAATTTTCCATTTCTTCAAATGGAATCTCGCCATCGATATAAATATTTCTTGAGACATTCATACCTGATGCGAGTTTTTGTTTAACACGCATGCTTATTTGATACAAGCCTGATGTTTCAACATCAAATGTCCAAGTCATCTTATCTCCAGATACTCTCCAGTTTGCTCCACCGATTGTATTTAACTTAACTAATGATGGATCACTTGGCATTGTTAGAGGACTTGTTCTATCATTTAATGGATATAGCGTTGGTGACGTTGTATAAGAAACATCTTCGGCTTGAACCATAATATTGTCACTATCTACAACTTCATATCCTTCAGATTGATACATTTCATAAACTTCTTCATAAGCTTTTCTTTCTTTAACTGAAACCAATTCAATCGTATCGATTAATAATGGTTCTCTTACAGATTCTAAAGTAATACTATTGATACCTTTTTCAAAATATAAGGCATATGGTTCATTTACATAGCCTATAGAATCTTTAACAAAATCACTAGTCCAAAAAGGCACTTCTGCTTGGCTAGGTCTAATATCATTGCCGTGAATATCTATTTTTACATCTCCATCACTTGCCCATAGACGATGAAACACAATATTATTTGCGCCATCAAAAGGCACCTCGTCATTGAGATATAATACTCTTTCTACTGAAGAGCTTTTTCCTTCATAAGGAAAATAATTAACTTTTAAATTATAAAACCCTTCTTGTTTAACATTCACATGCCAGGTTACTGATCCACTTTCAAGTGTCAATAATGGATTAGACACGCCTTCATACATATCTAGCACTTCTTGGTTTCCATCTATAGATGAATAATTAGAAGCTTGGATTGTAATGTTTTGATCAGCAGGAAAAACAGCCGGTTTAGAGGCTACATAATTAAAATAAGCTGACGCATCATAATCACCCATTTCTTGGGGTTCTTGTTTTGAAACAGGCTCCCTATTATAATCTAGATAGTTTTTTTGTGCTCTTACAACGATGCTATCTATAATTGCATACACAGTGATTACCAAAATTATTGATAATGTGATGATTAAAAATTTCTTCATTACAACCCACTCCTTTGAATAATCCCCCTTTTAACAAGGGGGATTGACTTCTAATTTTTATCAGTTTAAATATTCTTCTAATGCAGCTTCATAAATCGGTTTAATACGATCCATATTAGTTCTTGCTGTTCCTTCTCTAATACCAGAGTTTACATTAGATCTCCAACCGTTTTCGCCATAAGCACTAATACCAATAGCGTTAATTAATTCTAAATATACTTTATCGTAAATGTCTAAATAAGCATTAACATATAATTCATCATCAAATCTTGTAAGTAATGTAAGTTCAAATTCATCTTGTAATTCTTGTTCAGTCTTCCATAATTGAAGTTCATTCCAAACTTGGAATACTAATTCTTCTCTTTCAGGTGTCATACCACTTGCGATATTATAAATTGCAACACCAGAGATTGGTGATAAATATCCGCCAGTATAATCATCTGCAGATGGATAAGGCACATAACCTAGTTCGAATTCTAATCCACCCCATCTATTATCAGCATTAATAAACCATAAGCTACCTGGATGAAGTGCAACTTTACCAGTTTGCCATAATGGTGAACCAGCATCATATTGTCCACCTGGTTCAAATAAACCTTGTGACCATAAATCACTTAAGAATGTATATGTATCTAAAGCTGGTGTTTGAGCAAATGACACTCTACCAGTTGTTGCGTTAATCAAACTACCTCCATTTAAAGGTACCATTGATTCTGCGTAAGCACTTGGTACACCACCTATTGCATAATAATCTTCACCTAAAGCAGCAACTGCAGTTTGTACTTCAGTAGCCCATGCTTCAAATGTTGACCATGTCCATTCACCGTCTAAATAAAGTTGTGATGGATTATCAACACCTAATGTTGAAACTAAGTCAGCATTATAATATAGACCAACATCAACAGTTAAATTATTTGCGCCAAAACCATAGACTTTTTCTGCATATGTTCCAACAGCAACATAGTCTTCATGAATATTAGCACCATGAGTTGACATATATTTATCAACAGAAGCAATCGCGTTTCCATCTGCTAATTGTTGAATCCAGTCGCTTGTTGTCCAATAAATATCAGCTAGTGGATCACCTGCAACAGATGCATTAACAATTGCTGTAACTCTTGATGGACCCCATGCTGCACTTGCTGGATATGCTTTATAAACAACTTTAACGTTTAACGCTTCTTCAACAGCTCTTTGAGCTGCTTGTCTAGCTTGTTGTTCTGTACCACTGAAATCTGGATGGAATGGGTCTACTTCATAAGGAGCACCATGCATGATTACGATTTCTGTAAATTCTGGTTCAGTTGTGTCTTCTTGAACAACAACTTGTCTAGTTGCAACAACATCAATATCATTACTACCTGTTACAGTATAAGTTATTGTGTATGTTCCAGCAACACTTGTATCAACAGCACCAGATACTTGAATTTCAGATGTAATATCTCCATCAACTGTATCTGTAGCTGTAACACCTTCAAGTGGATCAAATACTGATCCAAACTCTATAGTCACATTAGATACACCAGAAAATGATGCAGTCGCATTAGGATCTGGATTAACAGTAACTTCTCTTGTTGCTGTTACTTCATTGCCATCACTACCAGTAACAGTATAAGTTAATGTATATGTCCCTGCACTATTTGTATTAACAGTACCAGAAACTTCAATTTCACTTGCAGCTATTGCACCATCAACAGAATCTGTTGCTGTCACACCTTCAAGTGGATCAAAATCTGATCCAAACTCAATCGTTACATCAACTACACCAGAAAACGATGCAGTATCATCTGGATCTACAGGATCAACAGGATCATCGCCGCCACAAGCAACGATTCCAAATGCTAAAGCTAATATTAGTAAAATACTAAATACTTTTTTCATTTCATAACCTCTCTTTTCATTATTATGATTTTTTTGTTTTTGTAAACACTATTTCACATGTTAATTATACTATTTTTTCTCTGTCTTTTATAGGCTAAAGGTTCATATTTTCAAATATGAAAAATAATTTTCAAAGCGTTTACATAACATCTAAATTAAGCCTTTGATAGACAAAGCGCCCGACATAAATTATCGGGCACTTTTCTATATAGATTATTTATCTAATTTTGTTTGAATCTTATGCTTATCTTCTTCTTCTGAAAAAGAATATACCAGCAACACCAAGTACTAAGCTAAATGTTACAAAGATTGCGCTTGTACCAGTAATTGCAGATCCACAACCAGTTTCTGGTTCTGGAAGTGAAGCATCGATTAATGCTTGAATTTGTGCTTCAGTGATAACTTCTGCATCGATTAATGCTTGAACGTCTTCTTCTGAAAGAACATTAGCTTCAATTAATGTAATAATTTGTGCATCAGTGATTGCATCAGCATCGATTAATGCTTGAACGTCAGCTGCAGATAATGTATTATCTTCAATTAACGCTTCAACATCAGCTTCTGTAAGCATTGCTGCTTTAACTTCTACATCAAATGATTGAACATCAGTATGTCCTGCAACGTCTTCAACAGTTACTTCAACTGTATAAGTACCAGGAGTATTAACATCTAATCCACCATTAATTGATACATATTTAACTAAATCATCTTGAGCATCTGTGAAGTCATAAGCGACAACGTTAGCTAAGATTGCAGCATTTGCACTTGTATATTGACCTGCATAGATTGAATAATTGTCATTAACAACCATTAAAATTGGAGCTGTCATATCATCTACAGTTAGTGTGTAGCTAGTTTCTGTAACGATATCATAACTAAAATCATCAGTTCCTGGTTCAAAAGTAACTGGATCACCATAATCCAAGTCTCTAATATGAGTTCCAGCTGATCCATGAGCAGTGACAATAAATTCACCTTCTGCAAGTGTCATAGCAGCTTGCCATGCAGCAAATGTATTAGCATCTCCAACAATTGTACCTGTAGATGTTGTGTAATTCCAGTTATATCTATCATATGCTTCTACAACGATACCACCAGAAACTTTAACTAATTGTGAACCATAACCTGATCCAATACCTCTGAAAAGTTCTTCATCTGTAAATACCATAGTTGATGTATGAAGATTTACAGCTACATCTACGTTAACATCTAAATCTTTATCTAGAGGATAATCTACACCATCAACTGTAACAACAGTAGGAATACCTGCAAAGAATACATTATGAGTAAATGTTAAGTCAATTTGATATTCACCTGGGAATGGGTTGTAAGGATTTAAAGCTTCTGGATAAGATACTTCAATATCAGAAGTCTTGTCATTACCATAACCATCATCAGCAGTAATACCTTCTAATAAATCAGCATAAACACTTTGATTAATAAATCTATCTTCAACACCAACATATTTTGGAGGCATAACACCAATAACGATATCAGCTGTTACATTTGTAACGTCTGCTTCTGGAGTTGTAGCTGTCCAAGTTGCAGTGTAACCAGCACCAAATTCACTTGAGTCAATCACAGTAACTGGAGCACTTGCAGTATATTCATTTTCAACTTCATCATAAGTGAAATCAATTGTTTCTAAATCAGTACCATCACGAGAAATAGTAACTGAATAGTCTAATTTTTCTGTAGCAGAGATAATTTTACCTTCTGTATCAAACATATTCAACCATGAAGCTGAAATTGTTGGATCTAAATCAAAATCGCCATTGTAATCAACAACAATATTAACACCTGGAGTTACTGCATCATCATCTAATGCAGTTATACCATCAAATAGAGCAGGTTGTGGTGTGTAAATAAATTCTGCATTTGCCATAGTTTCATCAATCATGAATCCTGGCATATCAGTAATATATTTAGTTGTTGCTTTGTTTGTGTTATCTCTATCGGTTGTACCATAAGAAACTACAGTCCAACCAGCAGGAATAACTACTGAATCAGGGTTACCATCAAATAAAACGCCATCACCGTTGATGATTGTTGACCAATCTTCAACTGGAGCAGTTGCTGTATCAACATCTGCATTTGTCCATTTTAGGTATCCTAATGGTTCAATAACATAACCATCAGTATCTGTTTCATCTAAAGCCATTCTAATATGAGTTAATAATGTGTTTGGTGTATCAACTGCAGGATCTTCTGCTGCATCATATGCAGTAATTTCTGCTTCAGTTGCTAAACGCCAATCAGCATCGCCTGTTGGATTATCATCTGTAATATAGAATGTAGAAATATGATCTTCAAACATTTGTAGTTGTCCTAGTTCATCAAAATAAGTATATTTTCTATGAACAACTGATGTTAAATCTGTTCTTGCATTAGCAGTTTCTAAGATAACTGTTTGTGCTGTATCATTAATGATTAAACTAGCGAATGCATTCCATGATAATACGCCCATTTCTGCAGATGATATGTAACCATCACTATCATCATCTTCGAAATCTTTAGCATATCTAGCTGCACCTTTTACGAAATGGTATCTATGACCAGCATATTCCATTGTCCAATGTGAAGAACCAACTTTTGTATTTAAACATTCGTTAGTTGCTTCCAAACAAGCTACATTGTCGTATGGATACAAATCAACTAACTCATCAGCTGCATATGAGCTATTTCCAGCTATTAATGCAAATGATGCAAATCCTAGTAATAAAAATACTACTATTTTTTTCATTTATTTTCCTCCTAATTTATTTTAAACTTTCATAAACATTTTATATCGTTATGAAAACGCTGTCAATCAAGTCAAGGTATTTCCCTTTATAAACCGAGATTTTTGCATATCTTGAATATTTTTTTCAAGTTTAGTGAATAGTACCAGGTAAATATGAATAAAATGTTCTAGATGTTTCAACATCATTAACATTAACAGTTATTGTATAACTTACTGTCATTGCACGATCTGGCATTTCAATAATTCTTCCTGTATTATCTAAAAATTCTGGATTATTTGATGTGAATGTAATCTCTGCATCAGAGTACATGCTTGCTACTTTATATTCAATATCTGCAAATTTTTCATATAAAGGAATAAGCCCTGCATTTCTTAATGTGTTTGGACAATCTTTACCACTAAAATCATTATGATATTTCATATTTTCTCTAGGTAGATTATATTTAGTCAGTAATTCTGCAGTAAGTTTGGCTGTTCTTTGCCAAATTCTATAAACATCTGCATCATCATTAACACCCATTTCAATACCTATACCATTTCTATTGCCACCACCAATATGTTCATTTTCATATTTATCTATCCATGTTGTTCCAGCTAAAGTGCCTCCATCCCCAGCATGATAACCTCTTTCAGTTTCAGGTAGATGTTGATATAGATATTTATCATCCATTGTAAAATGCCATGATGCCAATAATTCTGTGCCGTTTTGTGCAGCATTCCATAAGTAGTTTGCATGAGCTAATGCACCAGAACCTGATGAAGTATTCGCGGTATCATGAATAACTACCCAATAAACATTATATGGATTATATTGAGTGACACCACTTGGATGTGGATCCATTGGTTCTCCTGGTCTGATTCCAGCGCTTACTGGAACCATCTTTGATTTGTTGGCTTCTAAATCTCCAAAATAGTAACGTGAAACACTTTCATATTTAAAATCATTATAGTTATATCCATTACCATATGCTATCCATGAGTGAGGCGTTGTATAGTTTACTTGATTCATCGTAAGCATATCTAACAAATCATTATCATCTAATGAAGCGAAGAATTCTACTTTAAATTCTGTCTCAACTGTTGGATCTGATACTAATTTAGCTTTAAATGTAACTAATCCTGGTGCATGTGAAGTGACTACACCTTCTTGATTAATAGTCGCAATCGCTATGTCACTTGATTCAAATGTAACATCTTCGTCTTTAATCGCAAATGGGAACACTTCTGCATTAAGTGAGAATACATCACCAACAAGTAATGTGTTTGTTACAACAGATGGTGATAGTTCAATACCAGGTGTAGTTGTAATCATAACATTAACTTTTGCATTTACTGTAAAGTCAGTACCTAACAATAAAGTAACAGTTGCAGAACCACTTCTTACTAGATCAAGCGTACCATTAGAATAAACTCTTAATATATCAGAATCAGAAGTAATATATTTGATACTTGATGCAGTTGATCCTATAGGCAATGCTTCATAGCCTAATAGATGTGTTTCACCCATAACAGCTTCAAGCTCTGTATATTCAGGAACAATCATCACTGGTACTAATGGATTATATTTTGCTTCACTAACAATTTTTGTAGGATCAGCATAAAATCCTCTTAAATCATGAGTCGTGATATTTTCAAAATCAGCATAAACTGGAGTTTCTTCTCCCCAATAATTTAATGTGAAATCGACACGATGATCCACATTAGCTTTTGCTGCTAAAGTATTATAATTAGAAACTTGATTAAATCTAACATAATCTTCAATATCAATTGCTGATATAGTTTCAATATCTATACCAACACTAACTTCTGATATTATATTTCTTTCAATGTGAACTTTTGTTTCACTATCATAATTATCAACAGCTGCAACTATGATTGCAGTATCAGCAGTTGTGATTGTATTTTTATAAATGTTAATCAATCCACTTAAATAGTTTCCAACAACAATCGCATGACCACTTAAGTTAGTAAAGGTATTTTCTTTTATTTCTAAATTAGAAACACCATCTAAATGCATAAATGCTGTGGTTGCTACGACATCTTCTACTATGTTTGAATGAAATACAAATCCATCAATGTTTCCTGTATTAGTAATTGATACATCACCTGAAAAACTTAAATTTTTAATTGTGATATCATTTGCATTAACAATTATGTCTCCATTAATTTGTGCATCAGTTAAACCTTCAATCGTAACATGAGCAACATCAATAGTAAAAGGGGGTTCGTAGGTTCCAGCAAACACATAGATGATTGCGCCTTCTTCAGCAACATCTATCGCTTCTTGAATGGTCGTAAATAAATCAACACCATATTCAAAGTTAACGCCTACGTATTCAACTGTATCATTAGCTACTTTAGTTTCATCAACGACTAAATAATTAACGATTTCAATTTCAAATGTTGCAGTAATTGAAGCATCAAAATCAGATACTGCAGTAACAACTACATTACCTGTTTGAAGCGCAGTTAATACACCATCTGTACTAATCGTAGCTATACTTTCATCGCTTGATGACCAGGTAACATATTCATAAGCATCATCTGGACCAACTTCTGCATTTAATGATGTTGTTGTGTTAACATTGACAGTATTTTGTCCTGTAATGATAATCGTTTCAGCATCGTTATAAACTCTAACAGTGACCATTTCTTTTACTGTTTCATCATAACTTGAGATAACTTCGATAGTTGTCATCCCATTACTTAATCCAGTAATAACGCCTGATGCTGAGACACTAGCAATCGTATCATCTTCAACTTCAAAATGAACATCATCATTAGATGTATATGGAATGGTTTCTGTTTTACCTATCCATAGTTCATAACTATCTTTTGTAACTTCAAGCTCAATAATCTTTCTAACAGTTACAGTAACCTCTTCAAAAAGACTATCATCAACTGTTGATGTGATTGTAACAACAGCTTCACCATCAGAAATAGCTAAAATTTGCCCTTCATCATCTACAGTTAAGATATTATCATCGCTTGATTCAAAGATAACATCTTCGTTTGATGTATAAGTGATTTGTTCAGATTCGCCTACCATGAGTGTTATTTCTGTTTGTTCAACTGATAGTGTCACTGATTTTTCTACAGTCACTTCAATATCTACAGAAATACTTTCATCTTTTGTAGATGTTACAGTAATAGTTGCTGTGCCATCACTTTTAGCTTCAATCAAACCTGAATCACTTACTGTAACAATCTCTTCATTACTAGATTGAAATTCAATAAGATCATCGTTTGAATCAAACTCGATTTGATATGTATCGCCTTCTTCTAGTGTTACTGATAAATCGTCAATAGATAATGTTATATCTTCTTGACACGCAAATAACACGAAAGCGGAAATCAACACGAGTATCCCTAAAAAACTTTTTTTAATCATGTGTATTTTCCTCCCTATATTTATAAATCATATGTGCAATTTTACTTCTATATCCAATGATTTGATTGAGTGATCTTTGTGGATGCACTGCATTTGAAAGCATCACAAAACCAATACCATTTTTCCTATCAATAAACATGTTACATCCTGTAAATCCTGTATGTAATATGGTTTGTTCAAAGTCTGATAAATCACCTGAAGAACTACCTTCTGTCGGTTTATCCCAACCTAATGCTCTTTTAAGTATGTTACCGTTTAAAGAAGGTTTTTCTTCTCTAAGTTCAAATAACATATTTGTGGTTTTCTGATTTAATACAAACTTATCTTCTAAAATTGCTTTCATAAAAATGGTTAAATCTTTGACTGTGGAAAATAATCCAGCATGCCCCGCTTCACCTAATGCAAATGCTTTTTCATCATGGACTTTTCCTGTAAGAAGACCTTGATATACATCATCATCTCTTAGTTCTGTAGGTACAGCTCTTAAAACATCTGGTTTATATGATGTATCATACATACCTAGTGGCTTAAATATGAGTTCTTGGCCATTATCGTTTAAAGATTTTCCAGTGATTTTTTCTATGATTAATCCTAATAGAATAAATCCGATATCAGAATAGATGATATGCGATCCTTTTTTTTCTTTTAGTTCCACATATTTAATCTTTGAAATGACATCTTCTTTATCTTTTAAAGTGTTTGCTCTTGGAATATCTGCTGGAAGTCCTGATGTATGGGTTAACAAATCATAGATGTTAATCTCATCATGTTTAAACCAATCTATAACCTCTGATACTTTTGTTTTTAGTGTAAGTTTATTTTCTTCTATGAGTTTCATGATGATCGTTGTTGTTGAAACAACTTTTGTTAAAGATGCGACATCATAAATCTCATCACCGCTCAATTTAACTTTTTTAGGCATAATTTGTTTATAACCTACAAAATCAGTCACTGGCAAAGCGTCTTTATAAACTAAACCAAAGTGTGCCCCAGGAAAGTGTTTTTGTAAAACACCTTCCTCAAGCATTTTTTTTATATCATTTAAAATCATTTTTATACACAACCTTTTTTGATTGTTTGGTTACTGATTTATTACAATTCATTTTTTTCTTCTGATAAAGAATATACCTGCAACACCCAGCACTAAACTAAATGTAACAAAAATTGCACTTGTACCATTAAGTGTAGACCAACAACCAGTTTCTGGTTCAGGCTCTTCAATGACTACACATTCTCCATTGACGCTTTCATATCCTTCTTGACATGTCAAATTAACAACTTCAAACGTCATTGTGCTTATAGGACTTTCATTTTGATTTATGCCAATCGCTTTAAAGGTTAGTGTATATGTTCCAATTTCATCAAAGACTAAGTCATTATTATATAATGTCCATTGCCCATCATTTATTTTGTAATAAATATCGTCATCAGATGAAAGACTTAAGGTTACACTATCTTCATATCTGTTTCCAGACACAAGTGTTCCTGAAAAATCAAGTGCCGGTTCATCAACTGGATTTACGATATTTAGCGTGATTGATTCTACTGCACTTTCGTTTAAATCTGTACCAACTGCTTTGTAGCTGATGACATAGTTTCCAAATTCATTGATAACTAAATCATTTGCGTATAAAGTCCATGCACCATCATTAATCTTATAATAAACATCATAATCAGATGTAAAACTAATAGTTGCACTACTTTCGTAAATATCTGTAGATACTAACTTACCAGTGATATCAAATGTTGGATTAACTAAAGGATCAATTGTTTTTACAACATCACTTTCCCAAGGGAATGATGGATATTCTGTCCAATAATATTCTTGAATTCTTTCTAGTGATTGAACGACATTGCTATTTGGACTATTTAAAGTTTTATATGAAAACCAAGAACTACCAATAATACTATCATATTGTGATATATATCTTAATTGTTCAGTCATTTCATTTGGATCTGTCCATGTGTTTTCTGCATATCTATAAAATCCTTGACCAATAATTAAATCTACACCTGCTTGTTCAGTTAACTCTGCCCACCAATCGACTAAATCTGCGAATGGCGCTGAACCATGATCAAACTCCCAATATAATTGAGGCATGATGTAATCTAACCAACCTTCTAAAACCCATTTTCTAGTATCTGCATATTGTGCATAATAACTTTGCATAGTTCCAGTACTTGTATTTGAACCAAATTCTCCACCTGATTGCCAAATACCAAATGGGCTTATACCAAATTTAACATTAGCATCATGGTTTGTATTCCAATTTGTGATAACACTTGAAAGGCTTTCTATAAGCATATCCACATTTCTTCTACGCCAATCATCTTTTGTCTCATTAGTTAATTTACTACGATTATAGGTCGCATCATCTTGAATATCATCTGTTCCACCATAACTATAGAAGTAATCATCAAAATGAATACCATCTACATCATACTTGCTCATTAACTCAGAGATCACATTAGTAATATAAGCTCTAACGCGTGGTTCACCAGGATTTAGAATTAATTTGCCTTGTTTATCTTGAATAACTAATTCTGGATTTTGTTTCGCAAAATTTTCATCGTGAAGTAGATTAAGTTGAGTTTGTTTATCTGCAGTTCCTGTTGATACACGATAAGGATTTAACCAAGCATGAACTTCTATACCTCTATGATGAGCTTCATCCAAGATAAATTGGAATATATCCCATCCTGGATCAATACCTTCAGCTCCCATGATGTATCTGCTCCATGGTGCATACTCACTATCATAGAAAGCATCATTCATCGGTCTTGTTTGAAAGAACATCACATTAAAATTAAGCGCTTCTAATCTGTCTAATATTGAAATAATCTCATTCTTATAACTTGTTTCACTATAATGCATACCAATATCAATATTACTTACGGTTGCGACCCAAACAGCTCTAACTTCTGCTTCTTTTTCTACATATTCCGTAGGTAGTTCAATTGGAGTATTTGTTTGATAATAATTAACGTAATCTCCATCTCTAATCACAAAGCGATTATTTTCACTTGGTGGTATAGAAAGACGAATTCTTTCACTTAATAATTCTGTTTCATTAAGTGCTCCATCTCTTGCGTAATAATCTAATGTATAAGTAGCATTTAAAACCAACCAAATCGTATCTTCATAAAGTGCCCAATCGGACCATGAGTTTCCGTTATGTAAACGATAGAAAATTTCATCAGTTCCATTTTCTGCACTTAAATCTACGGATGTTTCTTCTAAATAATATAAACCTTCTTTTTCACCAGTAATTGTGATTATTGGATCAGTCGGAGGTGTTTGATCAATTGTGATTTGTTTTACAATCTCTTTTTGCAATCCATCTTCATTTCTCACTGTGATGACATAATCACCTTCTTGATCAAGTGTAAATGGTGTTGTATATGTTTGCCAATTGCCATCATCTATTTTATATGAAATGATTGGCGCATCACCATTTATTGTAATTTCAGCACTTTGATAAAAAGGATCATTTCCAATGCCATCAATTGAGATAGTTGGATCTGGATATGATTGAACGACAATATCAAATATTCTAGAGACTAATTCAGATTCAACATTTTCGCTATTGATTGTTTTCGTTTGAATACGATATTTTCCTGCAGTGCTTAATGTAATAGGTTCTGTGTATAATTGCCACTCACCTAAATTAATAACATACCATATGGGTTGCTCTGATGCACTTATTGTAACTACAGAACCTTCAACATAATTAGTTCCTACCATATCTCCTGTAATAGAGACCGTAGGTATATCGTTATTTATTTTTTGAATATCAAGATCAAAAGCTTGTATTAAACTTTCTTCGTTACTTACATTAACAGCTTTATAATATACTGTGTGTTCACCTTCTTCACTAATCACAAATGGTTCTGTATAAGATTGCCAAATGCCATCTCCCATATGATAGAAAAGATCATGTGTAGAATTTAAGGTTACCGTCACATTACTTGTATATATAGAACCGTCCAATGTGCCACTTAAGCTATGTGTTGGTGAATCAACATTACTTGATTCCCACACATTTAGTGGTGTTGTTGTCCATTGATTGTTTCTTACTTGTGCCATACTTGTTGTGTTTAAATATGATGAACTATATAACATAGACCCCTTAATTTCCGGGTGTTTTTGGTTATATCTGATTTGTTCATAAAATTCCATGAGTGGATATTCATTATATCTATAAATACCATGTCCAATTATTAAATCAACACCAGTACCTCTAACGGCTTCTGCCCACCAATCAACAACATCCGCATATGGTGCCATACTATGTTCAAAATTCCAATAGATTTGTGGGTTCACATAATGAATCCAGCCTTCATCAATCCATTTTTTAGTGTCCGCATATTGTCCATAATAACTTTGAGCACTCCCTGGAGCTACATCCGCACCATCAGGTGCTCCAACCTTCCATAATCCAATCGGAGATACTCCGAATCTAACATCTGTTCCTTCTGCTAAATTGTGTGCATCAATTTCAGATTTAACACCTGAAATTGCATTATTAACACTTCTTCTTCTAAAATCACCTAAAGTTTCCCCTGGTAATTTATAGGTATTATATGTTTCTGTATCTGATGTAAGGCCTGCATATGGATAAAAATAGTCATCGAAATGTATGCCATCAATATCGTATAAATCCATAATTTCTGAAACTACATTTTTGATGTAGTTAACAACTTCTGGTTCACCTGGATTTAAAATATATTTACCATCATTATCTTGTACAGCTAAATTAGGATTTAATCTAGCAAAATTTGTTGGATGCAAACTTGATAACGTTTCTGATGCACTTGTTGTAACTCGATATGGATTCATCCATGCATGAAATTCAATACCTCTTGAATGTGCCTCAGATACCAAATACTCCATAACATCCCAACCTGGATCTGCACCTTCGCTACCAGCTAGATATCTAGAAAACGGTGCATAAGCACTTTGATAAAACGCATCATTTCTCGGTCTAACTTGAAATAAGATTGCGTTCATATGATTAGCTTCAATATTATCTAATATTGCATCATATGCAGCTTTATATTGTGTCTCACTCGTGTGTTGTGCGATATTAATGTTATAAACAGTTGCAGTCCATACACCTCTAAACTCACTTGTTTTTTCAACATAGTTTTCTGGTGTCAAGACCGGACCAACACCAGGTGAATAATGATATACAGTATCGCCATTAATCACTAGTGGTTCTAATGGCCCATCTGCAAATGTATGTATATTCATACCTACAGAAAATATTGCAAGTATGATGAAAATGCTTGTTAGTATTTTTTTCATTCAACTTCTCCTTTAGTCATAAGCGACCTTAATTTATTCATGCCTTCTTCTGTTTTGCCTTCATCGATGAAGGTATGGAATGTAAAGAAAACATGGCCCTTAACTTCATCATATTGTGAAACATATTTTAATTGATTGACAACTTCATATGGATTTTCAAACTCACCTTCGTTACCTAATCTGTAAGCTCCATGTCCAATATATAAATCAACATCTGTACCTTTGACTGTATCAACCCAAAAATCTGCGATATCTGCAAACGGCGCAATCTCATGTCCTAATTCCCAATAAATTTGAGGAACGATATAATCAACATACCCTTTTTTTACCCAGGTATAGCTATCTGCATATTCATTGTTATAACTTTGACTACATCTAGGATCTGTATTTGATCCGTGATGTTCATTTGTTTTGTTTCTCCAAATGCCAAATGGAGAAACACCAAATCTAAGCTTTGGATTTATGTTTTTAAGTTCTTCATGAACATTTTTAATAACATCAGTTACTTGTTGTCTTCTAAAATCATCAAGATTTACCGATTTATCTTCTCTTTGTTCAAACTCTTTGATATCATTATCCCCATCAATTAATCCACCATATGGATAAAAATAATCATCAAAATGTATTCCATCGATATCATAGTTTGTTGCTAGTTCTTTAATTGTTTCTAAAATAAAATCTTTAACTTCCTGTCTTGCAGGATTTAAGATCAGTTGTCCTCTATGATCAGTAACTACTAAATCTTTATGTTTTTTTGCAAAGTTTAAATCAT
This sequence comes from Acholeplasmataceae bacterium, assembly GCA_041654955.1. GTDB lineage: Bacteria > Bacillota_I > Bacilli_A > Acholeplasmatales > Acholeplasmataceae > Mariniplasma. The sequence continues at coordinate 2,353 of JBAZCK010000016.1, read as the reverse complement.
CACATGCTTCTAAATACTCATCTTTTAATAACTCTGATTTCATAGAAACACGATATGGATTCATCCATGCATGAAACTCAATGTGATTTTCTCTTGCAAGTTCAATAACCCATTTTAAAACATCGAAAGGTGGTTGTTCTCCTTCTTTACCTGTAAGATATCTACTATAAGGATTTAACTTTGATTCATAAAACGCATCATTTGTCGTTCTAACTTGGAAAAAGATTGCGTTAATGTTATATTTTTTACATGTTTCAAATATTTGATGTACTTTTTCTTTGTAAGTTTTAATATCTTTAGTTGTTGGCATATCAATGTTTAATACATTAGATACCCATAATGCTTTAAATGGTTTGTCATTATAAACATCTGGAATAATCACTTGATTTTTTGTGTTGTAATGAAAAATAGGTTGTTCTTTTTGTTTGTATTTAAATAATTTCATGAATATCTCCCTTTATAAAATATGCGAGTGCCTTTTCATTCATAAGTTTAAATGTGTGAAACGCTTGATCAATTTCTCTAATGTTATACATTAAAGGATGTGATTTAATCGCAAGCGATGCTTTATTTAAATCTTTTTCATAAATAGCGTCTGCTAATAATTGTTCAAATGCTTTTAAATGTTGCAGTAAGCCCTTTACTTGATTTGGTAATCTTGAAATATGTACAGGCATTGGCCCATCTTTAGTAATTCTTGCGGTCACTTCAATAGCTGCCCCTTCTTCAATGTCCATGATATGCCCATTATTGATTGTGTTAATCACTTGATAATCTCTTTTATCAAGAATTATAGAAGAAATCAAATCAATTGCTTTTTTAAAGTCTTCCATATACTTATGCTCTAACATATCTTTAGTGCATAATTCATTTTGTTGATCTTGATAAACAGTCATCAATTTATCTTGATCTCTCAAATCTTGTTGGCATACTGAATGCTTATTTTTATAATTATCCATAAAGATTTGATGAACATCCTCATAATAATAAACTTTCTTTAAATCAATCGATGGAAACACACCTAAATCATCAAGAAATGTCGAAGACCAGAAACAAGCATTTTCTTCACTACCCACTTCATCTAACAATTCTTTTAAACGATCCTTTTGATTTTGAAATACATTTGTCATAAAGCTCATAGGACTTAATCCCGCTGCACATACAACAAGCTTATTGGGTTTTGTTCCTAAAGCTTTAGCAAAACATTGATTCATATCACTAGGAATATTAGATATACCTAGATACTTATCAGTTTCTGCATATCTAAAAACCGCTTCACTAATGATTCCCATTGGTTGTGATAAGTTAATTAACCACGCCTGTTCACAAAATTCATTCATATGCTCAATGAGTTGATATATTTTAGGTACAATTCTTAGAGCTTTAAAACTACTTTTCATCCCAAATAAATCATCAGCAAGCATATTATGCTCATATAAAATCTTTTCTTCTGCTAAGTCATGATCATCTTTTTCTAACCCCAAGATAGAAAATACAAAGTGTGCATCTTTGAGTGCGAATTTATAATCATCAGTTGCGTAAACTTTAGTATCTAATTTATGTTTTTTCAAAAGACGGTTAGAAAAACCTTCAATATTATTCATTTGATCTTTTTTATCTTCATCATCTAAAAGCCAGATTTCAGAAGTTTTAAACTCTTTAGATTTACTAATTAAGTTTTGGATGAATAACGGTACATAAACTGATGCACCACCAACGATCACTAGTTTTAATTGTTGATCCATGTTTTTATCCAACTTTCATTTATTTTAAATACCTTAGTAATTATAATTAACTTGCCCTAACACTTTAAATGCTTTAGCTCCTGTAGCGCTTTTAACATTTGATGGTTTATGATTTAGTGTTTGATTTGCCAATATAATAAAAGCTAACGCTTCTTTATACTGACTGCTATATCCAAAGTTTTCTAATGTATAAACCTTTGTGTTAGGCATCTTTTTAGCAATTTCATCTTTTATAAAATTATTTAAAGCGCCACCACCACATAAAATTAATTCATCAACATTTTGTTTAATTAATTCTTTGTAACTATCTACGATCGTATCCACAGTTATCATTGATATCGTATGGATTATATCTTCAGCTTTTTCATCTTTGTACATTTTTAAATACTCACTAATATAAAAAGCTCCAAATGCTTCTCTTCCTGTTGATTTAGGGTAATCCATTTGAAAATAAGGATGCGCGATTAAAGATTCATAAAGCTTAGGTATAAGTTTTCCACGACTAGCAATTAATCCATCTTCATCATAAGCTTTGTTAAATAGTGCCTCACATGCTTCATTGATCATCATATTGCCAGGACCACTATCAAATGCAATGACATCATCAA
>JBAZCK010000015.1:0-33942 GCA_041654955.1 Acholeplasmataceae bacterium | reverse complement strand
TTTTTTTATATCTTTTGGACATATGATTAAATATTGATGATTATTTTTAAGATGATTAAATATAAAATCCATAAGTATCTCCCTTAAAATGATTACTGTTATTATAACACATTTATACTGATTAACTGGACACATCTTCAAAGGATATAACATAGACTATATAATCATTTAATGTTAAAATGTAGTTATAAAAAAACATATAGAAATGAGTATATCATGATTGAGACTAAAGAAGTTACGGTTGAAGTTATTAACCATATTGGAATTATAAAATTAAATCGAAAAAATGCTCTTAATGCTTTATCTTTAGCTATGATTGAAAAGATTAGTCACTACATAAGTCTTTGGGAAAATGATCCTATGATTTATGCAATCTATATAAAATCAATATTAGATAATGTTTTTTGTGCAGGTGGTGATGCTAAATCACTTTATTTAAATGATGAAAAGTATAAAGATGAGTATTTAGCAAAACAATACTTAATGGACTATCATCTACATACTTATAAAAAACCAGTTATAAGTTTTTTAGATGGCATTACATTTGGTGGAGGTGTAGGTTTAGGATTATCTGCATCCCATGTCATTGTTTCTAAAAAAGTGAGATTTGCAATGCCTGAGACAAAGATTGGATTTTTTCCTGATGTAGGAACTTCTAGACTACTAAATGATCTACCTTATCATATAGGGTATTATTTAGGATTACTAGGTATAGAACTTGACTATAAAGATCTACATTATTTAAACCTTATAAAATATGTCATAGATTCAAATATGCAAGAAGACTTCGAAAAAGATTTACATACATATAGATTTAATCAGGCAACAGTGGTGACTCAAATAGATGAGGTGCTATTAAAATATCAACTAGAGCATATAGATGAGTCATACTTAAAAGGTATTGAACATGACATTGATAGTATCTTTTCAAAATCAACCATTAAAAAAATGTATGATGCATTAGGGCATAATGATTGGGAACAAGAAGTAAAAAATATTTTTGATGCTCAATCGCCAACAGCTCTTTATGTAACTTTAGAATTGTTAAAACGAACTAGAGATAAAAATCTATACGATTGTTTTAAAATGGAACATGATTTAAGCAGAAATGTCACTAAAACTCATGATTTTAAAGAAGGTGTGAGATCACTTCTCATCGATAAAGATAAGAGATTTTTATATCAACCCAAACATATTTCAGATGTAGATCATAGATCAATTGAAAAATTGTTCGATTTTTCGAATTTTGAAAAACTACATTTAATGGATAAGTTAAGAGGTTTTTAATGAACGATAAAAAGGTTCTTAAACTGCAAATTATGGAATTTATCCTTAAGATGTTTTTAATCTTAAGTGTTTTATTGTGGATTTATCAGAAAAGCTAAGCAATTCATTTTCTAATATATATGATTTTATTGTTTTAGAAGACGTTGATCACAATGGGTTTCTAGAAAGAGAAGAAGTCATTGAAAATATCATTTCATATATACATTCATAAGTGATATAATAAATCTAAATTAAGAAAAGAGTGATATCATGGATCAGCAACAAAACATACTTATAAGACTTGTTGGATATACAGTAGACAAGGTTTCTTTTATTTTGAATAAAGATTTTGATTTTAAAGCAAATCCTAAAGTTAAAGTGATTCCAAATTTTGATAGAGAGTTTACTAAGATAGATGAAAATACATTTGGTTTATCCTTATCAGTTTCTTTTGATCATCCAGATAACATAATTCCATTTTATATGGATGTCCAAGTTTCAGGAAGATTTATTTTTACCAATTGGGAAAATCCTAAACTTTATCCATTTGCGAAAAATAATGCAACATCAGTATTATATCCATACGTTAGAGCACTTGTAACAACAGTGACTGCAAATGCTAATGTTCCACCATATATACTCCCAGTGATGAACAGTAATAGTTTATTTAAAGATAAGAAATAATAAAAGACTCCTCGGAGTCTTTTATGTTTTTAAAGCTATGTATGTTTTGTGATATGATAAAAGTAAATCATAGAAGGTGGTAGATATCTGTATTAATTTTAATTTTAAAAATACTTATGGTATTGTTTTATCTAGGCATGCTAACTGTTAACGTTCTAGCAAACACTATACCTTTTAATCAAAGGTCAACAGGTGAAATATCAGATCGATATCCCACACTTTTTACACCAAGTGGTTTTACGTTTTCAATTTGGGACATTATTTATATTTTTTTAGGTATATTTGTTGTAAAAGTTTTGATGATGACGACCAGTAGTATAGAAACTCAAATGGTTATACCATTAATGTTAGTTTTTATTGTATCTTCCATATTTAATATGTTATGGTTATTCTTATGGCATTATGATTATATTGGGCTATCTACAATTGTCACGATTTTTCTTTTAGTTACACTGATCTACGGGTATATCAATATATCAACAGATCAAGTCTTACTTAAAATACCATTTAGTTTATATACAGCTTGGATTTCTGTTGCACTCATAGCAAACGTTTCTATATTTCTTGTGAAAAACGATTTTAAAGGGTTTAATATAAAACCAGAAGTTTATACCTTGTTCATCATATTAATCGCAGGTGCGATAGGTGTAGTTACTATTTTAAGAATGAATGATATAATCTTTGGTCTAGTTTTTTTATGGGCTCTATTTGGTATATTGCTTAGACACATGAATGAACTTAAACGTCAGTATCCTATCGTTATATATGCAATTATCTTTTCAATGGTAAGTCTTACAACAACGATGGTATATCAATTTATTAAGTAATATTTATTTGTTTTTCCAAAAAACTGATAAGGCGTTTTTCAAGTTTTTTTGAGAATGAATGCGCTCGTGATCCTTCCATTCTATTGGAAATAGTTTTTTATAATAAGGTGTATCAAAACGATCATCTATTAAGACAGCTACTCCTTTATCAGTATGTGTTCTAATGACTCTACCAACAGCTTGAATGACTTTATTCATGCCAGGATATTGATAGGCATAATCAAAGCCTTTATTAAACTTAAGGTCATAATAATCTTTTAATTGATTGTTTAATTCATTAATCATTGGTATGCCAACACCAACAACAATTACACCAGATAACATATCACCAATATAGTCGATACCTTCTGAAAACATACCGCCCATGACAAAAAGACCTAGTAATGATTGATCAGAGGTTGATTTAAATGTATTGATGGTATGAGCTCTTTGGAGATGATCCATAGCTTTTTCTTGTATCATTATTTCAATGTTATTTGCATCTAATTTTTCATAAACTTGATTTAAGTATTGATATGAAGGGAAAAATGCAATATAATTCCCTTTTTTTGATGAGACCACTGCTTCAATAGTTTTGACGACTTCACTTAAAGATTGGTCTCTATCTTTATAGCGTGTTGAAATATTGTTGTATAAAATGAGTTTTAAATGATCACTAGGAAATGGTGATTTAATTTTTAATGTTTCACCTACATCTTGACTGATTAATTTCTTATAATATTCTATTGGGTGAAGAGTTGCACTAAAGAAAGTTGTGCCATAGGCTTTATTTTGTATGGTATCTAAGATAAACTTAGAAGCATCTAAACATTTAAGTTCGACAATTAAATCATCGCCCGTATCTTTATAAATGTTTGTTACATAACTTTCATTATAGTAATCATATATTCTAATAAACGCTAAAAATTGAAAATAAATATCTAGTATACTTGATTTTTGTGGTATTTTCGGATTTTCTTTTAATGTATTTTCGATTTTAGTTAAAAGATTTCTAACACTATCATAGACTGTTTCATCAATATCTTTATCAGATAAAAAATAAGCATAAGCTAATCTTTCTTCATAGGTTTTAAAGGCATCAATAACTTTTTTAATCGGATTTTTGATGGATGGTTTTAACTTATTAGTTAATCGTTTTAATTTGATTAAATCAGATTTTAAGATTTGAGCACTATACATATCTCTAGATCTAGAAATCATGTTATGTGCTTCATCAACCAAAATTAAAGGTTGATAATTTGACTCATCAAAGTATCTGACCAAGTGAACTCTTGGATCAAAAACATAATTATAATCACAAATAATGATATCTACAAAATAAGATACATATAAACTATATTCAAAAGGACATATTTCATGCTTTTTGGCATAGGCTTCGATGGTTGACCTATCTAACATTGATTCATTAGAAAAAATATCAATGGTCGCATCTTTTAATCGATCAAAAAAACCTTTAGCAAATGGACATACATTAGGATCACAATTGCGTTTTTCTAAAAAACACGTAGTATCTTTGGCTGTTATTTCTAATGTTTTTATGTTTAATCCATTCTCTTCTAAAAGTTTAATGGCATCTATAGCGACCATTTTACCTTGTGTTTTTGCAGTAGCATAAAATATTTTTTGGCGATCATGATCGAGTGCTTTGATTGAAGAAAACAATGATGCCATGGTTTTACCTATGCCAGTTGGTGCAATAGCATATAAGATATCTTGATCTTTAATTGTTTGATAAACAGCGGCCATCATTTCTCTTTGACCGCGTCTAAACTCTTTAAAAGGAAACTCAATTTCTTTAATCGTTTTTAGTTTATTTTTTTGATGTTGATCTAAAATATATAACCATTCTACATACTCAGCTATTGAAGTATGAATAAAGACTTCTAAATCTCTAAGATAAAGATCAAACTTGAAACTCCTTGTCTTATAATCGCTGATTTGAATATAAGTGATTTGTCCTTCTATAGCATCAAGATTATTATTTTTTAAATACATATAAGCATAAAATTTTAATTGTGATAAATGTTCGACATTATATTTAAATTCATCAGAAAAAATATTTTGTCTAGTTGATTTAATCTCATCAATCACATAAGATTCGTCCTTTTTTAAAAGTCCATCAATTCTGCCATTTAAATAAAGCATTAAATCATCAATTTCATACATATAATTGATTGATATTTCAGATAGATCATCAGATGCATATCGATCTTGAACGTATTGATGTGCTTTCGTACCTTCAAGTGCCGAGACATTTTGAAATGTTTCACTAGATAAATCACCACTGGCATATAAAAAAGAAACGATATCTCTGATACCTATTCTAAATTGTCTCATAAACATACACATCCTTTCAGTAGTTATATTATACTCTATATTGGCGTATCTTTGGTGTCTAAATTATGTTCATGATATAATGAAAACATAAGGAGATGATGACATGAAAGAAATATTATCACGCACGGCTACTACATATGGTGGAAGAAACGGAACAATCAAAGATACCCAAAGTGGTGTAGAATATAAATTAGCAAAACCAAAAGAAATGGGTGGTGTTGGACTTAAAGGCACAAATCCAGAAGAATTATTTTCAGTTGGTTACAGTTCTTGTTTCGCAAGTTCTTTAGAATACTTATTACAAAATGATAAGGTAAAGTATGAAGATCTATATGTTAAAGCAGAAACGAAACTTTTAATGATTGAAAATGAAGGCTTTAGATTTAAGTTAATTGTTGAAGCTAGAGTAAATGGTGTTGAACAAGATGTTCAAAACAAATACGTTGAAATGGCGAAAAACTTTTGCCCATATTCAAAAGCATTTAAAGGAAATATCGAAGTTGTATTTATTTAAAAATGACAAAGCCTCTTTTTTAAAGGGGCTTTTTCTTTTATTATGTTGCTCGAAGAGTAACATAAAACCACCTGCTATGCGGGTGAGACCAGAAAAGCGGAAGCGATAAACAAAAAGAATCCTCTTGGTTGGTATAATGGACATAACCAATTGCCTTACACCAATCAAACCAAGGAGGATTCTATCACCGATGTCAAAGAGAAACGATGACACTAGTAGTTTATCACACACAAAATGGAACTGCCAATATCACATTGTATTTTGTCCGAAATATCGACGAAAAGCAATCTATGGTAAGCTAAGAAGTGATATAGGTAGATATTTGAGACGACTTTGTGAATACAAAGGCGTAGAGATAGTCGAAGCACATGCCATGAGTGATCATATACATATGCTCGTCAAGATACCACCAAAACTAGCAGTAAGTTCATTCATGGGATATTTGAAAGGCAAAAGCAGCTTGATTATATTTGACTAGCATGCAAACTTGAAATATAACTATGGATCAAAAGGTATTCTTATGTCCAATGATAGTGGTAATTTCAACTGTTTTGGGTTAAAATAGTTATGTATTTTTTGTGTACTTGTCATACTACAATTATACCAAAAAACCACCCTGGCTTCCAGAGTGGCTTTTTTGTTATCAAGGCTGAAACTATTTTATTTCGTTACAGCCCCCTTCGTCTTCTTATTCTAAATCCTCCACTAGAGCCACCGCCACCACGATTTCCTAGAAATTTATAACCAGTTCCTAACAAAATTAAAATGAGTGGTGTAATCATCGCTGCTTTTTCCCAAAAGGATGAAAAAGGAGAAAATAAGTAATAGATAATATCCATTTCGACGCTACTTTCAAAATCAACAGCTGGACCATCGACTAAATAATCATAAAATACGTCCATATCATAGCTAAAAGCTTCCATTTGATAGGCATTTACTAAGAGTTCATTTTCAACTAAATAAATAAATTCTAATAAACCAACATCGATAAACCAATCCCATTCATCGCTATAGATCGAATCATTTAATAAGGTGTTGACTTTAGTAGGTGTCATGTATTGTTCCATGCGATAACCCATTTCAACAATGATGCCTTCAAAGTTGGTATAAACAATCTCATTTTCTTCATACTCAGTGAAAAATAAGATGATGAGTAACCCCATATCATTTTTACCGATTTTCCAATCTCTAAATAACTCAGTACTTTCAAATGTATCAATTTCAGATAGATCATCAATCAAGAAAGTAGCAACTACAATTTGTGCTCCACCGTTGGTTTTGATATCTTTTGTTTCTTCATAGAGCAGCTCACCCTCATAAACGATCTCTTGTCTCGTTTTCATGAATAAAGCATTCGCATAATCATTCACATAGAATTCTCTTGTTGGTCTTGGAAGATCACTTCCTTTACAACTAGATAGAAACAGCAAAAAGAAAAGAACAAGTAAAAAACTTGTTACTTTATAAATCGATAAAGTTGTATGTTTTCTATTCAGCTGGTTCATCCCAGTAAGATTCAGCTTCATCAAAACCAAACATATTTGCATATAAGATACCTGGGAATCTTCTGACAGCACGGTTATAAGCTAAAATAGCTTGATTGTAGTCTCTTCTTGATTGTGAAATAGCTGATTGCATCGCAGATACTTCTTGTAATAAATTATTATAAGCTGTTCCTGCATCAACTAAGTCGTTATCTTCAATAATTTGTAACATTTCAAGTGCAAGATATGTTTGTAATTCACCGAGTTCACCTAAATCAGCGACATCCTCAGAATTTTGACTACCAACATAATCAGCTCTTGCTTGAGTAACTAAAGTATAGATTTCAACAGAATAAGCTTCTAGGTCACCAATAATATCAATCATAGTGCCTATTTTATCGTCATTTTCTGTTAAGCGAATTTGAATTTGCGAAATAGATTCATCAATTTTTTCATCTTTATCAACTAAATTGTTATAGCTCACCATCATACTAATTGCAAATATTAAGATTAAAAATCCAAGTACACCTGCAACCATTAAACCAATTCTTTTAGAATACATAAGATCCTCCGAAACAAACTTTTTGATTTAATTATAATACTCACTTGAAAAAATTCAAACATATATGCATACTTTTTATGATGTATCAGCGAAAATATATACTAAAAAAGCACAAGTGATATAATAAAAACAAAAGGTTTATAGAAAGGCTAGAGGAAACTTTAGGTAAAAGCGATGAAACGTATACGAAAATGGTTTTCGATTAAAAAAGATCAAAATGCTAGATTACTCATTCTAAGTGTCATTGTATTATTTAATATTGGACTTTGGTTGGTCTCATCACTCATTGCATATTGGATAGCACCTAACCAGTATGGCAATATCGCGAAAGCCTTATGGGAATCGGGTATCACATGGATGCTAGAGCCAGGATTTTATGATCCTTCTGTATCTCAAGGTATTCGAATTATTTCCATTATTGTGATTCTCACCTCGATGATTACATTTACTGGTGGTATTATTGGTTATGTTGCGTCTCTATTTTCCTCAATCATCGAAAATGCACGCAAAGGTAAAGGCAAGCTATATATCTATGGACATATATTAATTTTAAATTGGAACCAAAAAGCTTTAGAACTTATTGCAGATTACCGTTTTGATGATGATACAACTGATGTTGTTATCCTATCCTCACATCCAAAAGAAGAGATCGAAGAAGAGATTGAAAGAAAATTTTATGGATTAAAGCATAAACAAAAGATTAACATTATGGTTAGAGAAGGCGAAGTTTTCTCTAAAAGTGATTTGATGAATGTATGTATAGAAGATTCTAAAACGATTATTATCTTATCCGATCAATCGTTAGAACATAAAAAAGATAGTGGTTACGCTGATATTCACGTCATGAAAACATTAATGCTTGTTTCAAATCTGCACTTAAAACATGATCAATCCATTATTGTTGAAGTGAAAGAACAAGAAACGATGATGCTAATTCAACAAAAAATAGCGCGTGAAAAAACGATGCACGATCAAATTGTACCTATATTACCTGATGAACTCATGGGTAGACTCATTGCTCAAACAATCTTAATGCCTGAACTTAGTCAAGTCTATCATGAACTATTTTCATTTGATGGAGCTGAGTTTTATACAGTTGAAGATATTAAGGCAGACGATTATATCAAGAACTATCCATATGCAGTACCTATTTATAATATCGGAAATCTTTTATATGTTATGACAGAAAATGAGAAGAACTTGTATGAAAGAAGAACACTTCCATTGCATGACTTTTCCAAACTAAAAATCAAGAATGAAGAAAGATATCATGAACAAACGATTTTAATCTTTGGAACAAATTCGAAACTACACTATATTTTCGATTCGATTGAGCTATATAAAAAAGAAAATAAAACAAATATCATCATTGAGCATATCGATTCAAATGATGCAAAAGTCATTGAAGAATCAGTCAAAAATTTCAAAAAGATTGATACGATTTTGATACTTTCTGCAGATTATTTAGAACCTATCGATTACGATTCAGACGTGTTAGTTACCCTACTTCTAATACAAGAGATTGCTCAAAAACATCATGCTGAAATTGTCATCGAATTACTTGATCCAAAACACTTTGATATTGCACAAAGTTATAATATTCGAAACACCATTATCAGTAATGAATATATTAGTAAGATCTTTACACAGTTATCTAAAAATCGAAAATTATATGCACTATATCAAGACTTATTAACGTATGACCCCGTCGATTCAACAGAAGAGACATATGAAATCTATGCTTACCGAGCAAATGATATTTTTGCTAATCAATTACCGCTTTCATTTAACTCATATGCAGAATTCATCTATTCATGTTATATGAGTGGTCGAGGTAACTACATGATGATAGGTTTAATTAAGGAAGGTAAATTAGAACTATTTAAAGGAAACCTTGATGAGCCACACAACTTTGTCATCGACCATCATACAACCATTATTACCATTTGTAAATAACAAGAAAAAAGGGCAATAAAGCGATATGCCCTTTTTTCATTTATAGATAACACTTTTTTTAAAAGTGATATAATGAGTATGCAAACACGATTGAAGGTGAATCAAACATGGAGATTATACGCGTATCAAATTTGACAAAAAAGTTTACTATTTATGAAAAAGAAGCAGGTTTAAAAGGTGTATTCAAAAGCTTTTTTAATGCAAAAAAAATCATAAAAACAGCAGTTGATGATGTTTCATTTTCAATTAATGAAGGCGAAATTTTAGGTTATATTGGACCTAATGGAGCTGGTAAATCAACAACCATTAAAGTATTAACAGGTATCCTTACACCAACATCAGGAGAAGTTGTCGTTGATGGACTTATCCCATATCAAAAAAGAACTCAAAACGCTAAAAAAATAGGTGTTGTTTTTGGACAACGCACACAACTTTGGTGGGATTTACCATTAAATGAATCTTTTACAGTTTTAAAAGAAATCTATCAAGTATCAGATGAGGATTTCAAAGACGATGTTGACTGGTTTGGCTTGTTCTATACTATGAGAACATACTTTAAGACCGAAAATCTCGATTATGAAAAAGAACTTTATCAAAAATACTATGAAGATATTTTCAAAATGGACGAAAGCCGTGATAGACCAGACAGAACTTCAGGCTTTTGGAAAGCAATAACTCTGGGTGTTGAATTGCCAATGGATTACATTAAAGAGTCAATTATGGATAGGAAGACAGTTTTTGCAATAGACAAAGACAACCTCTTTTACCCCCAATTACATAGGTTTTGGGAAACCGAAGAATTTGACATTTATATACCCGAGGAAATTAAAAATGAAGGAAAGCAAAACATCATTAACTTTATGAATCGTATAAAGAACGATAAAGAACTGTATTTATTCATTAAATTGCAATAATCTTCTATGTAAAATTAAAAGCAATCATCAATCATGATGACTGCTTTTTTAATTAGAGTTATGATTAATAGGCATTAATCTACTTTTTATTGATATCTTCATAAATATCTAAAGATAACTTGAAGACGTCTTTAAATAGATTACGAGTTCGATCGGGTTTAACAATTTCAACATTTGGACCAAACTTTAAGAAGTAGCTGAGCATTTTTTTGTCTGTACTAATGAAATGCTTTAGTCTAGCATCTATGGAAGATTTTGATTTAGGGCGACCATGAGTATTTTGCTTATACTGTTCTAACCCGAATTCAGTAAAAAGAACTAGACACTTCTGGTCAGAAGGGTACTATGTTTCGACCGTAGGTCTAAACAAAAAAACAGTCGAGAACTACATCAGAAATCAAGAATTAGAAGACCAAGTAAAAGACAAGAGAAGTCTAAAAGAGTATAAGGACCCGTTTACTGGTAAGTAAGGGTGACATAGGCAATTGGGCAAATAAAAAGACCCTCAAATGGGGGTCGCCAGTAATGAGCCTTGAAGGCGATGAGAAAAACCGCGCCTTGAAGACGCGGATTTTTATTTAATCATAAGTTATATCATAATTAAAATATTTAGAAAGATAGAAAATAAATTTGATTTCATGGATAATACAGTTTAGCACTTTGATTGATTATGTCAAAGTGCTGTTTTCTTTTGATGTAACATCAATAAAGTAATATAATAGATATAAGAGGTGATTATATGTTTATCACAGTGACATTAAATCCAGCTGTAGACACGTTTATCGAAGTTGAACATTTAGAAGCGCATAAGCAATCAAAAATAGTTCATAAATACAGATTAGCTGGTGGTAAAGGCATTAATATATCAAGAGTCTTAAAGTCTTTGAATGAAAAGACTTTTGTGACTGGATTTATTGGTGGAAATCATGGAAAGTTTATTACCAAAGAATTATCTAAATCAGGTATAGATTATCAAATTGTAAAAATTAATGAAGAAACAAGAGAAAATATAAAATTATATGATAAGAAAAATAAACAAAGCTATGAAATCAATGAGGCAGGACCTGTTGTTGATTTAAACCATTTAGATGAATTAATCATGTTGTTAAAATCTACGATTAAAAAAAATGATGTTTTAATCATTTCAGGTAGTGCACCAATCAACTATGATATTGATGTTTATAAAATCTTAATCAATCAATTAAAGTCTTTATGCAAAATGATCGTATTAGACACATCAAAAGACTGGTTTAAAGAAGGCTTGTCGGCTTGTCCGGATTTAATTAAACCTAATTTAGAAGAATTAGAAAACTATACAAATAAACAACTTACAAGTGATCAAGATATTATTGAAGAGGCTTTAGCAATTGTATCTTCAGGTGTTAAAGAAGTTTTAGTGAGTCTAGGTAAGCATGGCAGCATATACGTATCTAGCAAACATATTTATAAAATTACTGTTCCAGATATTAAAGTGAAACAAACCGTAGGCGCAGGGGATGCTTTGCTGGCTGGCTTTGTTTCAGCTAAATTTAAAAAACCACTGAAAGAAGCATTGATAGAAGCTGCATTCACAAGTTTAAAATACATTTCGGATATAGAAGTTAACGAAGAGATAAAAAACCAAATTGAACTTATTACTATGAATATATGACAAGAAAAGAAAATTTCATGCAGTTTGCAAAATTTTTAGGATTTTCAATATCAGCTGGTATCATTGAACTTGGAACTTTTACGATTTTGTTTAAACTTGCACATTTTGAAGAATCACCAAGTTATTTAATTGGTCTAATTTTGTCAGTATTATGGAATTTTACAGTAAACAGAAGATTTACATTTAAGTCAGCGAATAACGTTCCAATCGCAATGACAAAAATATTTATCTTCTACTTAATATTTACTCCTCTTTCTACATGGTGGGTTGAAGTATTTACTAATTTAGGTGTAAATGGATTCATAGTTATAGGAGGAACAATGATTATAAATTTCGTAACAGAATTTTTATATTCTAGAGTTTTTATTTATAAGAATCAGATGAATACACGGATACCCAACCAAAACAAGACCATCTAAAGATATAAATCTTGACATAGATGACTAAATTTACTACAATTTTTAATGGAGGCGATAATATGTCAAAGACAAAAAAATTTAAAACCGAATCACAGAAGTTATTGCATTTGATGACTCATTCAATCTACACCCAAAAAGAAATATTCTTAAGAGAATTAATTTCTAATGCTAGTGATGCAATAGATAAAAGACATTATGTATCACTAACGGACGATCAAGTTGAATCTGATACTTATGAAATTTGGATTGAACCAAATAAGGATGAAAGAACATTAACCATTAGAGATAATGGTATCGGATTTACTGAAGATGAGTTAATCGAAAATCTAGGAACAATAGCTCAAAGTGGATCAAAACAATTTTTAGAGAAACTTGAAAAAGAAGAAGTAGATATCATTGGTCAATTTGGTGTTGGATTCTATTCGGCTTTTATGGTTTCAAACAAAGTAGAAGTTTATACAAAGAGTCCTTTTTCAAAAACGGGATATAAATGGTCGTCAAATGGTGAATCATCTTATACAATTGATGAGATTGAAAAAGAAGATATTGGCACAAAGATTGTTTTATATCTACATGAAGATGATAAAGACAATGAAGAAGATTACTCAAACTATTTAGAAAGCTATACCATAAAATCACTTGTTAAAAAATATAGTGATTATGTTAGATATCCGATTAACATGATGGTAGAACATGGCGACGATAAAAAGAGTAAATTAGAAAAAGAAACATTAAATCAAATGATTCCAATTTGGAAACGTCAAAAATCTGAGATAAAAGATGAAGAAATGAATGATTTTTATAAACACCAATTTGGTGATTATGAAGAACCATTAAAAGTTATTCATACAAAAGTAGAAGGATTACTTACATATACTGCATTATTATTCATACCTAAAAAACCTGCGTATGATTTTTATAGTGAAAAATATGAAAAAGGGCTTCAACTTTATTCAAAAGGTGTTTTCATTCAAGATAAAAATAAAGAGTTAATTCCTGATCATTTTAAATTTATCAAAGGTTTAGTGGATTCAGCTGACTTATCTTTAAATATTTCACGTGAGTTATTACAACAAAATAGACAAGTCAAAATGATCGCATCTCACTTAGAAAAGAAGATTAAAAGCGAATTAGAAAACATGCTTAAAAATGAAAGAGAACAATATATTGAATTTTATGAAGCATATAAGAATAATTTAAAATATGGTATCTATGATCAGTTTGGCATTCACAAAGATACTTTAAAAGATTTAATTATGTTTAAAACATCTCAATCAGATGTCTATACAACATTTAAAGAATACTTAGATAGAAAACCTGAAAGTCAAAAAGCAATATACTATGCAACAGGTAAATCAAAACAAAGTATATTAAATCTTCCACAAATGGATGTTATGAAAGAAAATAGTTCTGAAGTTCTATTATTTACAGATGAAATCGATGAATTTATGATTCAAATTTTAAATAATTATGATGATGTTCCATTTAAGTCTGTACAACAAGGTGAAGCTGACTTTGTAGATGATACTAAAAAAGAAGATTTAAAAGCAAAAGAGAAAGAACACAAAGATGTTTTAAAAGCGATTAAGAAAGTTTTAAAAGATAAAGTTAAAGATGTTAAACTTACAGCTAGATTAAAAGATTCTCCTGTATGCTTGGTTTCTGGAGAAGGATTAAGCTTAGAAATGGAAAAGATATTGAAATCTATGCCTAATCAACAAGAAGTTAAAGCAGAAAGAATATTAGAGATTAATCCAGATCATGATTTATTTAAAGCAATTGAAAATGTATATGGTAAAGATCAAAGTAAAATTGGTGAATATGCATCACTTCTATATCATCAAGCATTGTTGATTGAAGGGCTACCTATTGAAGATCCAACTGAGTTTTCTAATAATTTAGTTAAACTGATGATTGATTCATCTAAATAAAAAGAAAAAAGTGAAGTTGTTTGGTTTCCCAAACAATGCTTCACTTTTTATTTTTAATCATTTCAATAAAATATTTGTGAACGGTTAAATCATTTGTTAACTCTGGATGAAAAGCAGTGCCAAGCATATTTTTTTCTCTAGCAGCAACAATTTTATGATTCACAACAGATAAGATTTCAACATCAGGTCCGGTCTGTTCTATGTAAGGTGCTCTAATAAAAGTCATAGGTATTCTTATTTGATTGAATAAATCATGAGTAATAAAACTCGATAATTGTCTACCATATGCATTTCTTGTGACTGTCACATCCATGACTTTAAGAAATCCTTGTTCTTGTGATGTTATCTTGTTTGCTAGAAGAATTAAACCTGCGCATGTTCCAAAGACAGGAAGACCTTGTGCGATTTGCTTTTTAAGCTCATCGAACATCTCGAGTTCAACCAATAGTTTATACATTGCTGTAGATTCACCACCGGGCATAATTAAACCATCTTTTTGTTTTTCTAAATCATGTTTGTTTCTTATGAAAAATGAGTTAATTTTTAAATGATCAAGTTTATGTTGATGTTCTATGAAAGCGCCTTGTAGTGCTAAAATACCAATATTCATTAGATGCCTCTTTGACTCATGATTAATTTGATTTCATCTTCATTAATACCAACCATAGCTTCACCTAAATCTTCAGAAACTTCAGCAAGTATTTTAGGGTTGTTATAATTAGTGACTGCTTTAACGATTGCCTCAGCACGTTTTTTTGGATTATCGGATTTAAAAATACCTGAACCGACAAAGACACCTTCAGCACCTAGCTGCATCATTAAAGATGCATCAGCTGGTGTTGCTATACCTCCAGCAGCGAAGTTAACAACGGGAAGTTTCTTATGCTCATGAACATATTCGATAAGATCTAATGAGACACCCATTGTTTTTTGTAAAACAAATAATTCATCTTTTCTAAGCGCTGCAATTTCTGCAATTTCTTTTTGAATCAGTCTCATGTGTCTGACTGCTTGTACAACATCACCAGTACCTGGTTCACCTTTTGTTCTAATCATTGAAGCACCTTCTGCAATTCTTCTTAATGCTTCTGATAAATTTTTTGCCCCACAAACAAATGGTGCTTTAAATTCTTTTTTGTTAATATGATATGTATCATCAGCAGGTGAAAGAACTTCTGATTCATCTATATAATCTATTTCAAGTGCTTCTAAAATTTGAGCTTCTGCAAAATGGCCAATTCTTACTTTTGCCATTACTGGAATAGATACAGCCTTTTGAATGTCTTTGATGAGTTTAGGATCGCTCATTCTTGAGATACCACCAGCAGCTCTTATGTCTGCAGGAATTCTCTCTAAAGCCATCACTGCAACAGCACCAGCAGCCTCAGCAATTTTTGCTTGTTCTGGTGTTGATACATCCATGATGACACCACCTTTAAGCATTTGAGCTAATTCTTTGTTTAATTGATATCTTTCTTTACTCATTTTAATACCTCCATTTTAATAATTACAGAAATAGTATATAATATAAACTGGTATAGTTATATAACCAGATTAAGACAAAAACTATATACCAGATAGAGGGATGCATATGAAATCAAAGATTGTTTATCTATATGAGGAAGTCTATGATCATTTAAAAAACTTAATTGAAAAAGATGTTTTAAATGAAAATGAAAAAATGCCTTCTAAAAGAAGACTAGCAGAAACATTTAATGTTAGTCCTTTGACAGTTGAAAGAGCATATGCTCAACTTATTGATGAAGGTTATGTCTATAGTGTTGAGAAAAAAGGTTATTTTGTAAGTAAGAAAGTCACATTATTTAAACCATCTTTTCATGTTAAAGAATCATTTGTTGAAGGTATAAAAGATAATACATTTTTATATGATTTTACAACGGGTAAAGTAGATACAGAATATTTTCCTCATCAAACTTGGTCTAAACTTGCAAGAGAAGTTTTATCAGAACAACATCCGCAAATGCTCAATGATATCGATTGGATGGGATTACTAGAGTTAAGAGAAGAAATCGCAAAGCATATTGAAATTTATCGAGGCATTGACATTGATCCTAAACAAATATTTATTGGTTCTAGTACGACACAGCTTTTAAATTTACTCATAGAAATATTAGGACGAGATAAAACTTATACCATTGAAGATCCAACATATCCTAAAATTTATCATTTATTTAAATCACTAGATATTAAAACAAATCTTGTTGAAGTTGATGCATTTGGTTTAAATGTTAAAAAATTACATGAATCTCAAACAGATATCGTTCATGTTGTACCATCACATCAATATCCAACAGGTGTTATGATGTCTATTCAAAGAAGAAAAGAACTTTTAAATTGGGTTTATCAATCTAAAGATAGATATATTATTGAAGATGATTATGATAGTGAGTTCAAATATCAAGGAAAACCTACTGAAGCCTTAAGAGGTTTAGATCAATCAGATAAAGTCATTTATATGAATACATTTTCTAAATCATTAGCTCCATCTTTTAGAGTTGCTTATGTTGTGCTACCTAAGAATTTACTAAACAGTTTTAAAAACATATCTAATTATCATCGCTGCACGGTACCAAATTTTGAACAATATATCTTGTATAAGTTTATGAACAAGGGATATTTTTCAAGACATTTGCATAGAATGATGAAGATATATAAACAAAAAGTTGATCTTTGCCTGCAAATGATAAAACCATATCAACATATAGAGATCAAACATTATGAATCAGGGCTTCATTTTATCTTATCATTTAAAGTCAATGTAAAAGAAGATGATTTGCTTAGAAATTTTAAAAATCATGATATATATGTTCAAAGTACTACATCTTTTAAAAAACACACTAAACAAGAAGATTCATTTATCGATTTAGTCATAGGTTATTCAGGTCTAAGTATAGAAAAATTAAAGACTGGATTTCAAAAATTATTAGATATAATAAATGATTATGTGTAAACGTGTTATTTATAAAAATCATAAGCGTTATTTATAATTTATTAAACTATTAATGCTAAAATGTGTGTATTCATTAAAGGATGTGAAAACATGTTGGACTTAAAAAATATTAAAAAAGACTATATGTTAGCAGGGAAACCATTTCCGGCATTAAAAGGTATAGATCTTAATTTCAAAGATAATGAGTTTGTTTCTATATTGGGTCCTTCGGGATGTGGGAAAACGACATTATTAAACTTAATCGGTGGTCTTGACCGCTATACATCAGGAGATTTACTCATTGAAGGTAAGTCAACAAAAGATTTTAAAGATCAAGATTGGGATGCATATAGAAATGCTACCATTGGTTTTGTTTTTCAAACTTATAACTTAATCAGTCATTTATCAGTTTTAGATAACGTTGAAATGTCATTAAGATTATCAGGTGTATCTGCAAAGGAAAGAAAAGAACGTGCAACTAAAGTTTTAGTAGACGTTGGTTTAAATGATCATCTGCATAAAAGACCAAATCAATTATCAGGTGGGCAAATGCAAAGAGTTGCGATTGCTAGAGCACTTGTTAACAATCCTAAAATACTTTTAGCTGATGAACCAACAGGAGCACTTGATAGTGAAACCAGCAAGCAAATCATGGAACTCATTAAAGTGATTTCAAAAGATCGTTTAGTTATCATGGTTACACACAACTCTGAAATCGCAGAAGCTTATAGTGATCGTATTGTTCATCTTTTAGATGGACTTGTTACTGATGACTCTAGACCGAGTCAATCAGTAAATAAGGATAAAGAAGAAAAGTTAAAAAATCAAAAAACATCCATGTCTTATCTAACAGCGATTAAGACAAGTTTTAAAAATCTTTTGACTAAAAAAGGAAGAACTATTATTACAGCTATTGCTGGAAGTATCGGTATTATCGGTATCGCTTTAGTTCTAGCAATTTCAAATGGGATGACGACATACACAAATAACATACAATCAGATGCTTTAGCGGGGTTTCCGATAACTATCGATCAGACCGTCATATCTTTTGGTCCTCCAGAAGAAGTTACAAACCCTAGACCAGATTTAGAGTTTATTGACGATGATGTTTTTTATCCTTATGATCAAACATCTAGTTTGACACAACATCAAAATATCATTACAGATGAATTTATTGAATATTTAGAGCAGATGGATGAAACGTTATATAATTCAATTTCATATACAAGAGGTCTTATGTTACAACTTGTTAATTTATCTGATAATGGTTCATTTATTAGAGTACAAACATCAAGCTCTGGCGGTTCGTTTTTTGGAGGCGGTTCATATTTTAATGAGCTTCCTAACAATCAAACGTTTATAGAATCGCAATATGATGTATTATTTGGATCTTATCCAGACAATTATGATGAAGTTGTTTTAATTGTTGATGAAAGAAATCGAATGAACATTGCTTTATTAGAAAACTTAGGGATTAATATAGAAGATGATTATCAATCAAGTGATCTTATTGGTAGAACTTTTAAATCAGTTTTAAATAATGTTTATTATAACGAAGTTAATGATGTTTTTATACCAAATACGGATTATGAACAAATGTATTTAGATGAGTCATCAATTACTTTATCAATCACAGGCATTTTAAGAGTGAATGAAGATGCATCTTCAGAAATATTAGATACAGGCATTGGTTACACTTCAGCTCTCACAGATTATATACTTAATATTGAAAAAGATTCAGATGTTGTTGTTGCTCAATTAGCTAGTCCAGAGACGAATGTATTAACTGGAACAGCATTTAATTCGCTAACGACATATGATCAAGTGATCAGAATGATTGGTGGAGATGCAACTCCAGTTGCAGCACATATTTATCCTGTATCATTTGAATATAAAGATGAGATTAAAACGTATATCGATCAGTATAATGTGGATAAAGATGAAGCTGTTCAAATTATCTATACTGATTTAGCAGAGCAAATCTCATCAACGATTTCTTCTTTAATAAATACAATTACTATTATACTCGCAGCATTTGCGGCAATATCACTTGTTGTATCATCAGTGATGATTGGTATCATTACTTATGTATCAGTTGTAGAAAGAACTAAAGAAATTGGTATTATGAGAAGTTTAGGTGCACGTAAGAAAGACATTTCAAGAATTTTTAATGCAGAGACATTACTCATAGGATTTACAGCAGGTTTATTTGGTATTTCAATTGCATATTTATTAATTATTCCGATCAATATTATTGTTGAAAGATTTGTGGATGTTGAAAATTTTGCATCGTTATTACCAACACATGCGTTATATCTAATTGTATTATCTACATTATTAACATTGATTGCTGGATTATTCCCAAGCAGAATAGCAGCTAAAAGAGATCCTGTAGTAGCACTAAGAACAGAATAGTTAAGAGCATAAAAAAAGAGCTGAAATGAAAATTTCGCTCTTTTTTTGCTTATTTTTGTAATTGTAAGACGCTATATAGTATAGAGGTTACAGAACCTAAAATTGCAAATATTAATCCTAAGACTGCACCTATACCTAAGGCAGCACCTTCATAAGTAAATGATGTTTCTCCACCAAAGATACTGATAAGTGCTTTTGTATTTGTTGGTAATGTAGAAATTAAAACCACTGATAATACAAAAGAAATGGCTACCAATAGTCCCAGAATAAGTTTTATCGCATTTGGTTTCTGGTTTTTCACACCATAAATTGCGATTGCTATAGATAAGACTGCTGGTAAGAAGAATGCTATAAAGTTTAATAAACTAAATGTTACATCAGCACTCGCAAAATCACCTACTGAAGCAATGTTTCCACCAAAGATAGCTTTAATACCATTCATGATGGGTTCACCATCAACGGATAATGCATTTAAAAATGCCATAAATAATAAAAGTAAACTAAATACTAAAGAAAATAATGGTAAATAACTTTGAATTTTTTTATTCATCATATCACACTCCTAATTTCATTATACTAATAAATATAAATATAGCAACTTATGAGCAACATAGTTTAGTTAGTGTAAATATCATCATCCTTTACGTCATCCATATCAATGATAATTCTATCGTCATATTGATTTGGTTTTGTATGGCTTTGATATCTTTCTCTACTATTGGGTAAGTCAGGTATAAATAGATAAGTTAAGATGATACCAGCGACTAGTCCACCGATATGTCCCCAAGTACTTATAATACCACCTAATGCAAACGTAAAGATAATATTGATTAATGATATCGTACGAATAGATCTAATGCCATATGGTGAAAACCAATTTGGTTTTAAAAATGTTAATATTAATAATCCGCCCATAATACCATATAAAGCACCGCTTGCTCCAATGGTGACTATATCAGGGTCACTGAACAACCAAACTGCTACAGATGATCCTAGACCACTAAGCATATAGATAATTGCATATCTTGTACTTCCTAAAAGTCTTTCCGTAAAACCACCTAGAAAATATAAGAAGTAAGAGTTCATCAGAAAATGAAATAATCCGCCATGTAAAAACATAGCTAATAATAAGCGATAATACTCATTATCTTCACTTACTAACCTAGGAACTAACCCACCATTTATGATTAACGATTCACTAGAAAAGCCACCATTAAATAAGACGACAAAAAACATAAGAGTATTTAATATAAGTAACACTGAGGTTACAGGATGTTTTTTAAAATATATGCGCATGCGATCTTCAAATTTCATAATTTCACCTCTCATAAAGAGTTTACATGAATTATGATAAAAGATAAAGTCAAATGGAAATTATGTTATTTCGTGGAATGATACAAAAATGTTGCATATGTATTAAGGATTTGATATAATTTTTTTGGGTCCGACCGAACGGTCGGTCGGTAAAAATTATATGAGGAGACATTTATGAGCAATTATAGTGTAAAAAAACCAATTACTGTATTAATGGGCGTGTTGATTATTATCGTGTTAGGAGCGTATTCTCTAACTAAACTGCCTTTAACATTATTTCCAGATATTAACCTACAATATGTAGTGACAATGACAACTTATCCTGGGGAAAATCCTGAGACGGTTGAAAAAGAGATCACTGATAAGATTGAATCTAGTGTGGCTACCATTGGTAACTTTGAAGAAGTAGAATCAATGAGTTATGAAAATTTTGCGATTTCAATCATCACTTTTGCAGATGGCACAAATATGGACAGTGTTGTCATAGAGATGAGAGAAAACTTAAATAATATATCTTTTGCAGAAAATGTGGGAAATACGAGAATCTTACGTATATCTCCAGATATGTTACCTGTAATGACAGTGACGTTATTTAAGACATATGATGAAAACTTAACTGATGAAGAAATACTAATTAGAAACACTGAATGGATAGAAACTGAAATCATCACAGATCTTAACAGTATCGAAGGTGTTGCAGATGTTTCAATATCTGGTTCTGCAGATGTAGTCTTACAAGTAAGATTAGATGATGATCAGCTAAATACATATGGCTTATCACAAGCTGAAGTATTATCTTTGATTGAAGAACAAAATATTGGTGGGCTTATTGGTGTCGCACTAGATAATGGCGAAATAAGAATGCTATATTTGGGTAATAAACCACAAACCCTTGATGAAATCAAAAACCTTGCAATCACTTATGATGGAACAGATGTAATTAGATTGTCTGATTTAGCTATAGAAGATGGTATTAAATATATAGATGCATCTGAAGATAGTTATTCAAAAATTAATGGTGAACAAGGCATTCAAATATCATTTCAAAAACAAAATGATATTGGGATTACTGATGTAACCGAAAATATTTTAGCAACCCTAGATAGAATTATTGAAGCTAATCCAGATGCAGAATATATGGTCTTACTTGATCAAGGTGAGTATATAAATACGTCAATTAGTTCTGTTGTTCAAAATATTATTGTTGGTGGTATTTTAGCTATCCTTATCTTATTTGTATTTTTAAAAGATATTAAACCGACATTGATTATTGGCCTTGCAATACCAATTTCAGTGATAGCAACTTTCATGTTGATGTATTTTTCTAACGTGACTTTAAATCTAGTTTCAATGGGTGGTCTTGCTTTAGCTATAGGTATGCTTGTAGATAATGCAGTCGTCGTCATTGAAAATATTTATAGAATGATTGGGGAAGGTAAATCTAGATTTGAAGCAGCTGTAGAAGGTGCAAAACAAGTAGCAGGTGCTATTACAGCTTCAACGTTAACTACGATCGCTGTATTCCTACCTTTAATTTTTGTTGAAGGACTAATTAGTGATGTGTTTATGTCGATGGCATTAACGATCGCATTCTCTTTAGGTGCAAGTTTGGTGATTGCATTATCTGTAGTACCATCTATGAGTGCTAAGATGTTAAATGATAAAAAAGAAGTTAAAGAAGGTAAGGTAATTCATAAATTAAAAGCTTGGTATGAATCTTCAGTCTTGTTTACACTTAAACATAAAGCTATTACATTGATTGTTGTGTTACTTTTACTTGGTGGATCGTTTTTCTTTGTTTATCAAAAAGGTTTTATTTTATTGCCAGAGTCAGATGAAGGTAGTATTGAAGTTACCATTGAAACTCAAAGTTTAACAACTTTTGACAGTAAAGCTGATCTAGCAGATCAATTAACAATAAAGTTATTAGATATTGAAGATATAGATACTGTGGCAGTAAATATTGGATCTAGTGGTTCAGGTATGCAAATGATGGGCATGTTTGGATCAAGTAGTGGTATCAATTTTTCTATTAATTTAAAAGATAATAGAAAATTATCAACCATTGAAAACGAACAAATTATTCTAGATATTTTAGAAACCTTTGATTATGATCAAATAGAAAATATGACGAACGCAGATATTTTAGAATTTAATGTTCAAGCTCAAAATTCTGCAGGTGCGCTTACAGGAAGTCAAGGAGTTGCGATCAAAGTTAGTGGATATGATCTATTAACATTAGAAAATATCGCAAACGATTTAACAACTATTTTAGAAGACATTGATCATGTTGTTGAAATAGATAATGGAGTTAGTCAAGGTTCTGATAATGTTAAATTAACTATCAAACAAGAAAATGCGATTGCATTGGGATTGACTCAAAAAGATGTCCAAGATAATATTGCGTACTTGTTTGACAATTTAGAAGGATTAACATCAAATGAATCTTTAACAGTACAAATAGAAGGTGTTTCATATGATTTAGAAATACCAAGCGAATCATTAGAAGGTTTGAGTCTTGAGTCTTTTGGAGATTATCAAACATTTTTAAGTGGTATTAGATTATTTGATGATGCAACTAGACAAATGATTGATGCTTTCGTAGAAGAAAATGGTATAGGTATCTATGTTCCTAATTTCTTGTTGCCAACATATGTTGATGGTACACCAAGAAAATTTATTGTCAATCCATATTTAAAAGTAGATAACGGAAACATTGTGATGAATCCTATGGATATGGTAAATCCAACATTAGAATCACTTTCTTTAGCACCATTATTTGATTTAAACAATGAAGTTGATAGTATAACTTCGATTGAGAAAGTAACTGGATTTCAAACCATTTATACAGATGGAACTAATAGATATTTAACAGTTACAGCTCAAATCGAAGAAGGATTTAATGTAACAGTTGTCAGTGGGCGTGTGATTGATGCAGTTAATGATTATATGGATGATGAGTTTGCTACTTATGGTGGTGGTTATGATATAGAACTAGTTGGTGAGAATGAAGAAATCATGCAAGCTGTCGAAGATTTATCTTTAGCAGCGATTGTAGCAATCTTACTTGTATATATGATTATGGCTATTCAGTTCCAATCACTTTTATATCCACTAATCATACTTGCAACGATTCCTTTAGCATTTACAGGAGGACTATTAGCATTACTTATGACAGGTATGAATTTATCGATGGTTTCAATCATGGGATTAATTATATTAGTCGGGGTTGTTGTGAACAATGGTATTGTATTAATTGACTATATCAATAAATTACGAGCAACAGGTTTAACTATTAAAGCATCTATCGTTGAGGCAGGAAAGACAAGATTAAGACCTATCCTTATGACAGCATTAACGACTATTTTAGCGTTATTTGTTATGGCGATAGGTGTTGGAGAAGGATCTGAATTATTACAGCCTATGGCAGTGACTGCTATTGGAGGTCTAATTTACGCAACCATATTAACACTTGTGGTTGTTCCAGCAATTTATGCACTCTTTAATCGTAAAAAGATGATCATGGAGGAAAATGACATTGCAAACGAAGGATAGAATCATCGAAGTAGTGATCAACTATATCAAACAAAATGTTGATGTCTCTCAAGTATCACTTTCTGAAATTGCTAAACATGCAGATATTGGTAAATCTACGGTGTATGAGTATTTTGAAAATAAGGAACAACTTATATGTGACACATATTTTTATATGTTAAACGAATATGAAAAAATCCTTTTTAAACCTTTAGAGTACCAAAATTTTAAAGCTACTTTTATTGAGCAAATTCAAAGAATACTCAATGCTATGAAAGATGCTAAAAATTTAGTAGAAACTATTTTTAGTCAACAAAAACATATTAGCTATATGAATGATGAAGTTATCGACCAAAAACTAATAGAAATAAAGAATAAAATGGAAGAAAGATTTTTAGACATTTTCACACTCGGTGTGAAACAAAATATATTAAAAAGCGATATTGAGTATCAAAAAACAAGAGGATACGTGATTCAAGCTTTAATTACTGGACTACTATTTCAGTTTATTAATGACCAAATGGATTTAGATGAAACATCATTATTAGAGCTTATATATGTAGAAGTTTTAAAAACTTTTAAATAATATTAGCTTAAGCGGTACAAAGTTATAATTTTTGTATCGCTTTTTCTTTAAGCAAATACTTTGAACTTAAAAACACATATGAATATAATGTATGTAATAGGTTTCAAAAATAGTTCAAATTGTTTAGAAAAAATATAGATATATCGTACTTATGAATGAAAATATTTTCATTAAAAAAATCATAGAATAGTAGTGTAATATATGATACAATGCTAGTATAGAAAATTAAGGGGTGTTAAGTATGTATGTAGTAAAAAGAAATGGATCTAAAGAACTATTTGATTTTAACAAAATTGCTTTAGCGATGTTTAAAGCCTATAAAGGGGTAGGTGCAAACTTTACTTTAGCAGATTGTCAAAAACAAGCAGAAAAGATCACGAACAAATACAAGAAAGACGAAGACATTAATATTGAACAAATTCAAGATGATGTTGAAGACTTTTTGATGCAATCTAAAGCGTATGATGCTGCTAGAGCGTATATAAAATATCGTGAAAAACAAAAACATGATCGTGAACATCCATGGTCAGATAACGATGAAAGACAAGACTTAATTTTACAAAAGTATTTAATTAAAGGTGAAGATAAAAAAGCTTTCTTAAAAAGAATTAGCCTAGGTAGATCATCTTTAGAAAAAATACTAAGAAAAAAAGAAGCTATTTTTGGTGGGCGTAATTTATACGCTATTGGTAGAGATGGTAATATCACCGGTTCTAATTGTTATGTGACAGAAGATCCACAAGATAGTTTAGAAAGCATTTATAAAGTAGATTATCAAATCGCTAGAACATATAGTTATGGCGGCGGTCAAGGGATGAATTTATCAAATATTCGTCCTAAAGGTGCAAAAGTAAACAACAGTAGTAATACCACACCTGGTGTGATGGTATTTGCTGAAAAATATTCTCATACAACATTAAACACACAACAAGACGCTAGACGTGGTGCATTAATGTTAGTTTTAAATATCGATCATCCAGATATCATTGATTTTATTACAACAAAACTTGATTTAAATAAAGTTAATGGTGCAAATATTTCTATCGCTTTAACAGATGATTTTATGCAAGCTGCTAAAGAAGATAAAGATTGGGTGATGAATTTTGAAACACCTTACGAAACAATAGAGAAAAAAGTTAACGCTAAAGCTTTATTAAAATTAGTAGGTTATGCAGCACATACTATGGGTGATCCAGGTGTTGTGTTCATTGATCATATGAATGATTATCATTTCTTAAGTGAATATGATGATGTTAGATTTACAGCAACTAATCCATGTGGTGAACAACCACTTATGGCTCATGGTTCATGTAATTTAGGTAGTATCAATTTAAATGCGTTTGTTAGAAATCCATTTACTGATGAAGCTTATTTTGATTTTGATCGCTTTGATTTTGTAACGGCAGAAATGATTTATGCACTTGATGAGTTACTAACACTTTTAGGTGATCGTCATGCACTTCCTGAACAAAGAAAACACGTAACTGAATATCGTGAAATTGGATTAGGTGTTATGGGATTAGCAGATGTTGCGCTATCTATGAAGTTACCTTATGGATCAAAACCATTTTTAGATTTCTTAGACAAGTTGATGAGAAGAATGATTAATACAGCAACTAAAGCAAGTGCTTTAAATGCTAAAGATAAAGGTATCTTCCCTAGATTTGATTACGATAAAGTATCAAACTCAACATTTTATAAAACAGCAATCGATAAAGACACTGATGAACTAGTTAAACAATACGGCATGAGAAACTCAAGATTATTAAGTATCGCTCCTACGGGATCTATCTCTAATATACTAGGTGTAAGTGGCGGTGTTGAGCCATTCTTCCAAATCAATTATACAAGAAGAATTGTAAGTATGTTTGAAGAAGAAAAGACAATTACTGTATGGGAAAAAACACCACTTGCACTAGCTAAAGCGATGCAAGTTGAACCAGATGATCTTCCTGCTTGGGCATTAATTACATCTCAAAATATTGATTTTGAAGATCGTGCAAATGTTCAATCAACAATTCAAAAATATGTAGATACTGCAATATCATCTACATTTAATATTCCAAATAGCGCAACCATTGATGATGTTGTTAATATCTATACAACAGCATGGTCTAAAGGACTTAAAGGTGCAACCGTTTTTAGAGATCGTTGTGCGAAGATTGGTATTTTAGCTGGTGTTAATGAAGACACGAAAGATTTAAATCCAGCAACGCCACCACATCTTCATGTTGAAGAGAAATGGTTTAATAAGATTAAAAATGAAGCTAAAGAATATGTAACACACATTAGTGTTTCACAATCAGGATATACACCTGAAAAGATTGAAAAAGAATTATGTCCACTTTGCGGTGGTGTACTCATCAAAAAACAAGGTTGTATCCAATGTAGCGATCCATCTTGTGTTTATGAGAAATGTGCAATCTAAAGATTTAAAGATAAAGTTGAATTCATTTTGAGTTCAACTTTTTTATTTATAAAAGAGTGATTAGAATAGATACATACATTATATTTGGTATAATTAAAGTAATTTATAAGATGTGAGGCATTAAGATGTCTATTTTATTTCAATTTGATCGTATTGAATTTATCTTGTTTCATGTCATTACAATATTATGGATTCTAGAGTTTGTTATATTCCCATCCCATTTTAAAGGCAAAGATAAAAATGAAACTAAGACATTTTTAAAAATATTAGGTGTTCTATTGATATCACATACATTAACCATCACATTTACTGTTTTAGGATGGTTTAAAATAAATAATGATTTAGATAAGATTTGGATATATCTATCGCTTTTCACATATCCAGTAGGTTTAGTTCTACGCTATATATCTATTATCTATTTAGGCACATATTTTACTAGAGATGTAGAAGTATCTAAAGATCAAAATCTTGTGAGTAAAGGTCCTTATCGTATATTAAGACATTCTTTATATTTAGGATTGTACTTACTCACTATATCTGTTCCTTTGTTTTTTGCTAATTGGTTGATGACTATTGTATCAATGGTTATCATGTTTATGATTCTAAATGTAAGAATGCAGATTGAAGAAAAACTTATGGAAGAAGCATTAAGAAAAGCTTATACTATTTGGAAGAAAAAAAGATATCGTTTTATACCATTTATTTAGTAGACCCAATTAAGTCTGATCAAAGCTTAGGACAAAAGGTGATCAGAAATCATAAAGATTCTTCCACATATATCTGTGATTGATGAAGATCATCCTTTTACAGAAGAAGAGTATAAGCAATTTAGGGAGCATGTCATAGATAAATTAGAACGTATAGGATTAACTGATTTAAAAAAACATATTGTGACTGAAGAGTTATGGACACCAGAGATTATTGAAGAAACTTATTATTCTAATCAAGGATCTATTTATGGTGTTGTCTCAGATAGAAAGAAAAACATGGGATTTAAAACACCTAAACGTTCTAAATTTTATAAGAACCTTTATTTTGTAGGTGGTAGTGTCAACCCAGGAGGCGGCATGCCTATGGTTGTATTGTCTGGACAACAAGTAGTTAAACAAATTTTAAAGAATGAGAAGTGATTATATGAAACACTTATTAGATAAGCAAAAAACTTTTTTCATGAAAGATGAAACAAAATCTTATGAGTTTAGAAAAAAACAACTTGAACAATTAAAAATTGCAATCAAAGCTTATGAAGAAGAACTCATCAAAGCATTATATGAGGATTTACATAAGTCATCTATCGAAGCGTATACAACTGAAATAGGATTTGTGTATAAATCAATTAAAGATGCTAGTAAAAATTTAAAGAAATGGATAAAGGTAGAAAAGGTTAAAACACCTTTATTTATGCTAGGTTCAAAATCTTATATGCTTTATGAACCACTAGGCAGTGTTTTAATTATTGGACCTTATAATTATCCATTTCAATTAGTCATCGAACCATTAATAGGAGCGATTGCTGCTGGAAATACTGTTGTTATTAAACCAAGTGAATATACAGTTCATACCGAAAAAGTATTATTAAAAATGTTTGATGAATATTTTGATGAGTCTTATATTAAAGTAGTTACTGGAGATAAGGAAATTACAAGTCAGCTTCTTGACTTAAGATTTGATCATATCTTTTTTACAGGAAGTACAGAAGTTGGAAAGATTGTTTATCAAAAGGCAAGTCGACATTTAATTCCTGTAACGCTTGAGTTAGGTGGTAAAAGTCCTACCCTTGTCTTAAAAGATGCGAATTTAAAATTAGCCGCAAGACGCATTGTGTTTGCGAAGTTTTTAAATGCAGGACAAACGTGCATTGCCCCTGATTATATATATGTTGATGAAAGAGTTCATGATGAGTTTATTGAGTATGTCAAAGAAGAGATCAAAAAACAATATCCAGATCTTGATCAGATGGGACACATTGTTAATCAAAGACATTATGATAGACTTAAAGGACTAATCAATCAAGAAAAAATTATATTTGAATATGATCAAAAAGAAAATGGCCATTTTCTATCTCCAATCATCATGAAAAATGTCACTTGGGATGATAAGATCATGCAAGAAGAAATATTTGGACCAATTTTACCAATCTTAACTTTTAAGCATATTGATCATGTGATTGAACTGCTTAAAACAAAAGAAAAACCGTTAGCTCTATATTTATTTACCAATGATAAACAAATGATGAAAAAAGTATTTACGAAATTATCATTTGGAAATGGTGCAATTAATGAAGCACTCATGCAGGTTGCAAACACTAACCTACCTTTTGGAGGTGTTGGCCATAGTGGGATGGCAAGATATCATGGTATATATTCATTTAAGGGATTTTCACATTTAAAAACTTTCACAAAAAAGAGTGTTCTTTTTGATGTGAAATTAGCATATCCACCTTATGATAAAAATAAAGAAAAGCTCATAAAAAAGATATTGAAATAAGAAAAATAAAATATAAATTAAAAGACTTCAATTGTTTAAAATTTGAAGTCTTTTCTTTCATCTTTTAGCTTTTTTATTTAGTTTTGTTTAGAATTCAACTAAAAAAGCATCAACATATAAAAAACACGCTGTGTTGTGTTAAAATAAAATTAAATTTAGTAGGTGTTTTGCCTAAATAAAAAAATATTTATAGAAAGTAGCGGTGACTTTATGACTCAAACCTATGATTCAGTAATTAAAAAAGCACTCGGAAAAAGAAATGTCATGATTATGACGATTGCTTTATCCTTATTAGTGCTGTCAGCCACCATTATCTTTGGTTATCAAGTTCTCATTGTTACAGCTGTTTCATTAGCTGCAGCTTTTTTAGTAGAACTCATGTTTTCTAAAGGTAGAAAAATTGATTTTGATGGGGCTTGGATGATATACCCATTATTATTAACATTACTGATTCCATCCACATTAGAATTGAAACATGTTTGGATGGTTGCGGTAGGATCAGCTTTTGGCTCTTTTTTTGGAAAAGGTATTTTTGGAGGTAGTGGTAAATACGTATTTAATCCAGCGCTTGTTGGACTTTTATTTGTGACAGTATCATTTCCAGCATATTTTCCAACAATGCTCGTTAGAGCAAATCAAGTCGGTACAGATTATACATTGATGCAAATGATTCTAGGAGATGCTCCTGGAGCACTTGGTGAGACTTTTAGAATAGGTATTCTCATCTTAGGGGTTGTTCTAATTGCATTAAAAACCATTGATTGGAAAATTCCAGTTACATTATTAGCAAGTGTCTTCTTGTTTACTCAATTAGGCATTTGGTTTGGAATTAATGGTTTTCCAAGCAATGCTTTTAACACATTATTTATTGGTAATTTAGTGCTCGTTTCTGTCTTTATAGCAACAGATGAGACGACAGCACCAATATTTCCTTGGGGAAGAGTGATTTATGCTGTTGGTATAGCTTTAATTACAGTTGTGATTAGATTTATGGCAACTTTCCCAGATGGAACTATGTTTGCGATTATTTTAATGAGTGCTGTTGCACCATTAATTGATAGCCAATTTAGACAAAGATTAGAAAAGAAAGAAGGTGCAGCAGATGAATCAAAATCTTAAAATGATTATTTTTATTGTTTTGCTTGGTCTTGTAACAAGTGCTTTATTACTTGGAGCTGATGCACTTACGAAAGATAGAATCGAATTAAATAGAGAAGCAAAATTAAAGTCTGCGATTTTAGATGGGTTTGAAGTTGAGTATAATTTCACGAATATTCATGATGTCTTTGATGAAGAAGTAAAAATTACATCTGGTGAGTATACATTCTATATTCATGAAGCATCTGGTAAAGTTGCATATCAATTTGAAGGTTCTGGATTATGGGGACCAATTATTGGTATCATAACATTAGAATCTGATTTTGAAACGATAGCTAGAGTCTCTATTTTACAACAAGAAGAAACTCCAGGTTTAGGTGGTGTGGTTGCGGAAAGACCCTACTTAGATAACTATGTTGGTGTAAAAATGACACCAGAGATTGATGTTACTAAAGAAGGCGCAACTGAGCCTAACCAAGTTGATGCGATCACAGGTGCTACTGGTACTTCAAATGCATTTGAAGGCATATTAAATGCTAATTATGCAGAGTATAGTGAAGCTTGGGAAGCATACCAAGGAGGCGACCAATCATGAAATGGATACGCATAAAATATAAAAAATGGTATAACATTTTAAAAGATGGTCTAGCTACTAACAATCCAATTGCAATTGCAGTTTTAGGGATTTGTTCAGCATTAGCTGTAACAAACCGAGTTGAAAATGCAATAGCGATGGGTCTTGGTGTAACATTTGTTGTTATGGCAAGTTCTGCAACTGTTTCTTTAATTAGAAACTTTATTCCAGGTAAAGTAAGAATGGTTACTTATATGGTTATCATTTCTACATTTGTTATTATAGTTCAACTAGTATTACAATCTTATTTTCCAGCAATCGCTGATTCACTTGATGCTTATGTAGGGCTTATTATTACAAACTGTATTGTCATGGGTCGTGCCGAAGCATTTGCAGCTAAAAATCCAGTTAAATATTCATTAATTGATGGTTTAGCTAGTGGACTTGGTTATGCATTTGTATTAATTGCTGTTGCATCTGTTAGAGAAATTTTAGCTTTTGGTACATTCTTAAATATAAGAGTAGTTGGACCAAATTGGATTAATTGGGTTGCTATGACAATGGCGCCAGGTGGTTTCTTTGTATTAGGTCTTATGATCTGGGGTATTAGAGTCCTTACAAAGAATTACGAAACACAAATATAGGAGGATACATAAATGAATGTTATAGAACTATTTATTTCATCAATATTAAATAATAATATTGCTCTTGTTTTCATTTTAGGTATGTGTCCGCTTATTGCGATATCTACAAGCGTTAAGAACGCTAAGGGTATGGGAATCGCAGTTGTGTTTGTTGTTACAATTACAGCAGCAATCAATTATCCGATTTATCAATTATTATTAGCGACAAATACTGAATTTATAAGTTTAATTGTCTTTATTATTACAATTGCAGCAGTTGTGCAATTGTTAGAAATATTTTTGGAAAGATTTATTCCAAAAATGTATAATGCATTTGGTATTTTCTTGCCACTAATTACTGTTAATTGCGTCGTTTTAGCTGTATCACTATTCTTCGTGAATAGAGATTATACATTTGTTCAAACAGTTTCATTCTCGTTTGGTTCAGGTGTAGGCTGGATGTTAGCAATTGTTTTAGTTGCAGGATTAAGAGAAAAAATGGCTAAAATTAGTAATCCACCTAAAGGTTTAAGAGGTAAAGCGATTGTGTTTATCGTTTTAGGTATATTAGCATTAGCCTTTATGGGTTTTACAGGTTTAGTATAAGAAAAGGAGCGTGATGTTATGAACTGGGTACTTCCAATTGTATTAATCGGTGTATTAGTTGTCATCTCCTTAATCTTAATTTTAGTTGAAAAATTATTAGGCGGTGGTGGCGAAAAAGTCATTACGATTAATGATGAAACTAAAATTCCTGTTAAAGGTGATGATACCGTATTAAATACACTATCAAACGAAAAGATTTTTATTCCATCAGCATGTGGTGGTAAAGCGACATGTGGATTTTGTAAATTTAAACTTGTTGGCGGTGATGGAAACATAAAGCCAACTGAAGAACCATTTATTAGTGAAGAAGAAAGACAAGAAGGCGTTAGATTATCTTGTCAAGTTAAGGTTAAAGGAGATATGAAAATCATTCTCCCTAAAGGTTTACTTAACGCAAAAGAATATAAAACTAAAATATCATATATTAAAGATTTAACATATGATATCAAACTAGTTAAATTTCAATTAATAGAACCTAAAACTATGGATTTCAAACCAGGACAATATGTTCAAATCAAAGTGCCAGGTATTGATGTGATTAGAGCATATTCGATTGCATCTGATCCAAAAAATAATACTGAAATAGAATTGATTATTCGACTAGTACCAAATGGACAAGCAACTACGTTTGTACATAAAGCTTTAGAGGTTGGCGATAAGATGATTATTACTGGTCCTTATGGCGATTTCTTCTTAAGAGAAGATTCTAATAAAGATATGATATGTATTGCTGGTGGTTCAGGAAAAGCACCTATTAGATCAATATTATATGCACTTCAAGC
>JBAZCK010000014.1:0-34295 GCA_041654955.1 Acholeplasmataceae bacterium | reverse complement strand
TTCGTCTTTATGGCTTTATAGCGCATAAAAGTTCCCCCTTTCTTGAAATGTTATTGATACCTTTATTTTACCATTTTTATAAACTTGATAAAAGGTCTAAATAGAATTTCCTATTAAATAAATAAAAAAGCTTAGTTTGCTAAAACTAAGCTTTATATAAGATTCAAATATTAAGGTAATAAACCTAAAATCTCATCTAGTGAATAATCAGTGTTTTCAAATTCATCTACTAAGGCATCATAGACAGCTTGTTGTTCATCATCATCTAAACCTTCAAACGTATCAAGGAAATCCTCTACAGCTTGTTCTGGGTCGCCTGATGGGTCTGTTAGACTATCTAATACATCATCAATCGCATCTCCTACTTCTGCAGGAATATCAGGGTTATCATTAACGCCTGTTAAGACATCTTGGATAGTATCTTGAATGTCTTGTAATGGGATTGAATCACTTAGTTCAACATACATACGTAATTGACTATTTAAAACAACTACCGAATCAATAGACATACCTGCTTGATTCATTTGTTGATCAAAATCTTTAAGAACAATTTGTCCATCAACGATTAAATCACTATCACCTAACATCGTTAAGATATTAGCAACATGTTCATTTGATACTGTAACTTCACCAGCACTTAACTCATTTAGTGTAATAACTAAATCGCTACCTGACATAGAAGGCGCTGCATCAATTTTGATAATAGTTACAAATTCTTTTGTAGGTTCTGCAATTTCAAATATTCTCAGTGGAATATTAACCATAAACTCTTCGCCATCCATGGTGATGTATGGCACATAAGCGTTCATTTGATAATCTTCAAATAATACAACTTCTTGAATAACTCCCGGTGAGACTTGTTGTTCTCTTAACATATATTCTAATACTCTATTTAATGTTAATTGATCAAATTCTATATATGGATTAGTTGTGGTTGTTAATGTTGATAAGATAAGTGCAGTCGCTTTAGATTCTAACATAGATTGCATATCTGCATCATCAACGATCTTATCATTATCATCTAATTCAAAGCGTGGTGAATCATCTTTTGTTTTACCTAAAGCAAGGCTTGCATCAAAACTACCTTCAGTAAATCCAATTTCTAATAACTCATTTTCATCAACAAATGCCATGAGAGAATTAACTAATGCAGCTTGTTGAGGGTCATCTTCAAATTGAGAATCAACTAATGTTTGTACATCAACTTTAATTTCTCTAGTTGTCGGATCAAAAGTTGCCATGCCATTGAGTTGTGAGTTAATCATTTCTGATAAATCATTACCTGTGATTTGTGTAACAGCCCAATCAGCAACCCCAAATGCCCAAGCAAGTGGTAAATTACCAATGGTTAATTTATCAAGAGTTAAAATAATTTCTTCTGTTGATGCTTCAAGTTCAAATGTAATTAATAATCTAGTTTTAAATGTGAAACTAGAAACAAAAACATGTGCGCCAGATTCTATTTCTACTTTATCATCAATGAATCGTACCCAGCTACCTTGATAGCCATACATATCTTCTTTAATGACATAATTTTTTAAATCATCTGTTGCATCTTCATCAAGATATGATGCATTCATAGATGTGAATTGTTCTTTTAATAATAGGTTTGCTTCTTTTTGAGCAATACCTAATGTAATTTCTGATTCATTTGTGTTACTTTCTAAAAATGTATCCATTTCTTCAGATACCATATCTGCAATTAAGACAGTATCTCCATCAGATGTAAAATCATCTACTGGAATATCTACACTTTTGTATAATACAGCTAATGTGATTAATGGAATTGCCACGATTGATAAAATCGGTATAACTAAGATTTTAAATAAAAACTTCATTGTATCACCTCTTTATTGAATATATCTTATTACATTTATTGTAAAAAAACAATATGGACGCTTTGATATTCCAAGTTTATGGTGATATTTAAACACTTATCAACAATATTTTAATTTCTTTTATGAATTGTATCATCTTTCTTTTTTATAATAAATATGATAAAGTATATCTAGATTTTACGATTGGGGATAAAAAAATGAAAAAATGTGTTGTTTATTATTCAAAAACTGGAAATACCAAAGAAGTTGCACAAAAATTAAAAGATTTTGATTTACTAGAAATTAAAGCTCAGTCAGATGATCCAAATGTTATGAATCCTATACTTACTGAAATACCTGATTTTAGTGCCTATGATTATGTTGTATTTGCAACACCTGTACATGGCTTTCAAATTTCTAAGATCATGAAGGCATATTTAGAACAAGTTAAAGATTATAGTGGGAAAACAATTGATCTTTTTATCACACACTTTTTTCCATTTGCTTGGATGGGTGGTAATAGCTCTTTAAAACAAATGAAAAAAATTATTGAATCTAAGCACGGTGTTGTAAGACAAATGACATCTGTAAACTGGAAGAGTAAAAAGAAAGATCGTATCATAAGCCAAATGATAGATGCATACCATGAGTAAGAAATATAGAATTTCAATTGCTTTTTTAATCACGATCATTTTGATGGTGGTTATTGGTGTTATCGTTTTTAATAAAATGAATGAAGGTATTGAGGTTTTAATTGCTGAAGAACTTCCAGAAATAGATCTGACTTCCATTGAAGATGGCACATATCTTGGTCAGTATGCAATTCCTTTAATATCTGTAAAAGTTGAAGTAACTGTTTTAGATCACCAAATAACAGACATTGTTATCTTAGAACATAAAAATGGACAAGGTGAAGATGGTGAGTTAATTATTAATGATGTTATTTTAGAACAATCCATAGAAATTGATTATATTGTTGGGGCTACTTATAGTTCAAAAGCTATTTTACTTGCTATAGGTGACGCATTAAAAAGTTAAATGTTTTTTTAATAGACATATCACACTAGTTCTATATTTAATAAGAACTAGTTTTTTATACCTTTTATGCATTAAATATGACTTCATATGAAAATGCACTAACATAAACATGATGGTTTATGTATAATAATTTACAAGGGTGGTGGATTTTTTGAAAGTACGAATCATAAGCAAACCTGAAAATTATGAATTATATAAAGAAAAGCTTGAGAAAGCTGGTTTTGTCATTTCAGAAGATGCATCATTAATCTTTAAAGAAACAGATAATGTACAAGAGCATATCCTTGGGTATCATAACAATCAATATGAAATGGTCCATATTTCTAAAATTATATATATTGAGAGTTATGGTCATGATGTATTTTTAAATACAGATCAGAAAGTCTATAAAGTCAAAGAAAAACTTTATGAGATAGAATCCATACTAAGCAATCAAGATTTCGTACGTATCAATAAATCAACGATCATCGCAAAAAAAGAAATCCAAAAACTAAAGCCTTATATTAACGGAAGAATACATTTAGTTATGAGCAACAAGCAATTGCTTTCTGTTTCTAGAAATTATAGTAAAAGATTTAGAAATTTCATTGGATATTAGGAGGGACTTATGACACTTTTTTATATTTTATTAGGCATAATTGTAATCATGTTTAGTTCTTTTCTTATAGGCTATACAAAATATTATGAACACGAAGTCAATCAAGTACTCTTAATGCATAAAAAGAAAAAATTGATAAGACCTATTGTTTTATTCATATCAGTTTTGGGTTTTTTAACTGTAGTCACACTTATGATTAACTTTATACCTTTATATAGAATTCCAAAACTTGATATCAATAAAACCATATCAAGTGAATCTTTAACAAACACAACCTTACCTTATAATAAAGATTTATATAGTCTTTATGATTATGAAGTCACAACAAATGGTAATTACTTAACTTCCTATTCTAATGGTTATATGAACTGTTATTATATTTATGGCCCTACTTGTGGAATCAATCTAGATAATATAGTTAGTGAAATATCATTGTATGATCATCTAGATAATGAAATTTGGTCAATTGGTGGTTATGATTCAATCGATAGAACAATGGTTTTTGATAACAAAAAATTCGATGCTAGAGCTATTACCTTTGGAAATGATCAAAACATCATCGCATTTGGGAAATATATAGATATCAATACAAAATCATATGGTGTTGGCCTACTAGTTATCGATCCTTTAGGCGTAATAACAGATATTATCGAACTGGATTTAACTGATTATAACTACTCACCCCATGATGCACACGAATTTTTTGAAATCATAACCACTTTAGATGGTGGAGTTACACTTAAATATTCGGAAATCTTTCAAGGAAGTGTTCTAATTCACTTAGATGCTGATTTGAATGATGATTGGCATTTCAATTTTGACGATTCTTTAATAGGTGGTGTCTATTCAGGTATTTACAATGATGCTTATATGGATACACTACTTTATGAAGACGGTATACATTACGTATTAATAGATCATATATATTATGCAATTAATGAAAATGGTCAATTATTATGGCAAAAAACATCTGATCATTATATCACAAGTTTTACAATCATTGATCAAAAGTTATATGTTATTGAATCTTTTGGTAATTTATTATCACAGAAAAATAATATATTTTCACTCAAAGAAAATGGCATGTCTGTTCATACATCACTTGTTAGTCAAATAAATCTTCAAACTTCTTTGATAGAATGGCAAACACCATTTACGTATAATCAAAGAGATATCGACGGTTATCCTTTTATAATAATGAGTCGAAATATAATAAAAGATGAGCAGGATAACCTACTCATCTTAGCTCAAGAATATGATAATATTCGTAGAGATTTACCCTATGAACTATTTATTATTAAGTTAACATCTGAAGGTGAATACACAGGAACAGAACACATTCATGGTTCCTATCAAACTTATCAAGATATAGATGACCTTAGAGATGTAGATTACCGTTTAAATCCATCATATGATAATCAATCTATTATTTTATTTGATCCACTATCAAATCACAGAATCATATCAACAAAAGATATGTCTTTTGACCTAGATTTAGCCATAACATTTAATTTAGAATCATATAATCAAATGATAGAGCTAAGAGTCATGGTTAATAAATTGTTAGGTAGTGTTTATGCCATCTATGCGATCTTTTTTTCAGTCCAAGTATATTTATCTTTAAAAAAATCAAGACTAGATCCAAGTGATTTATACACGATCGATCCTTATTAGTATAGATTAAGCGTAGGTTAATCCATATCCATATGGAAATTCTACTGCTGTTTCGTCATAATCTTCACGATAACTCGTGTATCCTACTTGATCAATCGTTTTTGGCCAAGTATATGAAAGTTTTCCAGTAAAATCATAATCACCAAATAACACATCGGCGATGCCTAACCCACCTTCACTGCCTGGTAACCAAGCAGCTACGAAACTATCAAAATAATCAAGGTATCCCTCTAATAAGAGTGGTCTACCACTAATTAATATACCAATCACATTTTTACCATCAAGAGAAGCTTGTTGAGCTACTTTTAGTGCATCTAAATTAGAAGTACTAGCAGTATGTGAATCAAGTGTTAAGTCTTGATTATCCCCAGCCCCTTCAGCATATGGGTTTTCAGATAAGACAACGACAACTGTGGTTGCAGTTTGATAATTGGTAGTTAGACTACCTTCATTAGATTTAGTTACAAGATCAAATGCTTCTTTGATAGAAGTTCCTACACCAATATCAGATGCAGTATTACCTTGCCAATACGTTGTCCATCCACCAGACATATATCCAATATGATCGCTTGCTTCACCAGTGAGATAAATAGTCTCACTTTTTTCTATTGGTAAAGAGTCTTGATCGTTTTTAAGTAATACTAAACTTTGTCTTACCGCTTGTCTTGCTAAAAGTTTATGTTCTTCGTTATAAACATATGAAATATCTAATCTCTTATATGGATCATCTAAAAGACCACGCTCAATTTTAACTTTCAATATTCTAGAAACTGCGTCATCAATTCTATCCATAGATATCATATCTGTGTTAACAGCTGTAACAATAGACTCAATAGCGTCTTTCCATGATTGAGGTTCCATGAGCATATCGACGCCTGCATTAATACTTTTTGTTATTTGTTCAATATAGCTTCCTTCTAATTGATGAATGGCATTCCAATCGCTAACTACAAATCCTTTAAACTCTAGCTCTTCTTTTAATACATTTGTAATCCAATATGTATTTTCATGCATTTTAAGACCCTTAATACTACTATATGAAATCATAACAGTATCAACACCTGCATTTACAGCTTCTATATATGGTGTTAAATGTATATCCCTTAATGCTTGTTCGCTTAAGTCAACATCCCCTTGATCAATACCATTTAATGTAGCGCCATCTGCTAGATAATGCTTAGCGGTTGCACTAACACCATTTTCTTCATATCCTTTAATTGAACTTTCGGTAAGTGTTTCAAAAACTTCTTTGTGTTCACTGTATCCTTCATAAGTTCTTCCCCAACTGATGTTTTGAACAACACTTAGTGCTGGAGCAAAATTCCAGTAAATGCCAGTAGCGAGCAATTCTTCAGCGGTTGCTTTTGCTATGTCATAGACTAATTCAGGATCGTTAGCAGCACCGAGTCCGATATTGTGTGGAAAGATAGTTGCACCATATAAATTATTGTGTCCATGAATGGCATCAACGCCATATAGAATCGGAATAGATGCACCACTATTTAACGCAGCTTCTTGATAGGCATAAACCATTTCATACCAAACATTCGCATCATCTTGATAAGCATTTGGATGTGATCCACCACCACTTAAAATAGAACCTACTGGATAATTAGCAATATCTTCTGGAGTAATACTACCACGTTCTGCTTGAACCATTTGACTCGCTTTTTCAGTAAGTGACATTGAACTAATCAGTTCATTAATCTCTGTTTCAATGTCAATCGGATCATCTTCGATGATACAAGAATCATGTCTTTCATCATCATCACAATCATTATCAACAGGGGGTTCAATCTGCGCTCTACATCCAACAAGTAAGAGTACCAATAATAATATTAAAGTTTTTTTCATCCGATCACTGCTTTCATTTTTTTTAATTATAGCATTAAAAAAGCTCAATTTCTATGAAATAGAATTGAGCCTACATTTTTTATTTATCATCTTTGTGATACATTTCAAAAGGAATTGTTGATAATCCACCTAATAGATAATTTGGATGGGCACCTTCTTTTAAAAATTGAAAGTATGCTGCAGCACCA
The DNA here is from genome assembly GCA_041654955.1 of Acholeplasmataceae bacterium. Taxonomy (GTDB): domain Bacteria; phylum Bacillota_I; class Bacilli_A; order Acholeplasmatales; family Acholeplasmataceae; genus Mariniplasma. Next base: position 27,126 of record JBAZCK010000014.1, on the reverse strand, counting down.
ATCATTGCGGCATTATCTGTACAATATTCCATAGATGGAATTAAAATTTCTTTACCTTTAATTTCTTGTTTGATTCTTTGTCTAAGACCTTTATTAGCTGCAACCCCACCTGCTAATATCACTTGCTTAACATCAAACGTCTCAGCTGCATGTTTTGTTTTATCAACTAACACATCAAGCACACTTTCTTGAAACGATTTACACATATCATTAACTCTAATTTCTTCATTTCTTTGATTTGCATTATGCACTAAGTTAATCACTGCACTTTTTAAACCAGAAAAACTAAAGTTAAATGCTTCTTTATCCAAATATGATCTTGGAAGTGTATAAGTTTCAGTGCCTAATACTGCAAGTTTATCAATCACAGGACCACCTGGATATGATAAACCTAGAGTTCTTGCAACTTTATCATATGCTTCACCAACAGCATCATCAAGTGTGGTACCAAGCATTTTTATATCCATATGATCTTTGATATATAAAAGTTCTGTATGTCCACCACTTACTAATAAAGCGAGTGCAGGAAATTTAATTTCATGCTCTATATTAGCTGCATAAATATGTCCGATTAAATGATTGACACCAATAATCTTTTTTTGGTGAGCAAATGCAAATGTTGTTGCTGCATTAATACCTACAAGTAAACTCCCTATCAAACCAGGACCTTGTGTCACTGCAACTAAGTCTATATCATCAATAGTTAAACCTGATTGATTAATTGCTTCTTCAAAAACTCTAGTCATGTGAACAACATGGTTTCGTGATGCGATTTCAGGCACTACACCACCAAACACTTTATGGATATCTATTTGTGATAAAACAACATGGCTTAAAACTTCTTTACCATCTTTAACTATGGCAACGCTTGTTTCATCACAGCTGCTTTCTACTGCTAAAATGTTCACATTTTCACCTCTTTTACTAAGACATAACCGTCTTCATTTTCATAATATTTCTTTCTTATATGTGATAATTTAAACCCAAATTTTTCATAAACGTATTGGGCTTTTTTGTTGCTTTTTCTAACTTCCAAAGATATAAGTTTTACTTGTTTTTGATGAAGTTCATTTAAACAAAATGATAGTAGTTCACTCCCTAATCCTTCATTTTGATAATCAGGATCTATTAAAAAGTTCATCATTTCAGCTTGATCATCATAAACTCTAAAGCCTATATATCCTACAACTACTTTCTCTTTTTCATAAACAAAATAAAAACTAAAAGGATTATCGGTAAGTTCTTGTAATAAAAACTTTTCTCCTAATGAATTTTTAAATACTCTTTTTTCTAATTTTGCGATATAAAATATATCTCTTACTTCAGCTTTTCTGATCATGATTGTTTTCTGCTTCAGTTTTTCTTAAATAATTAGGTACTAAATCATGGATGTTTTCAACTAAGACGCTTTTTTCAATGATATGCTTAGGTGATACCATAAAACTTCTATCATCTATAAAAACTGTTGTTGCGTTTTTATATGCATCTAATTGAAATAAGTCTTTAAGATCTCTATATCCATCTTCTAGTATAATATTATTTTTTTCATGGATTTCTGAAAAAACAAATCCGCGTCTTGCATCTATTAAAGCTGCAACTTTTCCATCATATCCGCTTGTCATAAAAAATAAGCTACTTACAGTTCTAAGTGGTATATTTTTTGTATATGCTAACATTTTACCAACCATCACCGCAATACGTAATCCTGTATAACTGCCTGGTCCTATTCCAATAATGATTTCATCGATTTGATCAATTTTTAGTCTATTTCTAGATAATACTTGATCGATACGGTCTACTAAATATTTTGAATGATCTCTTTTTGCAATACGAATGCTAAAATCAGTGAGCACCTCGTCTTTTGCAAATCCAACAAACATCACATTTGTAGATACATCAAATAATAATCGTCTTTTCATATATATTCCACCGCTCTTTTACAAGGATAACCAACACAGTCTAAAATAAACTCTCTTTTGTTTTCAGAGAGTTCTTTTATTTTTATTATTAAATAATCGTTTGGCAAAAATTCTTCAACTTGAAATGGCCATTCTACAACAACTAATCCTTGTCCGTCTATATATTCTTCTAAATCAAAATCAGAACCTACATCTGATAATCTATATAAATCTAGATGATATAGTGTTTTTCTTCGATCTTTACTTTCATATTTTTTCATAATCGTATATGTTGGACTATTAACGATTTGTTCTATGCCTAAACCTCTAGCTATACCTTGAGTTAAGGTTGTTTTACCTGATCCCATCATGCCATCAAGTAGTATAACAACATGTGGTTCATCTTTTAACAATAACCCTATTTCATAGCCTAAATTTTTAGTTTCATCAGCTGAGGTTGTAATCTTTTTCTTCATAATACTCCTACTTTAAAATATCTTCGTATCCTTTTTTACCAAGTAATGCAAACATATTTTTCTTATATGCTTCTACACCCGGTTGATTAAATGGATTAACTTCAATGAGATATGCACTCATGGCACAAGCTTTTTCAAAAAAGTATACTAAATAGCCAAATGTATAACTATCAAATGATGGTATGTTTAGTAACATATTTGGAACTAATCCATCTTTGTGTGCCATCATTGTACCTTTTAATGCTTGTTTATTGACATATGATAATGTTTTACCTGCTAAATAATTTAGTTCATCTAAATCATCATCTGTTTTTGGAATAACGGTATCCACATCTGTTTTTTCAACTTGAATAACAGTTTCAAATAAATGACGTTCACCTTCTTGAATATATTGTCCAAGAGAATGAAGATCTGTTGAAAAACCAGCACTAGCGACAAATAGGCCTTTATTGTCTTTACCTTCTGATTCACCGTATAATTGTTTCCACCATTCATTTAAATAAAGTAAGTTAGGTTCATAACCAACTAACATCTCAATTTTATAACCTTGTTTATAAAGTAAGTATCTTGTTGCAGCATATAAATACGCTTCATTTTTTGTTAAGTCTGGATTAGAAAATCTTAGTTGTGCATCTTTAGCACCTTCTAGCATTTTTTTCACATCTAATCCATCTGCAGCCAGTGGCAATAAACCTACAGGTGTAAGCACGCTAAATCTTCCACCGATATCATCTGGTATAACAAACATTTCATAACCGTTTGCTTTACTTAATGAGTATAAAGCACCTCTTTGTTTATCAGTTGTTGCATAGATTCTTGATTTAGCTTCTACTAAACCTACTTGTTCTTCAAGTAAGTTTTTTAATACTCTAAATGCAATTGCTGGTTCAGTAGTCGTTCCTGATTTAGAAATGACATTGATACTAAATCTTTTGTCTTTTAAATAAGCAACTAAGTGATTTAAGTAACTTCCTGACATTTGATGTCCAGCAAATACGATTTCTAATTGTTTTTCTTTAAATGGAACTTTTAAGAACTCTAATCCTGCTTTAGCTCCTAAATAAGAACCACCAATACCGATAACAACTAAGACATCACTATCATTTTTTATCTTATCAGCTGCTAATAAAACTCTTTTCAATTCATCTTTATCATAATTTGAAGGTAAATCTAGCCAACCTAAAAAATCATTTCCTAATCCTGTTTTATTATGGATCATTTCATGAATTTCATTGACTCTTTCTTGTAAACTTTCTGGTTGCTCGCTCAAAAATGAGCGTGCGTCATTTAGCACTACATCAATATGTGCCATCATTAAACACCTCTATTTCTTTGTTTTTTCTATCCAAAACGGTAACGCTTTGTAAAGTGATTGGAATCCAATTGTAATTTTTACCATCTTTTGAATTCTTGGATGGATGGGATTAGCCTGTTTATAACTTAGTTTAAGTCGTTTTTGTTCATCATCAATTTCTAAAACTGTCGCTTCAATTTCATCTCCTACACATAAAATATCTTCAATAGAAGAGACATATTGATCAGATACTTCAGAGATATGAATTAAACCAACATAATCATCATATGATACAAAAACACCATAAGGCTGTATGCCCGTAATTTTACATACGATATTATCATTAATTTTCATATCAAAAACCTCGTTGTTATTATATCATATTTCAGTAAAACATATGTATTTTAGCAATTTTGTAAAGTATGAAAATGTTTTTATTTTTCAATTAATCATGATATTTAGCTTAAATTAAAATGAAAAGGCTCTAGGAGCCTTATCATTATTCATATGCTAAATATATACCTAATCCACCGAGCCCAACATGCGCTGAGACCACTGGAGAAATAACACCTGTAATTTTAACATGAACTTTATCACCCAATTGATATATTTCATGTTCTAATTGTTTAGCTTCTGTAGATCGATCTACATAAGCAATTCTAACCACTACATCTTTACCATACTCTAATAATCCTTCAACTTGTTTAATCAAATAAAGTAAGACGTTATTAAAACTTCTAACCTTATGCTCAACATCTAAAACGCCTCTTCTAAATCTTAAAATCGGTTTGATTTTTAAGATGTTTCCGATAACCGCAGAAACTTTACTTAGTCTTCCGTTTAAATGGAGTGTTTGTAAATTATCTACTGTAAAAATAAGCGATCCTTGTTCTTTTAATTGCTCTAAGTAACTTAAAGCTTCGCTTGCACTGTGTCCTTCATTTAGATACTCTAAAACTTTTTCTGCTAAATATCCAGATCCGTTAATTGTAGATTCAGTATCAACAACAAATACTTTATCGCTGTTTAAAATTGTTTTGGCTAATGTTGCACTATTAACAGTCCCACTTAGTGTTTTAGAAAGTGTTAAGCATAATACCTCATCATATGTTTCTAATTGTTTTTCATAGGCTTTTACAAATAAATCTGGAGAAGGCTGTGATGTTTTCACTTGTTTTTTCTCTTGCAGTGCTTTGACAACTAAATCAGGATTGATTTGTCCATCAATATATTCTTCTGATTCAATCACAACTTTAAGAGGTGCTACTGTAATCTTTTCTGTTTTAACTAATGTTTCATCTAGTCCAAATGTTGAATCAACAACTAAACCAACTTTTCTTGTCATTTTTTATTCCTCCGTTATCTTATCAAAAAGACGGCCTCATAGACCGTCTATTTTTTAATCAACTGTAACAACAGCTATAATGCCAGGTACATTTTCTAATAACATGGTTTCAATACCTTGTTTTAATGTGACATCAAGTGCGACACACCCGTCACATGCACCCATCATTTTTACATAAACGATGCCGTCTTCAACATTAATGATTTCAATATCTCCACCATCGCGTTGTAAATACGGTCTTACTTTATGAATCAAGTCATGAACTTGTTTTGTAGTTTCATCCATATATATTCACCTCTTTAACATATTAAGTATATAATAATATATACGAAGTTGCAACGAATTTAATCATTATTCTTTAATCGTCTTAAAATATAATATCCACAATTGAAATTACATGATTCACTTAAATAATCTGGAATTCTTTTATAACCATTTGGACTTTTTGGATCTGAGTTAAATCCTTTAAGTCTAAGTTTTTCCGATGACATATCACCTACAAGATATGTGTATCTATCAAAAGCTACATCCACATATCTTTCAATAAATTTTTGTAAATCAAAAGATTCTCTATAATCTTTTATAAGTTCAAAATTTCCAAAATCAGTTTCAATAATCATAACAGTACCTTCCTTAATAAAACGACTGCTTCAGCTGCCATGGCTTTTTCATTTCCAATGGCATCCATACGTTCATATGTTGTCGCTTTTATACTTAAATCTTCAATTTTCATTGCTAGCTTTGAAGCTATGTTTTCTCTCATTTGTTGGATAAATGGATTTAATTTAGGTGTTTGCGCATATATAGTCGCATCTATGTTATTAATCTCATATCCTAATTGTTTTATTTTTTGATAAACATTTTGGAGTAATACCATCGATGAGATATTTTTATATTTTTCATCCGTGTCTGGAAAATGTGTTCCTAAATCACCAAGTGCTAATGCTCCAAGCATCGCCTCTGAGATTGCATGTAACAATACATCCGCATCACTATGTCCGTCTAATCCTTTTTCATGATCGATTTTGATACCGCCTAAGATTAATTTTCTACCTTCTATAAGTTGATGAAGGTCAAAACTGTGACCGATACGCATGTTTTTCACTCCTTCGATTTGTGTTTTTAAATTAATGAAGTCACTTGGATATGTCATTTTTGGATTTGGTTCATCATTTATGATTACATGAATATACTGATCAGGATAGAATGATTGATATAAGCTGATATCATCATCAAATGATTCATTATTTCTAATATATGCATATCTTATTTTTTCTGTTAAAAATGCTTGTGGTGTTTGTGTTAAGATATGATGATTTCTATCCAGTGTCTTTAAAGTGTTTTTATCATAATATTTCAATGCAGATACTACGCGTTCAGCAAGTACGACTGCATCATGAACTTCTAAAGCTTTTTCTATTTGAGAGATTGCTTTTTCGGTAATTAAAGGTCTTGCTGCATCGTGGATATATACATAAGGTGTTTTAACTTCTTTTAAGCCTCTTTGTACACTTTCGCTTCTTGTTTTTCCACCAATGACAATATGCACAGATGAATCAACATAATCCATTATTTCACTCATGTCATTTTTAGATACAACTAGACAAATCTCAAATCCTAAGGATTGAAATAGTTCAACACTAAACATAAAAAGTGGTTTTTGATTAAGTTTAAATAGTACTTTAGATTCTTTTAATTCTGATCTACTGCCTGTTCCTGCAGCTACGATTAATGCTGTGTTCATAATGACCCCTTTATATATGCGTCAAGTCTTTGATCCAAAGGTGTTGTCTCTATATGTTCAACTTCTTGAAAATCATAGATTACACCAAGTGTATATTTTATGTCATGATTTTTAATATAGCGGTCATAAAAACCTTTACCATAACCAACTCTTGATCGATCTTTTGATATCGCTAGCGCTGGTACAATCATTAAATCAATGGAATCTCTATACATTTGTTCTTCATCATGAGGTTCCATTACACCAAAACTACTTTTTATCCATTTCATGTTTTTATGATATACATAAAACTCCATATCTGTTTTAATAACTTTTGGAAATAGAAATGTTTTATTTGTTTTTAATAATTCTAGTAAGTTAATTTCATCAGCCATTGGATAAAATATAGAAACTGTTTTTGCATTCGTGAATTTTTCGTGTTTTTTAATTTGTTCTATAATCGAACTATTCTTGATACGTCTGTCTTTAGTTTGTTGATTTTTACGTAATAAAATCATGTTTGTTCTTATCTCTTTTTTGGTCATGAGACAATATCCTTATAATAACATCCATGAGATGAAAATTGTGGATTTAATGAAATCTTTAAAGCTTGATATGCTGCTTGGTATAATTGGTGTTCATCATGAGCATCACTACCACCAATAGCAACTCCAGCAAAGACTTCTAAAGTTTCAGTAATTGATCCATATTGCATATTTAGATTTAAGAATGTTGGATTTGATTTAATACCATTTGATAAAATCTCCATCTTTCTTGGATCAGTGATGGTAATAGCAAACTCTATACCTGTAATTCTAAATAAATCTCCTGATTCTGAAACAAACGATGATTTCATTTTTTTAATATATTCAGCCATGAGCATATTACCAACTTCACGACCATGATCTTCATTGACTTTTGGTATATTTTGCAATCTAAAGACTACCAATTGAAAATATCTGTTATCATTAAATAGTTTTTGCATATGTGCGATAAACTCATTTCTATCTGGTAAAAGATCTAGTACATCAATATGACTTGCTTGGAAATGTTTGGTTTGCATTGGATTTAAAGTACCCATAATAATCGCACTATGTGTATCTTCAAAAAGTCTTTTTCCTTTTTCTTTAAACCATACATATCTACCTTTCACTTTGATTCTATATGAAGTTTGATATTGGGTTTTATTAATTGTTAAATCGCCTAATATAGCCAAATACTTCTTTAAGTCTTCAGCCTCAATAAGTCTTCTAAAATCAGTTAGATCAAGTAGATTACTAGGAAGGTTTAACATAGCAACTAAACTATCAGATGCCCATATAGTTCTTTCATCTAAATCAATATAGAACAAACCTTCTTCACTCAACTCAAGGGTTGCGATAAATTTATGTCTAATACTTTCAAGTTCTCCACTTCGTTCATTAAGTTCCTTTTCAACTGCAAGCAAATCAAAGTCAGTTTTCTTTTCACCAACACAAATTCTTCCTTTATACTTACCAAGTGAAATGACTGGCTGCATCACTAAGTGAAGTAAAACAGGGTTTCCTGATTCGTTTAGAAATTGAAGTTCTTCGACTTCTGAATCATTAGGTTTTGCACTTTCTCTATAGTTTAAATAGTAATTTTCTAGTTGTCTATTATTTATGTCTAAACCATTTAATTTTGTAAATCTAATAGTTTTATTAAAAATGCTAAATAATTTTTTACCAATGATATCTTCTTTTTCCATACCTAATTCAAGTAGTAAGCTTTGAGAAATATCTTTGATTCTTTCTTTCTTATCAACAACATAATATGCATTCCATCTACTATTTTTAATCGATTTTACAAATAGTTGATAATGATTTGCTTTAAGTGAAGATGTCTTAAACGCAAAGTATAACACAAGCAAGAAAATAAAATAAACTAAGAAAGTAAATCCCATATAAATCATGGTATATAATTCATTTTCTAAAATGATACTTTTATAAATAACAAAAACCATCACAGCGATGGATATGTTTAAAAACGAGATAACTAATCTATTTTTTAGTACTTTTTCACTTTGAATAGATTGCATAACAACAAGTACTAATGTAAATATCGAAATAATCAGAGGATAAATTGGATGTTGTAACATACTATAACTTACCAACCATAGTATGGTTTAGCATACATAAAAAATACAATAATTAATGTAATGATAAATGATACTAAAGCACACAAAATAGGTCTTTTGTTAAAGTAGTTTGTTATTTTCTCTGATACATTTCTATTTGATATAATTTTAAATGGTTCAATAAAAAACATTAAAAATTTCTTCATGTGAACCTCCTTATTTCATAAACATGTTTAAGTATTCTAGTAATTTTTCACGATCGTTCATCTTAAGTAGAATACCTTCAATAGCTACTGATACATTACCAGTTTCTTCTGATACCAATATAGTTAAACTATCGGTGATTTCACTAATACCCAATCCAGCACGGTGACGTGAGCCCATTGTTTTATCATAATTTTGATTATCCGATAATACAAAATATGCCCCAGCACATAAGATTTGATCACCTCTAATGATCACAGCGCCATCATGAAGTGGTGTATTTGGAGTAAATATATTAATTAATACTTCTTTTGAAACTTCACTGTTCATCATAATTGCACGTTCTGCATATTGATCTAACGTGTTGTGTTTTTCAATGGTAATGAGTGCACCGATTTGTTGAGAGGCTAAGACCATCACAGCATCTACGATATGTTGTTTAGTTCTCTCAGAACCCATCTCAAAATCATCTCTAACTTTTTCTTGTTTCCAAACGATTTCTAATGATCTTCTTAAATCAGGAGCCATAACTACAATAATGATGATAGGTAGCCATTCTACGATATAGCCTAAGATTAATGAACTTGCAAATATATCTGCAATTTGTATTAAATAGAAAACTACATAGACAACAAGGACTGATAAAACAACACTAAAAATTCTTTTGTTATTGATCAGGAATTTAAATAGAAAAAAGACTAAAATCCATATGACATAAAAATCTATAATAAATTTCCAAATTGGTTGTCCTAAAATCATATTATCCGCTCCCTTTGACTATCTTAATTATAACACAATATATCTATGGTTTAAACGGTGAAAAAATACCAAAGAGAAAGCTTGTGTCTCTTTGGTATCTATCTTATAGATATGTTTTAATTTTTTTAGGTAATCCATCAATTTCTTTTAATGAAATACTACATAAAGCAATACGAATTCCATTTTCCATTGGAACTAAATATATACCGTTATTTGAAAGTTTTTCGAAGACTTCCATTGGTTTATCAGTCAGTACAATCACATAGAATCCTGATTTGAATGGATATGTTTTTAAGCCAATTTCATTTGCTTGAGAAATAAATGATTGACTTCTTTTTGCTACAATTTCTTTGATATATTCTAAATCTTTTGAAAAAAGTTGATGATTTTCTTTTCTTGAAAAGTGATTTAATAATTCGATAGAAATAGTAGGTGTCGCAGACCATGATCCTCTTGCTTCATTGACAAATCTTGGTCTAAAATTATCTATGTGTTTCTTGTTTTTTGATAACCCGATAGCTGCGCCTAATCTTAATCCATAAACACCAAATGTTTTTGAACCACTAAACGCTAAAACTGTCATCACATGTTCTTTTAATGTTAAGAGCTCTAGCATTTTAATGCGGCTATCTTCTTCACTTGTATATTCAAGATATGCAACATCATATAAAAATACAATATCATTTTGATCATACTTATTTAAAATATCAATAATTCTTTTAAACTCGTATTGTGATAATGTATATCCTGTTGGATTATGACATGGATCGTTAACAATAACGATGACTTGTTTTTGAATCTCACATAACCTTTTTAAAGATTCATCAAAAGAATCTAAATCAAATCCATCATCTTTAAACATGTTATGTTCAAAAATTCTTAAATGTGCGCGATCTGCAAATCTATCATATTGCCATCTGATATTAGATACAAATATGTAGTCGTTTGGTTTCGCATACACTGAAAATGTTGAAGCGATTGCACCACTGCCTCCCGGTGTTGCACATGCATCGACAAACATTTCTTGCCTGATACGTTCTTCATACTTTCCAAAAGTCCAAGCAATGACGTTATCTTTGAACTCTTTTCCCCCATCTACTGCTGGATATGGCATAACGCTCATATCTGGTAATGCTCTTAATGCTTTAGATACTGCAGGCATGCCACCGATCTTTCTTTCTTCGTCAAAAAACATACCGATGGATGCGTTGATTACATTTGGATTTGTTTTTTGAGCTTCTAAAGCATTTTTTGATATTTGTAATATATCAATTGCCATCTCTTTCACCTCTTCTTATTTTAATTATATATGAAATCGTCTAAAAATTGGTCAAAAACATAGAGCCAATGTTGTTTTATGTTTTTTGTGACTAGTTGAATATGTACATGACCTTTATAATAACTCAATCTTACAGGTGCTACTTTAAAACTTTCTGCTTTTTCAAATAATTTTTTACCATCTATTTTTTGTGATGCTTCCATAGTTAATACAAGTGTCGTTTGATTTAAATCTACGATTGTCTGATGTAGTCCAATTTTTGATCCAAGTTTCTTGTATAATTTTTCATACATGTATAAAAGTAAATCAGCATCTAATTCACCAAAACGATCGACTAATTCTAATTTTAAATCACTAACATCAGATAATCTATTTAAATCGCTGATGCGTTTATGAATCTCAATTCTTGCGCTATCTTGATTGACATAGTTTGGATCAATATGACGTGCTGCATAGACTTCATCTATTTGTGTAGATTTCGGTTTGTCAAGTGATTCTCCAGTGATTGCTTCTTCAAGTAATTTCATATAAAGTTCAATACCAACACTATCAATAAATCCTGATTGTTCAGCACCTAAAATATCACCAGCACCTCTAATTGATAAATCACGCATGGCGATTTTATATCCACTACCTAGTGCCGTAAAATCTTGAATGGCTGATAATCTTTTTTTAGCTTCATCGTTTATGTCTTTAAATTGATCGTATAGTAGATATGCATATGCAATTCTATCTGATCTACCGACTCTACCTCTGATTTGATATAGTTGAGAAAGTCCAAGTTTATCAGCTTCATGAATGATTAATGTATTTGTGTTTGGGATATCAACGCCTGTTTCAATAATGGTAGTTGAAACTAAGATATCAAATTGATGATCAATAAAATCAGATATAACAGATTCTAGCCCTTCGCGACTCATCTTTCCGTGTGCATAAGTAATTCTAGCTTCTGGCACTAATTTTTGAATTCTTTTTACCATGCCTTCTATGCCCTTGACTTGATTAAACAGATAAAACACTTGTCCACCTCTGGCAAGTTCCCTTGAAATTGCTTCTTTGACTAAAGCATCTTGTCTTTCTACAACATATGTTTGAACAGGATATCTATTCATTGGTGGTGTCTCAATCATAGATAAATCTTTTAATCCCATTAAAGACATTTGTAAAGTTCTAGGAATAGGTGTTGCTGATAAGGTTAATGTATCTACGTTATGTTTAATCTCTCTTATCTTCTCTTTATGTTCAACTCCAAATCTTTGTTCCTCATCAATGATTAAAAGTCCTAAATCTTTATATTTAACATCACCAGATAATAATCTATGTGTGCCTATAACAACATCGACATAACCTTTACTTAATTTTTCTAGCGTCTCTTTTTGTTGTTTTGCAGTAACGAATCTACTTAAGAGTGCAACATTTGCCCCGTATTTATCAAAGCGTTCTTTAAATGTATAAAAATGTTGGCGAGCAAGTATGGTTGTTGGCACTAAGTATAGCACTTGTTTTTGATTTAAAACAGCTTTAAATGCTGCACGAAGTGCAACCTCTGTTTTTCCAAAACCTACATCTCCGCAAATCAAACGATCCATAGGTTTTGATTGTTGCATATCATGTTTTGTTTCTATGATAGCTTTTTGTTGGTCTTTGGTTGTTTCATATTTAAAATCTCTTTCAAATGCTTCCATCATGTCGTTGTCTTTAGAAAAACTAAAGCCTTGAGATTGATCTCTTATCGCATATAGTTTAATCAATCTGTCACTTAAATCTTTAATTCTCATTCTTACACTAGCTTTAGTCTTACTCCAGGTTTTACCACCCATTTTAGATAATTTTGGTCTTTGTCCTTCATAACTGCTATATTTTAAAACCATATCTATTTGATCCATAGGAACGTAGAGAGATTCATCATTTGCATACACAATATGAAGATAATCTCTTTTAGCTGAACTCAACTCCATAGTTTTTAAACCAACATATTGTCCAATACCATAGTCGTAATGAACGACATAATCACCAACAGATAAATCATCAACTTGTCTGATTTTTGTGGATTGATTTAAAACACTTCGATATCTAATCGCTGGTCTCATCTTATATGAGAATAGATCAGATTCATCTAAAATGATTACTTTGTCTTTGTGTGATATAAAAGACCCATAGCTTGATATATCTAAAAGGTGAATACCATTTTGATCATTAATTTGTCTTTCATATGATAAATGCTTATCATGTAAAAAAGATTTCATTTCTTCAAAATAGTGTTTTGTTTTTAGACAAAGAAATATTTTGTATGTTGGTATATAGTCATAAATATCTGTATAAAAAAGTTGCATATTTGATTGATATGTATTAGTTGCTTGAATGTTTAAATCATAAGTATCATCATTAGATATATTATAATTGTCAATTTCAACATGTTTTTTTACTAATAATTCAGAGAGATCTAATCTATATTTAATCGACAAAAACGCACTACCGTTCATCGTAATAGCATAAGTATCTAAATCATTTTTTATGTGTTCATCATTGACTTTCATTTTTTTAATATCAATCATATAGATTTCATGATCCTTAGAAAAGTCAACCACAGATGTTTTATCTTTATTGAAAAAAGGAATATATAAATTTAAGCCGTCTAATTTTTGTCTTAACTCTAAATTTTCAATATCTTGATTGTATTTATCTAGTTCTCTTTCAGATAAATCAAAACTTTCAAAATGTTTTTTGATATTATGGATAGCTTCATGTTTCATTTGATCTGTATAGAATAATTCGTGTATTGGAGCGATTTCCACTTGATCAACTTCTGCAAAGCTTCGTTGTGTTTCAACTTTAAACACTTTAATTTGTTCTAATAAATCATCAAAAAAATCTAGTCTAAATGGATGCTCATTATTTAAAGGAAATATGTCTAAAATATGTCCTCTTAATGAAAATTCTCCAGGATTTTCTACAGTAAACACGCGTTCATATCCACTGTATACTAAAAACGTTACTAAATCTTCTAAATGATATGATTCGTCTTTATGAAGCCTTTTTGCGGCATTCTTATAATCGCTTGGTTTAAGTTGTCTTTGACTCATACCTTGAGTTGTTGTAATAACGATAAAAGGTTTTTCAGTCATCAATTGATTTAATGTATATAATCTTTCACTTTTAAATTCTGGTGATCCTAATGCCATCATAGATGTTAGTGTTTCATCTGCTGGATAAAATAGTACTTGATCTGGATCATTAATATTTGATAACGTATCATAATATTTTTGTGCTTCATACAAATTAGGTGTAACAACAAAAACGGTTTTTTTAATCATCATGAATCGTTTGGATATCAAATAGCAATTATAACTATCTGTTGATGATTTTAATCGAACCGTCTTTCTTTTTTGATTAAGTAATTCTAGTAACTTGTCCTCAAGCTTAATTACATCTAGCATGTGTCCTCCAGAAGTAAAAACCCCAAACTTTATGTTTGGGTGTTAAAAGTTGTCATAATATCAGTGAATGATACCCCTTTAATAAATTGATTAATAATATCTTTTGATTTTTCGATTGCAATCGAAATATCAATCATTTCTTGTTTACCAAATTGTGATAAAACATAGTGATCAAGAGCCATATTTGTATTATTGCTAACACCAATACGTACTCGTTTAAATTCATTGCTATGACATAATCCAATAATGTTTTTCAAACCATTATGTCCACCATGACCACCAAGTGCTCTTAATCTTAATCTACCTGTATCTAGATTGATATCATCAACAAATACGACCATATCTTCTAATTCGATATCGTAGTACTTCATGACTTTGATAATAGCTTCGCCAGAAAGATTCATATACGTTGATGGTTTTAGAAAAATAACTTTTTCTGATCCGATATTAGTGATTAATATTTCAGCATTGAATTTATTATCATATTTAAATACTTGTTTTAAATCATCAACATATTGATCTAAAACCATGAACCCTACATTGTGTCTTGTTTGATGGTACTTACTTCCAGGGTTCCCTAATCCTATAATTAATTTCACTCTTTATCATCCTTATGTGTAATTCTATCGAATATTTGACTGATTGGTTCATCATTGACAATATGTAAAATCGATTGTCCAAGTAATGGTCCGATAGAAAGTTGAGTAATCTTTTTAGATTTGCAATCACTTCTTAATTCAATAGTATCTGTAACAACTACTTCTTTAATAACAGACTCTTCAATTCGACATACTGCATTATCTGAAAATATTGCATGTGTTGCTGCTGCATAAATTTCAGTTGCTCCAGCATCATATAGCGCTTGTGCTCCGGCAACTAAAGTTCCTGCAGTGTCGATAATATCATCAACCATAATTGCAATTTTACCTTCTACATCACCAATGATATTTTGAACTTCTGCTTGGTTTGGAGCTGGTCTTCTTTTATCGATAATTGCTAGTGGCGAATTAAATATTTTCGCAAACATTCTAGCTCTTGTCACTCCACCATGATCCGGAGATACAACAACAACATTTTCTAGTTTTTTATTATGTAGAAAATGATCTGCTAAAAGTGGTGCAGCTGGAAAGTTGTCAATAGGTTTATCAAAGAACCCTTGAATTTGTGCTGCATGTAAATCAATAGATATCACGCGATCAATACCTGCAACTTGTAACATATCCGCAACTAATTTAGCTGTGATTGGTTGTCTTGATTTTGCTTTTCTGTCTTGTCTTGAATATCCATAATATGGCATAATAACAGTTACAGATTTAGCTGATGCTCTTTTAAGTGCATCTGAGAAAATAAGCAATTCCATTAAATGCTCATTAGCTGGTGCTGAAGTCGATTGAATAACAAATACATGATGACCTCTTACACTCTCTTCAATATTTACAGATATTTCACCATCTGCAAACTTTACAACATCAACTTTAGAAATTTCTATTCCAGAAGATGCTGAAATTTCTTCGGCTAGTGCTTTGTTCGAACTCAAAGCGAATAATTTGATTTTCTTACCGTAAACGATGGACATGGATTACACCTCTTCATTGATTTCACTTCTATTATACATGATTTTGGACTATATTTTCAGGTATTTTTAAGAAAATAATGAATTCTTGTAAGTTTATTTTTATATCTTTAAAAAGTAATGCATAATGATATTTTATTAGAATAAAAGTCACCTTTATTTAGTGACTTTGTATATATTTTATTGTGTTTCGATTAATTCCATTCTCATCCATTTTTTTCTTGACCATCTAGCAGTCATAGAAAGACCTCTAAATATCTCATCCATAGATAATGCTAAGAATACACCGACAATACCAAGTTCTAATCTTATAGCGAATATATATGTAAATAATACAGCTAATCCAAACATCGATATAACTGCCATAACTACCGGAAAGATTGTATCTCCAGCAGATCTTAGTGCCGCTATAAATATCATATTCATAGAACGACCAATCTCAATTATTATCGAAAGATACAATACTTGTCTTATCATTTTTGTAATCTCTGGATTTGTGGTAAATAAACTTATGAGTGGATATGCGAATATATTAAGTAATCCAGTGATTATAATAATGAGCACTAAAGCAATTCTAAATGTTTTAAATGTATGTTTTAATGCTGGTTCTGGATTTCTTTCTCCGATGTAATAACCAACGATGATTGAATTTCCGCTTGCTACAGCAAATGTAAATATAAATACATAAGATAAGATTAGTTGAATATACGATTGAGCAATAACAGCTTCTGGACTAATTTGATTTACAAAAAATAAGATTAAAACTTGTGCAATATTATACATAACATTTTCAGTTGCTGCTGGAACACCAACATATAAAATTTTTTTAAGCTGAACTAAATGTAGTCTAATCTTGTGTAGTTTTATTTTTAAAATTCTATATGCGAATACAATCAATAAGATGACCATAACGATTCTAGCAACTAAAGTTCCAATGGCTGCTCCTTCAACACCTAGTGCAGGTGCACCAAATAATCCGTAGATTAAGATTGCATTAACTACAATATTGACTAAATTTCCAACACCCATAATAATCATGACAACTTTTGGATGACTAAAACTTCTAAATGCCGTTGAAAGACCAACTCGTATGGATACAAAAACTAATGAAAAACCAACAATACGGATATAGGTTGTTGAATCCTCAAGAAAAACTGCATCAGTTCCAATAAGTGTAATAAACTCACGACCAAAAAGCATAACAATCACGGATAATAAGATACCTAAAATTAAATTACCAAATACACCTGTTACAACAGTATCTTTAGCTTTTTGTTCTTGGTTCGCTCCTAGATATTGTGCTGAGACAACACCTATACCTAAAGCTAGTACATTTACAACAATCGCAAATAAAAATAATATACGATTAGACACACCAACACTACCGACTGCAGTATCAGAATAATTTGATAACATAATTGTATCTACTGTACCAAGAAGCGTAAAAAACAAAAGTTCAACGAATATTGGCCATGATAGTTTAAATATATTTTTTTCTAATTTTTTATTCATAGTTAGTCACCTTATTTCCAAGGTATTATATCATTTATTTTTGCTAAATTGTTAATATAGTTTATAAAAACGATTTCATAAAAAATGCCACTACCAAAAGTGACCAAATGATGCTTATGTTTATATAAATGCATACAAAAAATGCACCTTAGATATCTAAAGTGCATTTGTCAATTACATATTATTCTTCAGGTTCTGATTCAGACAACTCATTATAAGCTTCAACGATTGCATCTTCAATGAGTTTTCTCATTTCACCATGAATTGGATGCGCGATGTCTCTAAAAGTTCCATTTGGAGTCTTCTTACTTGGCATAGCTACAAACAAGCCATTTTCTCCCTCAATAATACGAATGTCGTGAACAACAAAACTATCATCGAAAGTAATTGTTGCTACTCCTCTTAATCTGCTTTCGCTTTGAACTGCTTTAACTCTAACATCTGTTATCTTCATTATGCCCTCCAAGACGCTATAATTTTATACCTAAATTATAGCACAATCGTCATACTATATAAAGTTTTTTTAAGTTTTTGTACAGGTTTTGACGATTTTAACCCCTGTTTTTCGGGTATTTTGTAAGATTTTTGACATGTTTAACTTAGAATTCACTAAAAAGAATGTAGAACCGCTTCCACTCATTAATATGTGTTGATCTATATTTTTTAACGTTTGATAGATACTTTCTAGTTCTTTATGACACTTAAATGTTGTTTCCATCAAGTCATTATACGTATGATCAAAAAATAAATCCCAAGCTTTATCTTTATAGTAAGTTAATAATTGATCAAATGTCGACTTTGTTTTAACAACATGGTGTTTAAATATACGCGCTGTTGATACAGATATATTCGGATAAAACAGATAGATATCATCGAACTCAGGTGAATCTAAAAACTTAATATATTCACCTCTACCATAAACATAAGCAGGTTTTTCGTATAAACAAAATAAAGTATCAGAACCTAGTGAAAGTGCAATGCTTTCTAATTGATCTTTATTTAAGTTTAGATTCCATAACTTATTTAAGCCTCTGATGGTAGCGGCTATATCAGCTGAACCACCAGCTAGACCTGCACCAACAGGTATATGCTTAGTTAGATTGATAGAAACACCTTGATCTACGTTATATTTTTCTTTGATTAAATTAGCGGTTTTTAAAACTGCATTATCTTTAATCTCTAAATTAGAGGTTAATATAATATCATCGTGTAATTCAAATGATAATTGATCGTGTAAATCAAGTGGAATCATAATCATTTTTAACTCGTGATAACCATCATCTCTTTTACTGACTACATCTAATGCAAGATTTATCTTTGCGTGTGCTTTTTCATAAATCATATGGCCACACCTTTGCAATTTCTATAAAAGTTTCTAATGATATTTTCTCTGCTCTAATATTTGGATCTAATCCTAATGATATGAGAAAACTATGCATCTCTTCTTTTGGAATTCGATAAGCTTCAAACCAATTATTAGTTAATGTTTTACGTTTTTGTTTAAATGCAGTTTTAACAATGTTGACGAAAATTTTTTCTTTTGTTTCATCTAAAAATGGTTGTTCTCGTTTTTCAATTCTAACAACTGCACTATCTACATTTGGTTTTGGATGAAACATATGTCTTTTGACATCTAACATTTTATAAATTACTGTATGATATTGTAAAATCACTGATAAATTATTATATGTCTTACTTCCTGGTTTTGAAACAAGACGATCACAAACTTCTTTTTGAATCATCAAAGAAGCTGTTTTAATCTGTTTTGTTTCAAGTAATTTAAAAATAATGGGTGTTGTGATATAGTATGGAACGTTTGCGACCACATGAAGGTCATCACCATATGTTGATAAGTCTTGTTCCATAAAATCTTCATAAATAATATGAAGGTTTTCATATGTATTTTCAATAGGATTAAGTATAGTTTTTAGAGATTTATCAATCTCAAAACAAGTGACACTTTTTGCTTGTTCAGCTAAAAAAGAAGTTAAAGCACCTTGTCCAGGTCCAACTTCTATAACGTCTTTATCTTTAATTTTCGATTCATTGACTATTTTTTTAAGTAGATTCTTATCTCTTAAAAAGTTTTGTCCGAATCGTTTCTTAGCTTGATGTTGCAAGCAATCACCTCACAAATGTCTTTTTTATGAATACCAAATGCTTTTAAACGTTGGTATAAAGTTTTCCCATTTACATGTCCTATATGTATTTTTTTGGATAATTGGTCTCTTAATGTTTTACTTTGTTTTTGCCCAATCAGTCCCACATCATATAAAAAATGCATATCAATATCATGATTAGTGTCTTGTCTGACCATTTTTATATGTTTTAAAGCTTCTTCTATATCTTCTTTTTTTGCGTGTTCAACGCCTATTTTCTTGTGATTTTTACTTATCGCTTTATCTTGATCTATAAAAGCGTGATAAATATGGGTTAGTTTTTTTGAAAGAATATTTCTAATGCGTTGCCCCGCATAATCTGGATCAAGAAATAAGATGATATCGTGAGTTTCATCTAATTTGGTGAGTGCTTCAATAGAATCTTCTAGAATTTCAGAACCATTAGTAATAATGATAAACATATCAGGATATAATTGCTTTAATCTTGAAAAATCATTTTTACCTTCTACAACAAATACTTTAGGTCTCATTTTTTTCGATAAAAGAATTTAGGATCTTCTTTTACTCCTGTTAAGATTAAACCTTTAATTATGCTTGATTGTTCTTTTAACGTCGATATACTACCGTCTTTTAATAAAATTTGAATTTCTTCACCAAAGTTCATACGATCATCTTGATAGGCTGAATTTGAAACTGTGTGATGCGCTGTATAATATTTAAGTTCATCTGGATTAAAACTATTTTTTATATCTAAAATAGCTTGTTCGTTTTCTTTTGTATCATCCATATATTTCCATATATGACGATTTAAAAAATCATCTGCTAATGTTTTTAAAATAACATCTTTAGATTTGGTAAAACTAGAAATTAAGCCATTCATATAAAAATCATCAATTTGAATATAGCTATCTAAGTCATTAGGATTTTCTATGATGCTTTTTAGTGCATCTAAATCACCTTTAAACTCAAAATCATTGAGACACAAATCTTTAACTCTAAGATATATTTTTTCTAAAATGGTTTCATATGCTCTTGAAACAGGATGATAATACACTTGCCAATACATATGATATCGACTAATTAAATAGTTTTCAATTGCATGTATGCCTGATACACTAAAAACTATTTGTTTATTTTTCACATGTAACACACGCATAATACGATCTAGATCAATATGGCCATAAGCTGTTCCTGTAAAGTAAGCGTCTCTTTCTAAATAATCAAGTCTATCTATATCAAGTTGGCTTGATATAAGTTGTTCGATTAATGGAAATTTTCCAGATTTTAATATGATGCTTGCGACATCTGCAGCAAAATCATCATCAACTGTTGTTAAGACATCTCTTAACTCAAATCGATTAGTAATCATTCTTGCTCCAATGTGTTCATGATTAACATCAAACACATCTTCAAAAGCATGGGAATATGCACCATGACCAATATCATGGAGTAAAGCTGCACACATGAAAAGTAGTGTTTCTCGTTCGCTTAATTCATCTCTTAATTCTTTTACAGATAAAAAACGATAAGCAAGTTCATAAACTCCTAAACTATGAGAAAATCTAGAATGTTCAGCACCATGAAAAACCATTTGAACACCGCTTAATTGTCTGACTCTCCTTAATCTTTGAAATAAATTTGAGTCTATTAATTTTTTGATTACTTCATAATCTATATGAATATATCCATAAATTGGATCTTTTAAAACTTGTTGTCTTTCTAGTTTTTTCACCATAACCCTCCTATGGTAAAAAAGCACCTACAGGTGCTTATTCATTAATTGTATATGATTTTACAAGTTCTACTTCATCACCTGTATTTAACATAAACGCACTTCCATCATCTGTATCAAGATGGCAGTCTAGAGCATAATTTTTATTGACACGACATAAAACATTATCTAAAATCCCTGCTTTAATGCCACTCACTTTTAAACTCACAACTTGTCCATTTTCTACACCAAATGCTTTAGCTTCTTCTAAAGAAAAATGGATATGACGATCCGCAATAATAACACCTTCAGATAATTCAACTTGTCCGTTTGGTCCTATTAATGTGCATGCACCTGAGCCTTTTACATCACCCGATGATCTTACTGGTGCTTCAAATTTAAATCTTAATGCATCACTTCTTGATATTTCAACTTGTGAAGCTGGACGTACAGGTCCTAAAATTCTTACACCCGATAAAAGTTTTCCTTGTGGGCTCATAACGTCTACCTTTTCGTTTGCAGCGTATTGTCTTGGTTGACTCAAGTCTTTCATTGGTGTCAACTCGTAACCTTTACCAAAAAGCGTTTCTAAATGCTCTTGTGTTACATGGAGATGACGACCAGATATGCCTACTGGTATTTTTTTCATTTTCTATTCCTCCTACATACGAAATGATTATATCATTTTTTGATGTTATTTTCAATTGATTTATGATAGAATAAAGCCAAGAAAGAGGTGTCTTTATGTCGACTATTTTTGAAAAAATTATTGCAAGAGAAATTCCTGCTCATATTGTCTACGAAGATGATTTAGTCATATCATTTTTGGATATTTCACAAGCAACAATCGGTCATACTTTGGTTGTTCCTAAAAAAGCATATCCTGATATTTATGAAGTTCCTGATGATTTATTAGCACATGCGATGAAAGTTACTAAAAAAGTAGCTATTGCATGTAAGAAAGTTTTTGATGCCCCTGGTTTAAATATCTTAAATAATAATGGTTCACTTGCTGGTCAAACAGTGTTTCATTTTCATGTGCACGTAATTCCAAGATATGATGAAAAAGATGTTACATTTAAATTTACGAATCATATGAATGAAACAACTACTGAAGATTATAAAAAAAGAGCACTCCTTATTAAAGAGGCTCTATAATAAATTCTACACCTGGATCAACATTTCTAACCGATAGGGTTAAATTAAAATGTTCACATGTTTTTTGAACAATACTCATCCCTAGTCCAAATTGACCTTTATCACCTTTTTCATAAGGTTTAAATAATTGTTCAATAAATCTTTCACTAATAGGCTCGCCATCATTATAAAAGGTGAGTCTTTTTTGTTTAAGTGTTATTTTTATTTCTGTTTTTGCATATCTTAAAGCATTATCTAAAATATTATTAAATACAGTCATTAAATTTTCTTTAGTTGCGAAATAAGTAGAATCATCTAAATCTGTTTTTATATCTACATGGGTTCTATATTTTTGCTGATCAACAATACTTTTTATCAATTCTTTTAATTTAACAACTTCAAAATGAGAAGGGTCTTTAAGGTATTCTAGTTTATTAAGTTCTAATAATTGTTTAACTTTTTGATTTAATAAATCCGCTTGTTTAATCACAATTTCCGCTTCATTAGGTTCAGATATTCCATCTGCTATCGCTTCTGCATAAGATCTAATCACTGCGATAGGTGTTTTAAAGTCATGTGAAATATTTTGCAGCATTTCTTGTTTAATGTTATCGCTTGATTCAATTTCTCTACGCATTTTTTCTATTGTATGTGCCAAATCAGTAATTTCATCAAAGCCTTCCATCATAATCGGTACTCGGTAATTATTCTTAGTTAATTGAGCAACTTCATCTTGAAGTTTTTTTACTCTATCTACAGTTATTCTTGACCACAGTAAAATTGTGATATTCCCTAATAATATAATCGCAATCAAACTTGCTAAAACAATGGCAGAAAATCTTGTGTTTGTGACAGATAAATAATCATCACCTGTAAATACTATCGTAAAATCACTATCTGATCTTCTTTGAAATCTAAAATAATATGTATTACCTTCTTCAATATCTTGAGCTTCAAAACCTGGTCTAATACTAAACATTTGATAAAGTCTAGATGTTGTATATTGATCATCTAATACTGATAAGTTGGAATAATATAATAATCTTCCATTTTGATAAACTGCATAACCATTATAACGATTACTACTTGGTCTAGATAATGGTGGCATTTGAATGACTTCATTAAAATAGGCGTTCAATTGATCCTTATTTTGTTGAATTCTTGATTCTTTAATCACTTGGCTTACAGCAAACAAAAAAATGAAACTTGTTAACACAGTTACAACCGTAAAAATCAGATTTATTTGTGTTGATAATTTCATTTTTCTAAATCGTCTCATAACAATCTATATCCGTATCCATAAATAGTTTCAATCTTTAGTTCTGGCATTTTATGTCTAAGTCTTCTTAGTAAATCATCTACAACACGATCACTACCATAATAGTTACTTCCCCAAACATGTTTTAAGATATCATCTCTACTAAATGCTTTATTAGGATTTTTAATAAAGAATAATAAAAGTTCAAATTCCTTATTTGTTAAATCAACCATTTCGTCATCTGTCATGATTTCTCTTTTTGATAGATCAATCTCATAAGGTCCATAATGAACAATTTCAGAGATTGGAAAATGTTGTTGTCTTTTTAGAACTGCTTTAACTCTTAATATAAGTTCTCTTGGTGAATATGGTTTTGCAAGATAATCATCACTACCTAATTCAAGACCCATAATCTTATCTAAATCTTGATCTCTAGCAGATGTAAAGATTACAGATGCTTTATTATCATTCGCTTTAAGTGCCTTTATAATGTCATAGCCACTCACATCACCGGTAAGCATAATATCTAAGATCCATAGATCAACATGATCATTAATGTGTTCCATAGCAGATTCTCCATCATAAAACACGGTCACGTCAAAACCTTCACGATTTAAATATTTTTTTATGATCCCTGATAAGTCTTTTTCGTCTTCTACATAATATATTTTCATTGAAACACCTCGCTATATAAGTAAAATAAGCGTGCTTTCGCACACTTATTATAACATAGAGTCTATAAATAAAGAGAAAAATGAAGTACTTATAGTATAACAAAACAGTATGTGATGTCTATGTTTTTTTAATGTGAAATTATGTTATTTAATCACATTAACTTTCATATAAGGTTGTAGTACTTTTGGTACTGTAATTGAGCCATCTTTATTTTGATAGTTTTCCATAATTGCAATCATCGTTCTACCGACCGCAAGTCCAGAACCATTTAGCGTATGCACATATTCAGTTTTGCTGTCTTTTGTGCGTTTAAATCGAATATTAGCTCTTCTTGCTTGATAATCTTCAGCATTAGAAATTGACCCAATTTCACGATATTTGTTTTGACCTGGCAGCCATACTTCTATATCATATGTTTTTGCCATTCCAAATCCCATATCACCACTGCATAAAGATACGATTCGATAAGGTAATTCTAATTGCTTTAAAACTTCTTCAGAATTGATAAGCATTTTTTCAAGTTCATCATAAGAATCTTCAGGTGTTGTAAATTTAATAAGTTCTACTTTATTAAACTGATGTTGTCTTAAAATACCTTTAGTATCTCTACCAGCTGAACCTGCTTCAGATCTAAATGCAGTCGTATAGCTACAATATTTAAGTGGTAGTTGATCGCCATCTAAAATTTCATCACGATATAAGTTGATGGTTGGTACTTCAGCTGTAGGATTTAAATAGTAATTTTGATCTTTTAATTCAAGTTTAAAACTATCTTCTCTAAATTTTGGAAATTGACCAGTCGCATACATACTTTTCTCATTAACGATGTATGGTGGGATGATTTCATCATAGCCATGATTTAAGCTATGTAGATCCATCATAAACTGGATTAATGAACGCTCTAATCTAGCACCTAATCCTTTATCTACAACAAATCTTGTGCCTGTGATTTTAGCGGCACGCTCAAAATCTAAGATATTTAAGTTTTCTCCTAATTCAACATGATCTTTTGGTTGAAAATCAAAAACTTTTGGTGATCCTACTTTTTTAATTTCAACATTATTCTCTTCATCTTTACCAATAGGTACAGATTCATGTAATAGATTAGGTGTAATTGCTAGGATATCATTAATTTTTGTTTCTATGTTTTTTAAATCTTCATCAAGTTTTTTGATATCATCGCCTAAATGTTGAACTTGTTCTAAAATTGGGGTTGCATCTTGTTTGTTTCTTTTAAGTTCTCCAATTTTTTTTGATGATTCATTTCTTAATGCTTTTTTTGCTTCAACATCTACAATAATGCTTTTTCTTTGTTCTTGTAATTCAACAAGTTCATATAAATATGTAAAATCACCTTGTCTTGTGGACAAACGTTTTACCACTTCATCAATATTTTCTGTTACAAATTTTAAATCTAACATATCATTTCCTCCTTTAAAATAAAAAGTCCCTAGACATAATGTCTAAGGACGAATGTTCGCGGTACCACCTTAGTTCTAGGTAACCCTAGCACTTTATAATAATCTTTAACGCAGATTTGCGGATGTGATTAGCATCACTAGAAAGTAGATTCATATCTTATGTTTTATACACTTTCACCAACCGTGTTTTCTCTAATTAAAACAATTTGTGATATTACTATTCTTCCTTACGTGTTACATATATTATAATGTTTAACTGCCTAAAAGTAAAGATATATAATATTATTTAACTTTTCGTTTTAATATCTCTTTTAATCCTTCTTTTAAATCATCTTTTTCTAATCCAAAATCTATGATAGCTTCAATGTAATCAAGCTTATTACCTACATCATAACGTTTGGCGTCTATGTCATATGAATAAACTTTTTCTTCACGCATTAATCTTAAGATAGCATCTGTTAACTGAATCTCATTACCTTTACCACGTTGTTGGTTTTTAAGGTATTTGAAAATCGTTGGAGTTAAGATGTATCTTCCACCAATGGCTGATCTTGATGGTGCAACTTCTACATCTGGTTTTTCAACAACATCAACTAGTTCTACTAAGCGCCCTTTTTTCTCAGTCTTTGGAGTGCAGATACCATATTTATAAGTATCTTCATAAGCAACTTCCATAGTGCCTAGAATTGACGCATTTGTTGTTTCAAATGCATTCATCATTTGTTTGATTGCTGGTTCTTTATCAGTAACATACATATCATCGCCTAAAAGAACAGCAAACGGATCATCACCAATAAATGCTTCAGCTTGTAAGACTGCATGCCCTAAACCTAATTGTTCTTTTTGTCTTATAAAATGAAGATTGGCACCTCTAGCAATGTCTCTTACTAAATGATATTCTTCTTGTTTGTTTTTACTTAATAAAATTGTTTCTAGTTCAATATTGTAATCGAAATAATCAATGATTGCATTTTTGTTGCTACTGACGATTAAAAGAATATCTGTGATGCCGCTTTTAATTGCTTCATCAACAATATACTCAATCGTTGGTCGATCAATGATTGGTAATAACTCTTTTGGTAATGCTTTTGTGATCGGTAAAAATCTTGTGCCATAACCAGCTGCTGGAATAACTGCTTTTTTAATCATATGATTTCTCCTTCTATTTTTTCTTCTTTATGTGAAAGTTTATATGTAATAAAAATC
>JBAZCK010000013.1:0-35594 GCA_041654955.1 Acholeplasmataceae bacterium | reverse complement strand
GGTAAAACATCACTACCTTATGCAATGGGAAAATTCTTTGGTAATGATTCTAAAATTATAGCTGTTCAACCTTCATGGCGTGATCGTGCTGAAATGATTGGTTATTTAAATGAATTTACTAAAAAGTTTAATGAAACAGAATTTCTAGAAGCTATCTATGAATCAACTTATCGTGATGATATTTGTATCATCGTTTTAGATGAAATGAACTTAGCGCGTGTTGAATATTATTTTGCTGAATTACTATCACTTCTTGAAATGCCAGATGCTGATCAATGGTTAATCGATATTGTTCCATCAACACAGCCAAGTGATCCTAAACATTTAGCTAAGGGAAAAATTTTGTTACCTCAAAATGTATGGTTTGTAGGAACAGCCAATAAAGATGACTCGACATTTACTATTACAGATAAAGTATACGATAGAGCAACTCCAATTGAGATTAATACCAAATCAAGCTTTATCGATGCACCACCAACAGATGGTGTAACGATGTCTAATGACTATTTCCAAGAACTGTTTAGACAAGCGAATAAAGATCATCCTTTAAGTTTAAAAGCAATTCAAAACTTAGAGAAATTAGATAAGTATATTACTGAAAATTTAAAAGTTACGTTTGGTAACCGTATCATGAAACAAATTAGAGCGTTTGTTCCAGTTTATGTGGCATGTGGCGGTTCTGAATATGAAGCATTAGATTATATTGTAGCGCGTAAGATCTTTAGAAAATTTGAAAGTTTAAATCTTCCGTTCTTACAAACTGAAATTAGCGAACTATCAGTTTTAATTGATCGTCTATTTGGTAAAAATACATTTGTTGAATGCCAAGCATATCTTACTACGATTAAGAAATCATACTAGGAGTTATTATGAAGAAGTTAACAGATTTAAGAAAATTTCATCAAGAGTTGAGTTCTGTTTACTATGATTTAGAAATGGATTTTCCATTTCCTAATGATTTCTATCAAGCATTTTTATCAGGCGAAAATGAAATGTATCAAAAAAGTATTACTGAAATTAAAACATTTCATGAAGAATGGATCCAAACGATTGAATCATTTTTCCCAAGTCTAAATAAGATTATTCGTGATCCTAAATCAGGCTTAAGATATGATCAAGAGATCGTTGCTATTGAAAAAGCTAAAAAAACGAATAGTGATTCAGTTAGACACTTAGCTTCTCATACGCATTTAATCAAAGAAATGCGTGGAAGTGATGTTATTCCTAAAAGAATATTAACAACTCAAGCAGAAATTGAATATGCGATTTATGAAAATCGTTTTATAAAATCACTGATTGATCGTCTATTTGATTTTGTGAATAGAAGATATGATTTAGTT
Organism: Acholeplasmataceae bacterium; assembly: GCA_041654955.1. GTDB lineage: Bacteria > Bacillota_I > Bacilli_A > Acholeplasmatales > Acholeplasmataceae > Mariniplasma. The sequence goes on along the minus strand of JBAZCK010000013.1, from coordinate 34,254 downwards.
AAGAAAAACATTGATTCATTTAATAAGAAACATTTTGATTTAAAATCACAATTTAAGATTCAAGATTCAGAAGTTGATCTTCACATTAACTTTGTTGTTAAAGAAGATGTGATGGATGAAAATGTTAATAAAATGAATCATGAACTCTTAAATCGTATACATAATTTATTAAAACTTGTAAATGGTTTAAAAATGACGCCATTTATTCAAGATTTAAAAAACGCAACCCCTGTAAAAGCACCAATTATGCAAACATCAATTTTACTTAAGAATATTGATTATAAAAATTGTTATACATTGTGGTTGTTTTTAGATAAGTATCATACCCTAGATTTTGATATTGATGTTAAAGAACAAAATTTAACATTTGATCGTTTTTATACTAAAAATGTTTATCAACTTGCGCTTCAAACCTTCACAACCGTTTATGCGAATCAAAAAGCGTTAGAAGATCATTATCAATATTTAGATATTAATGAATATCCAAAAAAGAATCCAAAAATCGTTAAAAAACGTTTAGAAGAATTGATTGAATCAGAGCCTTCAGTAGATATTGAAGATACCAATATCAATCAATACTATTTAGAACAATATAAAAAGCAATTTAAAAAATCGCTTGATGAAAACTTAGAAAGTTCTTCAAGCTTTGAAGTTGCTTTAAGAAAATCACTTAGAGAAACACTTGATATATCAAATGCATTATATAAATCATATTTTGATTTAGATGATGGAACTGATGATGACTTTATCTTTAGATCACTTGTTAAAGAAGACACTGAAACTGAAATTGACAAATTAAAAGAAAAAGTTAGAGTCGCAAGAATTATTCGTGAGACGAAAGAAGTCGATTATAATAATACCATTCGTATGGAAAAAAGATTAATGAAAGAAATCGATGAATTAGATAAACAACTTATTAAAGAAAATAAGCGTAAAGCCACTGATGATGCAAAAAGAATTGCGATTGAAGAAAAAATTAAACTAGAAAGAGAAAGTTTAAAAGAAAATCAAGCTGCTTTATCATCTTATTTAAAATATGTTTCTGAATCTAAGAAGTTATTAGCTGAAGAACATAAGGAAGTTACGCAAAAGATAAAAGATACAAGAAAACAAATCAAAGATGAAGAAAATAGAATTATTCAAGAAGAAAAGAAGAAAGCTAAACTTATTTACCAAACAGAATTAAAGAAAATTAGAAATAAACAAAAAGCTGATCGAAAACGCGTTGAAGAAAAACTTAAGAAACAAAGACAGCAAGAAGAATTAAGATTAAAAACCCAAAGAGATCGTTTGTTAAAACAATCAGAAGAAAGACTTAGAAAACAAAAAGAAAAACTAACACAAGAGACCATGAAAAAATTAGAACAAGATATAAAGAAGAATGATATTTAGTTCATAGAAGGTGAGAACATGAGCACAAAGATAACTTCATATCGTAGAATTATAGTTGTCTCAAGCATGTACATCCTTTTAGCTTTATCATTACTTACAGTATCAGTTTATGCATGGTTTACATTAACAAATGAAAATAGTGCAGACTTAGTATCACAAATATCAGGCGTAGAAGCCGAATATGAGTTTTATATTTATCAAAATGAAATGCATGAAGGCAGTCAAAATTTAACTTTAATTGATAATGTGTGTTCAACAGGTGCAGATCTTTGTTATAAATATGTAGCAAATCCAACATACGCACATTTAATTGATGGAAAAGTTGCACCTGGAGAAAGATTCTCATTTGCGATTAAAATATTAAGTGTTGGTTCATCTGAAGGGAAATTACAACTTGAATTAGGCGGACTTGAATCAACAGGTTATGATCTAGTCGTAAACAAGATACAATCTGCTTTTGGATATGAAGTTACAAAGGTAAGTTATATCCATGAAAATATTGAATCTGATGATCAAAAAGATAATGGTAGTATCATTTATGCAGATCAAATGTTTGACAGTTATAATAGTAGTTTATATCCACTCATATCTAATGTATCAATGGGTGTAGAAAATCAATATAATTCAACAATTGTTGTATACTTCGATTTATATTTTGATCCAACTGTTTATGGTGAAGATGCATTTGGAGTGCCTTACACCAACAGCAATATCTTTATGAATCAAATATTTACAGTAAATCATATTTACATGACAATTTCAACTTAGGAGAGCCTATGAAAAAAATATTTACAGGTATTTTTTCAGGATTAGCAATTTTAATATTTATTGCCTCTATCTTACTTATGGTATCAGGGACAATAGCACTTAGAAGAAATGAACCTGTATTTATTTTCGGAAGAGCGTTAGCGGTCGTACCAACAGATTCGATGGTTGGTAACCAACCAGATTCTCTAGATATCAATGATATGGTTTTAGTTAAAAAAGCTACCATTGATGAAGTTGAAATGTTTGATGTTATTGTCTTTCAAGGTGTTAATGGTTCAGGGGCACCCATCTTAGTTATTCATAGAGTAATTGGAAAGACTGAAGAAGGACTTATAACACAAGGTGATAACAACGATGAAATTGATCAACCTGATTATCAAGACTATGTTACAGAAGAAAATTTCCAAGGTATATTTCAGTCAAAGATAACATTCTTAAAACCAGTAGCACAACTGATGAATTCTTCTAAATCACTGATTTTCGGTGGTTTAGCAATCGTTTTAACGATTATGTTAATATCAGAACTTATCCATTTAGTTAGAACTTATCAAAGTGAGAAAAATGAAGCGTTAGAAAAAGCGCATGAAGCGGAAATAGATGCTTTGAAAGAAGCACAAAGACAAGCATTACTAGAAGAAATATTAAAAGAAAAACAAGAAAAAGAAAAATAACTTATACTATTGGCAAAACTAGGGTGACCTAGTGACGCAAAGCTATAGGGCCTAGAAATAGGTAGCCAGTTGCTCTACATTTGATGTAGAACGACTGGCTTTTATGCTTTTAAAAAGGAGGGCAATGATGAAAAAGTTATATGTATCAATTATCTTAGTATTACTCATAGTATCACTAATTGCATCAACTACATATGCTTGGTTCACTTACGTTGAACGTAAAAGTCTTGCTACCTTTGAAGCTGGTGAACTATCTATTACGATGGAAGCTGATGATGAAGATCTAGCATTTAATATAATGATTGAAGATCTAGCATTTATAGACTTTCAAAATGAAGTTGTAGAAGATAAATATGAAACATTTAATCATATGGCTACATTTACTAAAATAGATATTATATCTAATATCGATTCACCATTATCTAGACAGCACATAACAATAGATGAAACTAATTTAATTCCAGGATTGATGTATGTCATTATATATGAAGGTATGAATCTAGATGAATCCGCTATATTAACTACTGATTATCACACTTATATTTCTCAAATTATAAATGGCTATACGACAAAAGAAGATCAAGTTTTAGCTATTAATGCTCATAACCAATTAGTTATAGAAGATATATTTGATGAGATTTTAAGACCAGAAGATCAAATAACTTTCCAAATTGTAATGTGGGGAGACTATGATGCATTAATAAATCCTGAAACATATTTAGAAACATCATTTATGCTTACTTTAAATGTTGAATCTATTAATGATAAAGGAGAAATCACACCATGATGAAGATAATGAAGCTAAGAATGATTTCTTCAGTTGTGATGTTTATCCTTATTTTCATCTTAACAATGATCACATTATTCGCATACTTTCAAATTCAAGAAGATCATGGTATTATCATCTCTTCTGGTGAGTTTGAAGCAGAACTATTGGTATCATTTAATGATGAAGTTGTTGATCTTGAAAGTGAATATTATGATCATGATAAACAAAAAGTCATCATAAATATGTATGATGTAAGTGCAGAAAACTATGTAGGCAATTTAAAAATTGATTTAAAAGTCAAACCTGTGGTTGCTGCTAGATTACGTATAAAAATTAAACAAGAAACAGAATTAATTAGATACTATATTGATCAAAGTCCAGAAAACCCGATTCCACCATTGAGAGAAGCAGTCTATCATCCAGATAAAGATTTTCCTTATTATCCATTTTCGCTTTTAAAGTTTGATTCTAGTTTTACAATTAGACAAAATGATGATGGATTTATGTATTATGATCAAATCGTTGGAAAAAATTCAGAAATTATTATTCCAATTATAAATACTGGAGATCCATATACAGTTCGTTCTAATAGTGTATTATATGAGGAATGTTATTTGTATTTAGATATGGAACTAGATATGGTTCAAGCAAATCGTTTTTCAGAAGTATGGGGTATATCAGAAACATTTTATACTGAGTGAGGTAGCACATGAAAGTTTCTATCATCAAAAAAATTACACTTTTTTTAATGATATTTTCAGCATTATTATATGTTGGAACTTTTTTGCGTTTCGATAAAGTCTTTGGTAATCCATATGATCAATACTACACTTGGAATGGTTTTGATCTAGCGTATGAACCTATGAATCCTACAGCCATAAATTTTGAAAGTGAATATGTGCCATTTTCAAATATTATGGATATTGCTGATGCTTCACAAATTGATGTAGATAAAAAATATGTTATTGAATCAGCATTTGAACTCTACCGCTTTTCTGTACTGGCAGGTGGTGCTGATGATGATATTTATTTATCACTTGATTATGTCTTAGGACAAGATATCGATTATTATCAAGCTTTACAAATGAGTATCGAAAACTTATTTATTCCTATTGGCTTTAATCAGCCTTTTACAGGGACTTTTGATGGTCAAGGATATGAGATTACCAATCTTATTTTTAGACCAACTAACACCGTTGAAGAATATGATACGTATATGCCTGGTTTAATCTATTTATCAATGTTTTCAAAGATAAGTACGACAGGTGAAGTTAAAAACTTTGGATTGATTAATCCTCTTATTATTCAAGCGTTAGAACAAGGTGTTATGACACATGTTTCTGTGATTGCTGGTGAAAATAGAGGACTTGTTGAAAATGTCTATTATATTGATTTAAGAGAAGATTCAGCGGGTATTAATGCTGAAGGTAACTTTTTTATCTCAGGATTAGTTTCAAGAAATATAGGCACACTTAAAAACAGTTATATCTCAACACCTTATGTGAAATCAATGGCAATTTCATCAAATTTATCGACCAATGTTTTGGTTTATGATAATCAAGGCGTTATAGACAACATATATTATGATGAAGATGTTTTATTAGATGAAGATGCACTTAAAACTATCGGTCTAGGACTTACTACTTTAGAGTTTCAAAATCCACTGATTTTTAATTCTAAATGGTATTTCCCAGCAAGTTATTTAAGTTTGGCTGAAACAGAAAGCTTAGAAACTCAATTTTTACTAGATCATACATATCCGATATTACAAGGTCTAGATATAGAAAATAATACATTGTTAATTAATGATGCAGTTGATTTAGTGTATATGAATACACTTTTTGGTGTTTCTGGACAGTTTAGAGCTCAAGATTATGTCATAACACATGATATCGATATGAATCAAGTTTCTAAGACTGCATATAAAGCATCAAGTACAGGTTTTAATGGATCATTAAGTTCTAAAGAAATCACAAGTTCACAAACAACACTTTATGATAGAAATACTTCACAAGGTGGAGATATTACACACCATACTATTATAGATTTAAAAATTGAACAAGCGACATTTATTGGAAATTATGCAAGTTATGCAATCTTTAGTTCGTTATTTGGATCTGTTTATGATTTAAATATTTATAACCTTCAAATTCAAACAAATGATATTGATTTAACATTTGAGAGAACTAAAGTTTTAGTAGGTTCTATTGCGGGACAAACAAATCATGCAACAATTGATAATGTCCATGTAGATATTGATGCACATGTAAATGAATCTAGCGAAAATTTAGGACAAATACTCTTAGGTGGTATCGCTGGTGAAGGTAGTGCACAAATGTTAAACGTTACCACTAACGGTCAGTTATCATCTGGGCACCAAGTGTTTAATGATAAGTCAAATCATAGTGCAATTGCTGGAATAATAGCAAAATCCTCTGATTTAGTACTTGAACAAATTGTATCAAATATAGAAGTTTTTGGATTGAGCTATCAAAGTACATTCCAAGGCACAACTTATGCAGCAGGCATAGTAGGTTATGGGGCTGCCAACTATATGCATAAAGTTGTTAATTTAGGAAATATTACTGCCTTTGATGGTGGCAACGTTAATCAGCTTTATGTAGCAGGTATGTTTGCATATATGACAGATATTTATGAAGATGTAACCTATGTCTATAATCAGGGTAATATTGATTTATTAATGGATCAAAACGCTGAAGTTTATGTAAATGGAGTTGGATATTTTTCTGATTTAGAAGATAATCTTGAATTTAATAGTATTACAAATAATGGGTATTTAAATATAGATTCAATGAGTTCTTTAAATCAAACTATTCTTGAAAATATCAATATATATGCATCAGGAGTATTGACCATAGATGATTCAAATACAAATGCTTATGGTATTTATTTAACAAAGAATCAAGATATTGATTTATCTATAATTGATACGTATAGTGGAATTTTAACTAATTTAGGAACAAAAACCATCGATATAACAAAAGCATATTCAGAAAGCAATTTAATATTAACATCACAACAATTGTTGACAAATGTAGAAGTTAAGATTAGCGGATTGATTCTAGGAGAAAACATCAATATGATACATCTTAGAAATGAAGGCAACATAGCAGTAAATATGAATCATCAAAGTGTTACTTTTGCTAATGGTCGATTGTTTGTTTTTGGAATGTTTGAAAAAGTTAGCTTAGATCATCAAGCAAAAGAGATAATTCAGTTAGGAAATATAGATGTAATTCATAATCAAAGCGGAAGTGTTTCATATAATGTTTATATTTCAGGTATATCTGGATATAACGAAGACATAAATATTTATAATCAATTAGACTATCAACATGATTCAATTAATATAACCGATGAATCAAGTTCTTTTGATACTGTCTTAAATAAAGGAAATATCACATTTACTGGTGCTGTTAATGGTCATGTTAGAATCGCTGGTATTGTCATGTTTAATAGATCCTTATTAACAAATGCAATTAATTTAGGAGATTTATACGCAAGAAATGATGTTGTAACTGCAAACGATGAAGTGGAAGTTGCCGGAATTGCTTATTTAATGAGTGGTGCGTTTGCTCAACTAAAAGATACTGCTAATAATGGTGAAATTAAAGCTATTTCAAATACTAATAATGGTTATGCACATGCATCTGGTATTGCTCTTAGAAATGATCGATTAGAAAATGGTAATAACATTACACCAAATGCGACAACAAATTATAATGCTAAAGTATTATTTAGTATAAATTATGGTGATATATATGCATACAATGGTCTAAATGAATCTAATTATGATATAGAAGATGAAACTAGATCAAAAGCAGCAGGGATTATTGCTATCGGTGTTATGTCAGGCATCAATAATGCTAATTACGGGAATGTTTATTCTAGGTATCTTGCAGCTGGTATTATTGGGTTGGTTGATTATGCTGGATTTGGAGCAATTCCAACATCTCCAAAAAGAGTTTTCATATCAAACTCAATTAATTATGGTTTAGTTCGAAATATATCATCATATGATGCTAATAATGATAGCTTTCAGATAAGTTCAAGCCTATCAGCTTCACTTCCTTATCAACTAGGAGCTATTGTAGCAAAATTCCATACGGGAACAGATGAATGGAATTTTATTGGTAGCAATGCTGCTCATCCGATTAATGCAATTTATTTTGGATATTTACTTAATTTTGATGAATCATTAAATATGTTTGGTAAAGCACCAGCGCCACAAGCGACCAATTTTAATTCAAGTGAAGAATTATTTAACTTGTTTAGTGAAGAAATGTCTGACATGATGAATAATATGGCAACGATTAATCCTAATGATCAGTCAACAGCGCCATTTAGACAGTTTAATATTACTGTATATTTCTTTGGTTGGGGTATACCTAGAGCATTTAGTAGACAAATTACGAGCTACACACTTTCTGATTTAGAAGATGGTATATTTTATGAAGGATTTGGATTTAGGTATTCAAGACCTGTTTTTGGAAGCACTGATCAATATATCAGAGATTATGTTCAATATATTCCAAATGAAAAAGTTAATGATCATTTATTAAATAAAATAAATCAAAATGTTTCGGGTTCATATCCTGGCATTTATGCTTTATCAAGCAGTAAAGGTATTGGTAATGGTATATTTATACCTGATAATTTCGAAACTGAAGGCTTAAATAAATTTGATATTGATCATCCTCTAGGTGATAATAGCTGGATTGATGATGATAGCATTGGAGATTCTGTTTCTTATCAGTTATATACAGAAATGAGACAAATTGAAAATGCTTTTGCAACAACAATTTATGACCTCGAAATACAGCAAGTATATAGTAACGGTATAACAGTTGCTGATGGTTTAACATTAAAAAATCCAATCATTGATAATGAAAAGGGATTGTTAACTTATTACATACCAAGTAATGCAAAACCTATCAAAGATTTAGAACCTAGTTTCATAACCGCAAAAAGATTTATAGAAGTTACACAGGATGGTGGTATGGTTCAAGCAGATTTTGGGGCAAGATACGTACCCAATGAAGTAGGTAGTGGAGAACAAACGTATAAATGGGTTGGTACACATCGCTTAAATACACAAACGAATTTAATGGAAGAGATTGGCCCTTATGCTATGGTGTCAGATAGAGTTTACAACATAACATCAATAGGCTCATATGGAACTTCAACTCGATTGTTTTCTGCTCCAACACCTCCAAGATACCAATTTGATCAAGCACCAGATGCAGTTGGAGATAATGTGATTAATCAAATTGCGGACTTTGCAGGGTATTCAGGTACAATTATTGTGAGTATGACTGGGTATCAAGTTTCATATCAAGAAGTCAATAAAACTCAAAACCCAGGTGGTGGAGCTTATAAACTAGTACGATCAGTCACATTTCCTAATTATTCAACTAATGTATTGGTTTATGTAGGACCTTCAACTGAATTATATACATATGTAGAAACAGGACTTATAGAAGATGTAGTTGTTTATCCTGAAGCAGATGTTTATTTTCTTGCAAATACAGAAGAAGATACGTATGCAATTTCTGATGGGGCGACTTTAGAAGTATTATGGACTAAACCAGGCCAAACTACATTTGATCCTAAAGCAACTATTCCATTAAGCTATGGTATTTATACACAGTTTTTTGATGAATATGGTGCGCCAATTGATTCAGTAGAAGATCATTATGGTGAAGTAAGAGTTAAATCTCAAGCTTATAATCCTAATGATTCATCTACATATAAGGATTATCAAATTAGAGTTATAAGAACTGCTAATCAAGAGATTACTGATGTTTTAGGATTAACTGTTAATGGTATAGATGCACTGCCTAATACATTTGATGTTAGTTCATTAACTGCTCAAATCGATTTGGGATATCAAGTTTCAGGAAGTGAAGGTGTTTTAAGCGTAACTTATGAAACATATAATTTTGCAGATGAATATTATATAGAACCACTTATAGAAATATTTGATCATACAGGTGTGAAAGTTCATTCATCGTATTATGATCTTCAGCGGGGTTATGTTGAAGTTGATGGTGGATTTGAGAATGCAACCGGTGAGTGGGGCTATGGATCAGTATCAGTAGATTTAGTTCCAGGTAAATCATTTCCAAGTGGAGATTATAGCATGGTTACTACGTTAGTAACAGATATTTCATATACCATCTATTTCACTAAACTTGATAGTGGTAATTTAGCAGTAGAACAAATTACTTTTAATGATGTTACTATTGAACCTGAAACGAATATACTAGTATCTGAAATCCCATATGGTATTTATTATGTTGAAGAGCAACCAGAAACAAGTATCGTTGATTTTTCAAATCTTGATGCATTAGAAAATAAATATTACACTGAGATTATAGATTATATGCCAAACTATCTTCAATATTTAGAAATATCAAATTTTGCAACGATTATAGATGTAGATTTAACCATTTCTCTAGTTGAAGGTTATAGACATCAATATGAAATTGTCTATCAAATAGAGGCTGAAAATGGCTCATTGGGAACATTTACTCATAGACTTATTGAAGCGCCTTTAGATGCTTCAGTCTTAATTGCGTATAAAAATGGTGGAGAGTTAAACTTACCACTTCAAACAATTGATATATTCTATGAAGAAGGACCTACCTTACGTATGGAATATGATTTTGAAGATGTATATTTTGCAAGTGAAGATATTTTATCTGTAACTAGTAGTTTTATACCTTTAAATGGCACAGATGTTGCCTTAGAAAATGCTGATTACTTTATAACAACAATGAATAATATTGGCTATGAGGTTGATTTAAACAGGGAAATTCCTAAAGGTGATTATGAGTTTATGCTAAATTATCATCAACAAGTAAATATGTGGGGGTATAATTTTGTATGGAATTTTGATTTTGATACAGTATATGCCACAAAACTAAAAAATGATAATGCGCATTTACAAAATATATTATTCGCAACCAACTCCGTATTTGATGAAGTCATTGATGCATTTTCAACGATCATTGAAGTTGATCCAATTACTGTTTCTGATTATGAATCATATTATGTTTTTCCAATTGAAAATAGAACACAAAGAATCATTAATGTACTACCAACAACAGGTATTGATTATGGATCATATGAACGAAATCAAGCATACTGGATCTTAGGTCAAGTTCAAAGAACAAATCTAGCAAGTTATACACCAACGTTTTATGTACCAGATGGCGCAAGCATTTATAAAGTAGTTGATGATACAAATCTTCATTATAGTTATCAATCAGCTGAACTTACAGCAGATTATTCAGATTTTGGTGATGGTGTAAACTTTACGTTTGTTAAATATCGTGTTTATGCTGAAGATTTTGATGAAAATAACGATCATTATGTTGATTATTATGTAACAGTTCAAGATACGACAAATAATGTTAAAATTGATATTACAGTTGTCAATGATACAACAGATTTTATAGAAGAAGTGTTTGTAACTGTTAATGTATGTCGTATTGAAGAAGGCGAAGTTTGTAACATAGATAACTATTTAACATCTATGAATTTGTTCTCATACTTTAATCAAGAAGCACTAGAATATATAAACTTACCGTTTGCGACTTCAACTGATGGTGTCTATAAGATTACAGCAGATCTTCCTGAAGGATATGACTTTTATATTGAAGCATCTCAAGAATTAATTTCAGGCGATTATTTAAACATTCCATCATCAAGAATTCCACAGCGTTATTTCATTACCATACATATTGTTGATGGTGAGGTTTTAGATAGACTTTGGGGTTATGATGAATCCTATGATTATATACCAGCTGCACTACCTCTTGATGAACTAAAAACGTATGTAGCATATGAAAGATTTGTTTATGATGATATCACTTATATGGTTCAACCAGGCTATAATTATACTTATAGTTTTGGTATGGAACCTGGTTCATCACCACTTTTAGGATTATTAAATGTTAGTAAGATATATGATCCTAATTCAACATACATCAGTGGTAATACTGTTTATTATCTAGATACTTATTATAAAGCTTTAGATGTATCTGCATCAGGTGTAACGCCTGATTTAACATCTGTATCAAATGGTTTATGGTTTGAACTTTCACCAAATTGGTTAAGCTATAATCATTATGAAACTGGTGATGTGATTTATTATAGTGGCAATTATTATATCGCTCTTATGGATCATCAAGGCTATACACCAGATGTTAGTCCAAGTGTTTGGGACTTATATATTGAATAATAAAAAGGAGAAACTCTCAATTGACGAGTTTCTCCTTATTTTTTAAGGTAGTAAGATGATACCAATAACTAAAGTTAGAATTCCTAAGACAACTAATAATATATTATATCCTTTTCTTGTCATCATCTTAATCAGTGCTTTTGATTTTGCGTTGTTGTAAAAAAATGGAAATTGAAATGTAAATCCGATGAGCAACAATGCACCATATATAATTAATATAATAGCTAATATTTCCATGGTAACCTCCTATGAAATTTGTGTTTTTCTTTGATAAAGTTTAAATAATAAATAACCAACAACCAAATGAACAAAGATACCTAAGATAAAATATATGAAAGAGTATTTTAGAAAGTAATCTTGTTCGATCAGTTGCATCGAGATAATTCTTGAAGTCCAAAATCCAGGAATAATACCTAAAAAGAGTTCAGTCCATTGAGTTAAGAATAACGCAGCAATGGGAATAAGTAGAATAATACCTGATAATTTCATAATGACAAACCCTTCAACTTTATTACTTGCTAGTGAGTTGATTAGAAGGGCAAATAATGGTCCTTGAAGAGGTGCTAAGATAATGATATATGTGATATCTAAGAATGTTGATGATGCAAGAAAGCCACTTAATAATAATAAGATGAATGTCGCAACTATACCTAATAAATAACTAATCACTAGTTTTAATAAGACATAATATTTAACTGAGATTGGTGTGATTCTAAGGCTTAATAAGACTTTATCATCTTGATCATCTAGTAGTGTAAAGCCAGTGATTGCGCCAAACATAAAACCGTTAAGTAATATAAATACTAAGACAACAATATCTGATGCAAGTCCTGGTGAATTTTCTTCTAAATAAGGGACTAAGAAATATGCAATAACTGCCATGATGATCGGATAAATCGCTAAAAAAGTATACATTTTATCTCTAAATATGTTTTTAAGTTCGTGTTTTAATAATTTTTTTAACATATCTTAAACCCCGCTTTGCTTGATTGCATAATCTTTAAATTTTGGTAAGATGTAAAATTTATATAATGCTAGACCGCCAAATAAAATCACACCTAGGCTAATATAGAATTTAAGTTCAATTTCAGCTCCAAATCCAACTTCAATGAGTTTAATTGCAGCTTGTGTTGGTAGTATAAGTAAGACATGTTCCCAAACTTCACCTTTAAATAAGATGTTAAATAAATTTAGTGTTGGGGGAATTAAAAAGACAAATGAATACATCATGACGCCAACTAACATAGATGTGAAGTCTTTTGTATGATAACTAAACATAAAGCCTAGTAAAGAATGAAATGAGACTGATAAAACTAAAGCTAGGATGACTAAAATCCAGTTGACTTCAACATTTTTTAAAAAGAAGAAGACAATGATGATCAACATTGATGAAAATAGCATATGAATTGTGTTTGCAATCACTTTAGATAAAATCATTTCTTTATTAGAAACAGGAGTGACTAGCATGGTAGAAATAGTTGATTCAGTTTTTTCGAAAAACATCATCGCTCCAATATATAAGATTGACATCATGGTTGCATCAACAACAATGATAAATGGCAACATCGATGATAATAAATCGATATCGTCAATAAAATAGAGTAGTAAAAACCAGATGAGTGCGACTACAAAGCTTATGGTGGTCACGTTATATTTATTTAATCTTTGTAGTTCACCTTTAATTAATATGCTTAATTTATTCATGATTAAGACCAACGCCTGTTACCATAATGAATATGTCTTCAAGTGTTGTTTCTCCTGAATGGATGGTTTCAATGTTTTTGGTTTGTAAAAGTTTAATGAAGTCTTCGTTTTTACCAATATCATCCATAGGAAATTCTTTTGTTATGGTTTGATTTTGTTCAGCATATTCAAGTTTTAATGTGCGTTTTCCATATTTGATTTTTAAATTTCTTGGCGAGTCGATTTCTTTGATTTGTCCATCAACAATAAATGCGACTCGATCGCATAATTGATCGATGTCACTCATGATATGACTGGTAATAAAAACTGTACCACCTTCATTTTTAAATACACGAATCATATCTTTTAATATCATTGCGTTTGTTGGATCTAGTCCATTGGTCGGTTCATCTAGAAATAGCATCTCTGGGCTATTTAAAAGAGCTCTAACGATGTTAAGTCTGATTTTCATACCTTTAGAATATTCTCCAACCATTTTGTCTTTGTCTTCCCAAAGACCTACTTTTTTCATTAATGATTCTACATCATTTTGTTTCTTGTAAAGCTTTAAGAAAAACTCGATATTTTCCATTGCAGTCATCTTTGAAAAATGGATTGGCATTTCAAAACTTACACCAATATTTTCATAAAACTCTTCACCAAGTTCAAGGATATTTTTGTTGTTATAGGTGATCATGCCATCATACTTATCAAGTAATTTGATGAGTATTTTTTGTGTTGTTGATTTTCCTGCACCTGATGGTCCAAGAAAACCAAATATCTCACCTTTTTTGATTTCAAAAGAGATGCCTTTAATTGTCTCTTCTTTGTTTTTTGGATACTTAAAATGTAGATTTTCTACTTTAAACATGTGTTTGGATTCCTTTCCCAATAATTTCAATAAGCTCTGTGGCTTTATCTTTAATAACATTTAAATCTGCTTCATCTTTTAATAATTCTTCTAGAGTAACTTTTTGCATAAATTCAATAATCATTTTTGATAAAAACTCAGGGTCAATTTCTTTTCTAATAATCTGTTTTTCTTGATCTTTTATGATGAAATTTTTATAGATTTCAATCGATTGTTTGACACCATCTTGATATGTAGGATCGTTTTGAAATGCTGGTGACTCAGAGATTTTTTTCGCAACTTGAACTAATTTTGGATACTTTTGATTAAACTCAAATCCTTTAACATATATGAGTCTCATCCGTTCTAAAAATGTCATATCTAATGGATCAGTAAAAAGTGGTCCCCAAAATGCAAATTTAATTTCTTTCATGTGCTGATAAAAAAATGCATATACATCATCTTTTCCATCGAAGTACTGATAAAAACTACCTCTAGCTATTTTAGCTTCTTTAATGATGTTTTGAATGTTTATGTGTTCATAGGTGTGAATACTTAATTCATTGATGATTGCATCAATGATTCGCTTTTTTTTATCTTTGGGCAAATTTTCAAATGTTTGTGTTGGCATATGTCCTCCTTTGTGACACCTTTGTCATATTACGTTTAAAAAAATATGAAAAACTTGAAATATGACAACCCTGTCACATTTATAATAACTTACTTTTAATTGAATGTCAATAGATTTTTCAAAAAAAGTGACACTCCTGTCATATACATTTAAATCATAAAAAAAGGAAGCTTATGCTTCCTCTATGTTTTCTTTTAAATTTACTTTGCATTTACCGTGATTAAGTTCATATCGTAACCATAAAAGACCAGCAACAATTAATAGTAGTGATATGAGTTTATAGGGTAGTCCTGCTAATGGTAGTGCAATCACTGAAAATGCAATACCGATACTTGCAAAAAATGCGATCACGCAAGTTGTACATCCGTATGTTAGAATACCGAATAAAACAGATAAGAAACCTAGTGCGGATCCCTTGCCTTCACTGCCTTTTAGTTCAACCATAGCTGTAGATAGATGCATGAGTAATGTTGATAAAAGACTCATTACAATATTTAAGATGATGTTAGTAACAACAAGTCCCAGACCAAATGTTTCACTCATCTCAGTATAACTCATATTGAGTGAATCAACGATTAAGTATATCGCCATAAAAGCTATAAAAAATAAGATGGCTTGGATGATGTATTTCTTTTCAGTTATTTTTTTAAGTGCCAAGATAAACATGAAATCTCTCCTATAATAAATAGTTTAATATTTTAAGTAATTTAATTATATCATAGGTATATAAATATCGATGAAAAGTTACTTATCTATGTATTTCTTAAATAAATTTCTTGACATATGATATATATCATATATAATGTATGTGTTATGGTTTATGATAGTTTAACTTTGTGTTTATAATTGCTAAACACACAGTCACATATACCCCTAAATATTTACATTTAGTAAACGTTTGAAAGGATGGAAAGTATGGCAGCATTAATTGAATTAAAAGATATTACAAAAGAGTTTAATGGTCAAGTCGTTTTAAGAGGCATTGACTTAACGATTGAGCAAAATGAGTTTGTAACCTTACTTGGTCCATCAGGCTGTGGTAAGACAACAACATTAAGAATTATCGGTGGGTTTGTTGAACCAAGTGCAGGTGAAGTTTTATTTGATGGTGAATCTATATTAGATACACCAGCACACAAAAGACCAACAAATACAGTGTTTCAACGTTATGCGTTATTCCCACATTTAAATGTGTTTGAAAATGTTGCTTTTGGATTAAGAGTTAAAAATGATTCTTTATCTACTTTAGAACAAATAAAACAAGTGCAAAAAAGACATCAAGCTAAAGTTAAAGGTATTACAGATAAAGCAGTAATTAAACAACATAAAAAGGCTTTAGATGAAGAAATTAGTGCACTTAGAGATCCAAATCATAAATTAAAGTTAGAAATTAAAGCTTTAAAAAATGAATTAAAAACTAGTGATCAAAAAGAGACACTTTTAAAAGAGATCGAAAATCTTAAAGAAAAGTTTATTACAAGAAAGTCTATCGAAGATGATATTCAACAAAAAGTTAATAAGTATTTAAAACTAGTTGGACTTGAAGGCTATGAAGAAAGAGAAGTTCATAGATTATCTGGTGGACAACAACAAAGAGTTGCTATTGCTAGAGCACTTATCAATGAGCCTAAGGTTCTACTTTTAGATGAGCCACTCGCTGCACTTGATTTAAAGCTTAGACAAGAGATGCAATATGAACTTAAAGAGATTCAAAGAAGTTCAGGGATTACGTTTATCTTTGTTACCCATGATCAAGAAGAAGCTTTAACTATGAGTGATAAGATTGTTGTGATGAATCAAGGTGAAATCTATCAAATTGGTACACCTGAAGATATCTATAATGAGCCAGCAAATACGTTTGTTGCTAAATTTATTGGTGAATCTAATATCATTGAAGGCATCATGAAAGATGATTATTTAATCTCTTTTGATGGACAAGATTATGAGTGTGTTGATAAAGGATTTTCTAGAAATGAAAAAGTTGATATCGTTATTAGACCAGAAGATATTGATATAGTTGAAGAAAAAGATGGATTTTTAACAGGTATTGTTGATAGTGTTGCGTTTAAAGGTGTACATTATGAAATTGATGTAAAAACACCAATTAGAACATATACCATTCATACCACTGATTATCATAGGATGGATAGCAAAGTCGGATTAAAATTCGGACCTGAAGATATCCATGTCATGGAGAAATGGATATGAACCGCATCGCTTATCAAGTAGAAGAAAAAGCTGAAAAGAATCAAAGAAAATCTATTAGACAAGTAGAAAAATATTTAAGTATTCCTTATTATATTGTGATGATTGTCCTAGTTGTTATACCGATTTTTTTAATGGTTATTTCATCATTTCAACACGACAGACAAACATCGGTGTTTCCTATAGGATTTACACTGACTCACTATATGGATTTCTTTAAAGCGGCTTCATTTGTTAGAGCCATGACGGCTAGTTTATGGATTGCATTTGCAACAACGATTGTTTCACTACTTATAGGCTATCCACTTGCATATTTGTTAACGAAACTAAAACTTAAAACGCAAATGACATTATTACTATTAATCAACGCACCGATGTGGATTAACATGCTACTTCGAGTTAGAGCATTAGAACAAATCATGCGTATGTTATTTCCATTTTTAATTGATTCTGCACCAGGCGTAGTTCTTGGTTTAGTATATGTCTATCTACCATTTATGGTCCTTCCAATTTATGCAGTGATTTCTAAGATTGATCCCAATTTAATTGAATCATCTGCTGATCTTGGAGCATCAAAAATGAAAACTATGATTAAAGTCATTATTCCTTTATCCTTATCTGGGGTTTTATCTGGTGTGCTTATGGTATTTTTACCAGCAGCAACCACTATTATTGTGCCGCAATATTTAGCACCTAGTCAAAATATTTATATGATTGGTACACTAATTGAAAAATCAATTATTTATAATGGTAGAATTTCTTATTCATCAGCGATTGCGATTGTCTTAGCGATTGTAATCTTAGGTATTGTCTTTTATATTAAGAAGTTAGATAAATATAAGGGGGTTAATTCGAATGAAAAAGAAGCGTATTAATCCTTATCAAATTATATTTTTAGTTTTAGTAATGATTTTCATTTATGCACCAATTATCTCAATTGCAGTTTTCTCGTTTAATGAAGCAAACTCATTAACAGTGTGGCAAGGATTTACATTTAAGAGATATGCAGAATTATTTAGTGATAGAGAATTATTTAATTACACCAATCCAAGGGAATCCATTATCTTTATGACATTATGGATTGCTGTGGTTTCAACTTTTGTATCAACGATTTTAGGAACGCTTGCAGCAATTGCACTCACACAAACTAAAAAAGTAATTAGAGATGTAACTATGAGTGTTAATAACATTCCTATTGTTTCACCAGAAATTATTACTGCAGTATCTTTACTTGTTTTATTTGGAGCACTTCAAATTGCACCAAGTTATAACACGATGTTATTAGCGCATATTGCGTTTTCTACACCTTATGTGTTAATTACTGTCTATCCTAAAGTAAAGAGCTTAGATCCAAATATTGCAGATGCAGCATATGATTTAGGAGCATCACCACTTAAAGCATTGTTTAAAGTAATCTTACCGCAAATTAAAGTTGCGATTATTGCCGGTGCAGCTATTGCATTTACAATGAGTTTTGATGACTTTATCATTTCATATTTTGTTGCTGGTTCTAGTGGTGATAAAAATATCTCAATTTATTTATATACAAACAGACTTAGCCCAAAACCAATTATTAATGCATTATCAACAATCATTTTATTAATTATTGGAGGCAAGATTACATATGATTATTTTAAAACAGGAAAGAAAGTAGAGGAATTAGAATGAAAAAAATATTAAGTTTAGGTGTGTTGTTATTAACAATCATTGCTTTAGTAGGCTGTGAATCAGGACCTACTTTAAGATTATATAACTGGGGCGAGTACATTGATGATGAACTCATCTATGAATTTGAAGAAGAAAGTGGCATTAAAGTTAAACAAATAGCGTTTGATTCAAATGAAGTTGCTATTACACAAATTAAATCAGGGAATCATTATGATTTAGTGATTCCTAGTGATTATGCTATTGAGCAACTTGCAGCAGAAGATTTAATTGAAAAAATTGATTGGACAAAAATTGATGCATTTGATAAAGATGTAGATTTAGCTGATGGATTAGCAACCATTTTAACAACTTTATCAAGTGGTGATGATGGATTTGATTTATTAGAATACTCAATTCCATATTTCTGGGGTAATGTTGGTATTTTATATAATACAACGACTGTAGATGAAAATGATTTAACTGGCTGGGACGTCTTAACTCAAACTGAAGATTATGAAATTGCATTTTATAATAGTTCAAGAGATTCATTTATGTTAGCATTAAAACAAACGGGTGCAACTTCAATTAGTCATCCAACAGAACAAGAATTAGATGCGGCTAAAACATGGTTAAATGATGCTTTAACATCTGAAACATATGTCATTACAGATGAAATCTTTGATGCGATGTTAGATCCTGCAAGATATGATTTAGCAGTTAGCTATTCAGGGGATGCAAATTATTTAATGATGGAAAATGAAAATCTAGATTTCTTTGTTCCTGAACAAGGCACAAACATTTGGGTTGATGGCTTTGTAACACCTAAAGGTGCAAATATGGAGTATGCTTATGAGTTCATGAACTTTATGTTAACTTATGATGCAGCTTTAAGAAATACAGAATGGGTAGGATACTCTACACCTAGAAAAGATGTCTTTGAAGATGTTTTAGCAGAAGATGGTAGTTATGCTGATTATGCTTCAAGCTATGATGTAAGAATTAGTGCAAATGATGAAGTCTATCGCTATAATGAAGATTTAAAACTTGAAATGGATACTTCATGGCAAGAAATCTTAGCTGATAAAGGTTATGAAGAAGGTGAAGGATTAGGTGCTGGAGCGATTGCAGCGATTGCGGTCATCGGAGTTTTAGTGATTTCTACAACTGTTGTTTCAATTCTTAAGAAGCGTAAATAAGCAATTAAAAATATAAAAGAAGAAATAGGTAAGAATGATTATATGTTTTTACCTTTTTTTCTTGTCAAAATGTTGTTAGATATTTTTAATATCTAGTCTTTTATGCTAAAATATTAACGAGGTAATAAACATGAATTTAGATAAAGATGCATTAAGAGCCATAAGAGTTGAAGTGATGCAAGTCTTATATCAATACGATTTATATCGTAGTGAGAAGATTGCGTTTATACCAAGGTTTGAACTTGAAGAAAGTGAACCTATTTTTCAAGATATCATTGATCATTTAGATGAGATAGATCACATTATTGAATCTAATTTATACAATTATAGTTTATATCGACTAAGTTTTTTAGATAGATCAATTATTAGATTAGCTACTTATGAACTAAAATATACAGATTTAGCTAAACAAGTAGTGATTAATGAAGCGATTGAGTTAACTAAAATTTATACGAATTTAGATGATGAAAAACAACATAAGTTTAACAACAAAGTAATTGATCAAATTGCTAAAGCCATTGAGGGATGATGAATTTGGAAATTAATCCAATGTATTTAACGGTAAGTGCTTTAACAAAATATATTAAAGTTAAATTAGAAAATGATAAGCACTTAACAAGAATATTGATTAAAGGTGAATTATCTAATTTTAAACGCCACAGTAGAGGGCATTTTTACTTTACGTTAAAAGATGAACAAGCAGCCATTAGTTGCATTATGTTTTCTAGAGATACAATGGATGTTGCATTTGAGCCTAAAGAAGGCGATCATGTTTTAATTGAAGGTAAAATAAGTTTATATGAACCAAGTGGTACATATAGCATACAAGTAAGATCTTTAAAATTAGATGGTATTGGTGAACTTTATTTAAAATATGAAAAGCTTAAAAAAGAGTTAGAAGTAAAAGGCTATTTTGATGAAAGTCATAAAAAACCAATTCCTAAATTCCCTAAAAAAATAGGGGTCGTTACATCTCCTACAGGAGCTGTGATTCAAGATATCACAAACACAGTATCTAGAAGATATATGTTATGTGAAATCCATCTATATCCTGCACTTGTACAAGGTCCAGGTTCTAGTGAGAGTATTAAAAATCAAATATTACTTGCAAATATGAAAAATGAAGTAGATGTTTTAATTGTTGGTCGTGGAGGTGGATCGATTGAAGATCTATGGGGATTTAATGAAATAGCGACGATAGAAGCTATTTATCAATCGAAGATACCTATTATTACTGCAATCGGACATGAAACAGATTATACCATTTCAGATTTTGTGGGTGATTTAAGAGCTCCAACACCTACTGCAGCAGCTGAACTTGCTACACCAAACAAAAATGATTTGATAGAAAAAATTAAAGATTTTGAAACTCAAATTCAAAAACTAACAACGTCTTATATTGAGTTTTATCAAACTAAACTCATGCATCTAGATAGTTCATTAGAAAAACTATCACCATCATCAAAATTAGAGCAATTAAAAATAGATATTTCTAGATTAGAAGACAGATTTCATTATTATATGAAAAATATCTTAAGCGATAAATTAACAACACTTGAAAGATTAAAAGAGAAAATGAAACATCCTCAAGAAAAAATTGATTACTATAAAGAGAAAAAAGCAATGCTTGATGAGCAGTTATCAAAACAAATTGCGTATATCCTTAAAGATAAAGTAAATCAATTTGAAGTTCTAAAAAATTCACTTAAAGCATTATCTCCACTGGCATTAATGGATAAGGGATATGCAATTATTAAAAAGGATCAACAAGTTTTAACTAAACTCTCGGATGTTCAAATAAAAGACGAAATAGAAATAGAATTAAAAGACGGATATGTATATACAGAAGTTATGAGAAAGAAGGAAAAATAATGGCTGAAAAATCATTTGAAACATTATTAAAGGAATTAGAACAAGTCGTTAAAGATTTAGAAAACAAAGATATACCACTAGATGAGGCAGTAAAAAAATATCAATTAGGACTAGAACTATCTAAGGCTTGTTATAACATGTTAGAAAGTGCTGAAAAGCTAGTCGTAAAGGAAATTAAATCTTAATATGAATCTTTATGATATTAAAGATCCTAAGTTCTTAAAAGATTTATCAATTAAAGAACTTGAAGCCTTAGCATTAGATATTAGACAATTTTTAATGGATTCCATTGAAAAAACAGGTGGTCATCTTTCTTCCAATTTAGGTACAATAGAATTAATCATTGCTCTACACTATGTATTTGATAGTCCGAAGGACGCAATGCTTTTTGACGTTGGTCATCAAGCATATACACATAAAATTTTAACTGGTCGAGCTAAAGATTTTGATACACTTAGACAAACTAATGGTTTATCTGGATATATTAACTATAAAGAATCAGAACATGATTTATGGGAAAGTGGTCATGCAGGTACTGCATTATCAGCTTTATATGGTCTTTTATATGCGAAAATGGTTAAAGAAGAAGATGGCGAAGGGATTGCGGTTGTTGGTGATGCATCAATTATCAATGGCATGAGCTTTGAAGCACTTAATCTTTTAGGAAGTGATTCAAAAAAACGCGGTATTATTATTTTAAATGATAATCAAATGAGTATATCAAAAAGTGTAGGGTCACTATCTAAAGCATTAACTAGATTTAGAAGTAATAAATTTGTGATTAAAGCTAAAAGGATATCTCACCGAATTCTACCTGAAATTTTAATTAGAGTTTTAAGTAGACTTAAAAGAAGTGTTCGATCACTTTTACAAAGAAAAAACATTTTTGAAGATTTAGGATATATGTATATAGGACCTATTGATGGTCATGATTTAAAAGGGTTAATTTATAATTTAAAAAGGATTCAAAAAGTAAAAAATAGTGTTGTACTTCATATCATCACTGATAAGGGTAAAGGACATAAAGATGCTGAAAATGATATGATTGGTACATATCATGGCATCTCTAAAAAAGATAAATCAAAAAGTATTGGTATATCATGGAGTGAATGTATCGCTATAGGTATGGAAAAACTACAAGATTATAAGAAAACATTTGTGATTATGCCAGCGATGACAGTGGGCACAAAAATGGCTAATTTTGAAAAGAAATTTCCAGATCGTTATATCGATATTGGGATTGCAGAAGAACATGGAGCAACCATGGCTGCGATGATGGCACATCAAGGTGTCGATGTATTCTTCCCACTATATGCAACATTTAGCCAACGTGCATTTGATCAAATATTAAATGATATATCAAGATCAAATCATCATGTTGTCTTTGGTATTGATCGTGCAGGTATTGTTGGTGAAGATGGTTCAACGCATCAAGGATTATATGATCTTTCGATGTTTAATTTAATGCCAAATATGGTTATTGCAATGCCATATGATGCCAAAGAAGCATTTAATCTTTTATATTATGCATTTATGAGTCAAAAAAATCCGATGGTCATTAGATATCCAAGAGGACTCGTTCAATTTGATACATCAAAAGATGTTACTTTTGATGAAATTAAACCAACATGGACGCATTTTAAAAAAGGTGATGGAACTCTATATTTAATAAGTTATGGTCCAAGTCTTGATTTACTTGAAAAAGCTGCTAAGTCTTTAGAAATCAACGCAGATATCATCAATGCAAGATTTATCAAACCACTTGATCAAGATATGTTAAAAACAATATTTAGTAAAGAAGCTAGAATCTTAGTTTATGAAGAAGCATCTAATGTTGGCGGATTATACCCACAAATATTAAAATATATGGCAAAATATAATCATCATCATAAGATATGTGATATGTCAATTACAGATCAAATTGTTGAACATGGACATTATAAAGATATGTTAAAAGCATATCATATGGATATTGATGCAATTATAAAGACAATAAAGGATTTGATCAAATGAGACTTGATCAATATTTACTAGAAAAAAACTTAGTAAAAACGAGATCTCAGGCCACGGATTATATAAAACGTGGTCTTGTTTTAAATCATGATGATCTCATTTTAAAACCAGGATATCAAGTCAAAGATGATGATTTGATAAAATTAGTTGCTAAAAAGCATTTTGTCAGTCGTGCTGGAGAAAAATTATTTCACGCACTAGTTGAATTTGATATAGACCTTCATGATAAAGTAGTCATAGATGTTGGTTCATCAACTGGTGGATTTACAGATTGTGCACTAGGTCAAGGAGCAAAAGAAGTTTATGCTTATGATGTAGGTAGCCAGCAAATGGATATAGAACTTAGAAAAGATAAACGTATCCACTTATTTGAACAAACTAATTTTTTAGATGTTGATGTTCCAAATGCCGATATGTGTCTTATAGATGTTTCATTTACATCTGTAATGCCTATTATTAAGCATTTAAAAGGCTTTAACAAGGAAATGCTCATCTTAATCAAACCTCAGTTTGAAGCAGGACATAATAAATTTAAAGGTGTTTTAAAAGATAAAAAAATGCATGAGCATATCTTAAAAAATATTTTAGGTGAAGTTATTAGTCTTGGGTTTCATATAGTTGGCATCAAAAAATCATTTATTAAAGGTAAAAAAGGTAATCAAGAATACGTCTTATATATAAATCCTAATCATCAGAGTCATATAGATTTAATAAAAGCGATTGGAGATGTTTTATGCTAAAGTCCTTAAAAGTAAATCACTTTGCGTTAATTGAAGATTTAGAAATTAATTTTGAATCAGGTTTAACTGCTTTAACAGGTGAAACTGGTGCTGGTAAAACGATTATTTTAGAATCTCTTCACCTACTTTTTGGTAAAAGAAGTGATCAACAAATGATCCGTTACGGAGAACAAAAGGCTGTTGTGGTCGGTTTTTTTGAACTTAGAAAAGATCAACAAGATCTACTTAATTTACCTAAAGATATCGTAGTAAGACGAGAAATTGATGCGAGTGGAAGACATATCATGAAAATTAATGATGAGATCGTAACTTTAAATCGTTTAAAAGAAATTATGACCGTGTTAGGAAATATTCATCAACAAAATGATTCAATGACTTTAATGGATAAAAGTTATTATCTAAATTTTGTTGATCAAGTTGATGAAAAAAAGATAAGTGCCTTAATGCATACCTATTTACTTAAAAGAAGTTATTTCTTGGATAAGAAAAAAGCATTCGAACAATTAAAAAATAAAAAGGCTGATTCTGTTGAAAAACAATCTTTTTTAGAATATCAAATCAAAGAGTTAGAAGCTCTAAATCTTATGCCTGACGAAAAAACACAACTTGAAGAAGAATTAAACAAATTAAAAAACTATGACAAAATCATGAATCAACTTCAATCTACATATCAATATTTAGATGGAGATATGAATCAAATTGATCATATTTATGATGCAGCCATGGCTTTAGACAAAATATCACATTTAGATGATTCATATAAACAAATGCAAGAAAGATTATCATCAAGTTACTATGAAATTGATGATGTAAAATCACAAATTTTTCATCAAATAGAAAGTCTTGATTTTGATCAAGATCGCTTCAACTTAATGCAAGAAAGACATTTTGATTTAATTAAAATCGAACAAAAATATCAAAAAGAGATCAATGATCTTATTGATTATTACCATGAGATAAAAAAAGAGTTACTAATGATCACTGACTATGATCAATATTTAAAAGAAGCAAGATCAGAAGTGGATGAAGCTTTTAATGAAGCTTATCAAAGTGGTTTAAAATTAACAGAACTAAGAAAAAAACTTGCTAAAAAATTAGCAAGTGATGTGATTACTGAACTTAAGGATCTAGACTTAGATAAAGCTATGTTTGAGATTGAATTTGAAGAAGTTGTAAAAGAGGAAAAGAGTTTACTTGAAACAGGACTTGATCAAGTAGAGTTTATGATATCACTTAATGAAGGTGAACCTATCAAACCGCTTGCAAAAGTTGCAAGTGGAGGAGAAAGAGCTAGATTTATGTTTGCTTTAAAAAGCATTTATGCAAAATCAAATCAGCTATCTATGCTAGTATTAGATGAGATTGATATCGGTATTAGTGGAAAGACTGCAGCGAAAGTCGCAACCAAAATGTCAGAATTATCTAAAATGATGCAACTCATCGTCATTACCCATCTACCTCAAGTAGCTGCTAAAGCAGACCATCATTATGGCATTATAAAAATAAAAGAGCATAACCGTATGGTTACGCACATTAATAAGTTAACAATGGATCAAAGAATTGAAATGATTGGTATGATGCTTTCTGATGAGAAACTTAGTCATTTTGCTATTGAGCAAGCAAAAATGCTTTTAAACAAATAGCTATATAAAGAAAAAAGGTGAGTCATCACCTATTTCTTATGCTTTAAGCGTTACCACTTGTGATTGCTACAATGAAGCCAATAATGATTGCGCCAACCATACCTAACAACAATAACCATACAACAACTTTACCCCACCAAGCTTCTGTTGGATTGTGATAATGATTTTTCGTTGGTTTTGTTGATTCTTTAGTTACTTTAATTTCGTTTTTTGCCATAATTTCACCTCGTTCATTTCATCATTGTTATTATACTATAAAATCCGTTTGAAAGGAAGCCATTTAATGAAAAACTCAGTTAAAATCATATTTCATATTGATTTAAATGCGTTTTTTTGTAGTTGTGCAATCATTAAAGAGCCTTATTTAAAAGATAAGGTCTTTGCAGTTGGTGGAAGTTCAACGATGAGACGAGGTGTTATTTCAACATCCAATTATCACGCAAGAAAATTAGGCATTCATTCAGCGATGAACATTAATGATGCTTTGCGTATTTACCCCAAATTAGTGATTGTACCAACCGATTTTAGGTTATATAGAAAGTATTCAAATTTATTTTTCGATTATTTGAAAAAGTATTCTGATTTGGTGTTACCTGGATCTATTGATGAAGCTTATATAGACATGACAGAAGCATCGAAAACTAAACATCCTCTAGAGATTGCTAAAGAGATTCAAGATGGATTATATGCATCTTACGGATTACCATCATCAATTGGGATAGCTCCAACTTTATTTTTAGCTAAGATGGCATCGGATTTAAAAAAGCCGATGGGTATTACAGTGATTCGAAAAAAAGATATTGTTCAAAAACTTTTACCACTGCCTATCAAAGATATGTTTGGTATTGGGAAAAAAACATATCCAAAACTTATGGAGTTAGGTATCTTAACAATTGGTGATTTTATAA
The DNA here is from genome assembly GCA_041654955.1 of Acholeplasmataceae bacterium. Taxonomy (GTDB): domain Bacteria; phylum Bacillota_I; class Bacilli_A; order Acholeplasmatales; family Acholeplasmataceae; genus Mariniplasma. The sequence continues at coordinate 6,997 of JBAZCK010000013.1, read as the reverse complement.
AAGAAGAACATAAAGATAAGATATTATCGTTAATGTCTGAATCAGCTTATTTAGGCTATATTGACCACATTTTAGGAAAAAGTAGCGATGTTATTGATCCAGATAAATATGGGATTCCAAAATCGATTAGTAATGAAACAACATTAAATTATCCGATGGATGAGTTTGATGCTATATTTGATATTATTAAAGAACAGCTTGATCAAAGCTATAAGCGCTTATTGAATGAAGAAATGGTTTGTAAAACTGTTGGGATAAGATTAAAAGATACTGATTTTAATACGATTAATAGATCTTATACCTTTAATGATTATACAGATGATTTCGATAAAATATATGATCAAATACTAGATTTATTTGAAAAGCATTATGATCAAAAACCTGTAAGGTTAGCAGGTGTTGCATTATCGCAATTGTTATTGAAAAAAGATTTAAAAATTGATATTACATTATTTAATTATCAAGAGTTTACCAAAAGAGAAGCGAGTATGTATAAAAAAGAGAATATCAAATGATATTCCCTATAATATATCTTCTATTTCTATCTTAGATCGATGATCCCATGTATTGGGGTCATCTTTTTTAAATTGATTTAAAAATAGAATAACTTCCTCAGTTACTTTTGTAGGTGTTGAAGCTCCGGATGTAACACTTACTGAATTTATGTCTTTTAACCAGTTAATATCGATATCTTCAACGCCACCAATCAAGTGACTAGGAATCGATTTAGATTTTCTAGAAACTTCTGCAAGTTTATTTGAATTACTACTTTTTTGATCACCAACAACCAACATTAAATCCACTACATCTTGGTCCATAACAGCTTGTTGTCTAACTGTTGTTGCATTACATATTTCATTATCAAAAATATAGTTTGGATATTTTGTTTCTATGATGCTTAAAACAGACTTAATATCATATAAACTTAATGTTGTTTGATTTGTAACAAACACTTTATCGCCATTTAAATCATTTGGAAGTAAAAGCGCATCTTTATCTGTTTCTACAAACATAATAGAAGGATCTATATCTAAAATCGCTTCAGGTTCTGGATGGTTCCTGTGGCCTATATAGATGATATGATATCCTTCATCTAATTTAGCTTTAACTGCGTTATGTACTTTTAAAACATCTCTACATGTCGCATTTAAATAGGTAAGACCTTTTTCTTTAGCCCTAGCAATCACTTTATCACTTATACCGTGCGCAGTAAAAATGACGGTACCGCCTTTAACTTCTTCAAGCATTTCTAGGCGAGTTTTACCTTTTTGATCAAGGCTTATCACACCATGTTCAGCAAACGCTTTTGTAATCTTTTGATTATGGACAATTTGTCCTAATACATATATTGGCCTTGGATAAGAAGGCGTTTTGATCACCTTTTTGACCATTGCCATGGCATTTAATACACCGTGACAATACCCTCTAGGTGTTAAATCTATTACTTTCATTTTCATCACCACTTTTATTATAACTTAAATATGTTTTAAATGAAGGGCTTTTACTTTATTATGTTATAATAGTTGTGGTGATTTATATGTATATAAAAGAAAAATTAAGACAATTAGGGTTTGACAAAACGACACCGATCCAAGATGGTGTTTTTTCTGTTTTTAACAATAAACGTCACATTGTAGGTCTAGCACCTACTGGTACTGGTAAGACACATGCTTATTTGCTACCGATATTAGAAAAAATTGATTTAAATTTAAAACAAGTTCAAGCAATTATTATTGTTCCAACGAATGAACTTGTGATTCAAGTTCATCAAATGTTAGTTAAAACTGATGATCGCTTTATTGTTAAAGCTTATGATGCATCTCATGATAAATCAAGAGATGTTTTATGGCTTAAAAAACAACAACCTCAGATTGTTATTACAACACCATCAAGATTAAAATACGTTGTTGTAGATCAACAAGCATTAGTCATTAAATATACTAAATATTTAGTTTTAGATGAAGCTGATATGATGTTTGATGAAGAATTTATGGGTTGGATTGATGAGTTTATTCCAATTTTAAAAGACGCTAAATATTTATTATTTTCAGCAACCATCACAAAACAAATGGAGCCTTTTATTAAAGCTTATTTTGGTCAATATGAACTAATTGATACGTCTAAAGATCACAAGCTTGATATCGAGTATCAACTCATTAATATTAAATATCAAGATCGCTTAGAGAGTTTAAAAAAAGTGATATCACATATTAATCCATTTGTATGCTTTATCTTTGTAAGTAAAAAAGAAAATCAAGATATTGTTTATGGAGCGTTATCAGAAATGGGTTTAAATGTTATCAATTTTAAATCGAGTTTAGGTATTAAGAGAAGAAAACAAATTATTGATGAGATTAAAGAAACGAAATATCAATATGTTGTAACATCTGATTTAGCAGCTAGAGGATTAGATTTTAATGTTTCACATGTTATTCATTTTGACCTACCACATCATTTGGAATTTTTTATGCATAGAAGTGGTAGAACAGGACGAATGAATGCCTCTGGGCACGTGATTGCGTTTTTAAGCGTTGATGATCACAGAAAAGTTGAAAAAATTAAAAAGTTAGTACCTTTTAAAGAGTATCAATTAACACCAGATGGTATGGTAGAAAAGGTTGTTAAAAAAAGAGTCTTATCTGATGCAGAAGTTCAAGCCATCAAATCTATTAAAAAACCTAAAAAAGTAAAACCAAATTATAAAAAGAAAAATAAAGCAAATGTAACAAAAGCTAAGAAACAAGCTAGGAGGAAAGAACTATATGATAAAAATAGGTAGTCATGTTTCCATGTCTGGAGATGAGATGTATTTAGGTTCAATCAAAGAAGCTTTAAGCTATGAAGCAAACGCAATGATGATCTATACAGGTGCGCCACAAAACACCATTAGAAAAAAGATGGATCAACTTAAAGTTGAAGAAGCATTAACTTATATGAATGATCATGGGTTTGATGTGAAAAACGTTGTGGTTCATGCACCATATATTATGAATCTTGCTAATCCAAGTGAAGAAAAACGCGCGTTTGGTATTAGATTTCTAACTGAAGAAATTAAAAGAAGTGCACATATGCATGCGACTCAAATTGTTCTACATCCAGGAAGTGCTGTAGGAAAAGATAGAGAAGAAGCGATCAAGTGGATTGCAGAAGGTTTAAATCAAGTCATTGAAAACACGAAAGATTTAAATGTTAAAATTGCACTTGAAACAATGGCTGGTAAAGGAAACGAAGTCGGAAAAACATTTGAGGAACTCAAACAAATTATTGATTTAGTAGATCATAAAGAGCGTATGAGTGTATGTTTTGATACATGTCATACACATGATGCTGGATATGACATCAAAGGTGATTTTGATGGTGTTATCAAGCATTTTGATGAAGTGATTGGTAAATCATATATCTCAGTATTTCATATCAATGATAGTAAAAATGAAAGTGGTGCAGCAAAAGACCGTCATGAAAATATCGGATTTGGGTATATCGGATTTGAAGCTTTATTAAACGTTGTTTATCACAAAGATTTCTTAGATATTCCTAAAATCTTAGAAACACCATATGTTGATAAAAAAGCACCATATTTAGAAGAAATAGATATGATTAGAAAGAAAACTTTTGATCCAGAATTAGTTACTAAACTAGAACAAAAATAAATATAAAAAAAGACATTTCATTAAATGATTTGTCTTTTTTTTATGATATAAATCATATTAAATATTAATATAAATGCCTGCATGATAAATAGAATTAGCAAGATTCTCCAACTAGAGGTTAAATCAAATACTTGTGAAGTTGAATCTAGATTATAAAATAAAATGAAGATTGGAACATAAAGTAACATCGAAAACACAACGATTAATGCACTGATTATTTGAAATAGCGTTTCTAGCCCCATTTGTGTGAGTTCATATATATATTTTAAGATATAAAAGTGATATATAAGCATCAAGATATATCCAAAAATCATTAAATTAAATATTGAATAATCAGATAAGTTAAGTCTAGTATTTACCTTTGTTTCAGGAAACAAGACGATATAACCAATGAACACAAATGTTAAGCCTAAAATCAAATATGCATGATGAATTAAATCTCTTTGTAACTTCATTATGAGTTCACATCAATGATATGTTGATAAAGTGCTTCATATTGACTTGCCATACGACTTACAGAATATTTTATGTGCATTGCTTGATTGATCATCGAATCAAAATCTTCTTGTTTGTTGTTATATAAATCAAGTGCTTGATCAATAGCTTCAACAAATTCATCTTTATTGTAATTTTTAAAAGTAAAGCCAACACCAATACCACTAAATTTGTTATAAGGTGTTACAGTATCTTTAAGTCCACCTGTTTCTCTAACGATTGGAAGTGCACCATATTTCATCGCAATCATGTGATTAAGTCCACATGGTTCAAATAAACTTGGTAACATAAATAAGTCACTTGATGCATAGACTTTTTGTTCTAAATCAACATTAAAGCCTTCTTTATAGTAAACGTATTCTGGATAACGTTGTTGAAGCTTCATGAAATAGGATTCATATAAAGCATCACCAGAGCCGATAGCTATAAAATAAAACGCACCAATTTTTAGGTAATCATCTAAGACTTCCATCATAATATCAATCCCTTTTTGTCTAGCAAAACGGTGGATAAATGATACAACTGGAATGTTTAAATCAGATTTTAAACCAAGATCAGATAGTAAAGCTTTTCGATTGATTTTTTTACCAATAGAAAATGTTTTCTCATCATATCCTTGATAAATATTTGTATTATTTTTAGGATTATACAATTCATCATCAAAGCCATTTAAAATACCATGCAAATCATTTTTTCTAGATTTAAGAGGACCTTCTAAAGAGAAACCATAAAATCTTGTTAAAATCTCTTCTTTATAGTTTTCTGATACGGTGTTAACTGCGTTAGCACGCATAATACCACATTTTAAGAAGTTTACTTGATTCATATGAATGTATGTGAAATTTTTATGATTAAACAATTTTTCAACTTCCATAGGATAAGATCCTTGTTTTTCTAGATTGTGAATAGATAGCAATGTTTTAATATCTTTAAATTCAGTAGATTGTGGTCTATAAAATACATCTAAGAAAAATGGAACTAAACTTGTTTGCCAATCGTTTGAATGAATGATGTTAGGATAATTTTTTGTGAGTTTAACGTATTCTAAGATTGCAAAATTAAAAAAGGTAAATCTAAGGGGATCATCATCATATCCATAATACTTAGATTTATTAAAAAATGATTTGTGATCTACAAAAATATATGTTAATTGATCATATGTTGTTTCATAAAAGATAGCTTTTTCGTGATACTTATCCATAATTATTTCAGCATCACCAAGTTTTTTAAACTCTGCTTTTTTAGTAGCAATTTTTTGATATAAAGGGGTTATGATTGTTATATCATGACCTTTTTTTGATAAAGCTTTGGGTAAAGCGTAACTTACATCCGCTAAGCCGCCTGATTTGCTAAAAGGATGTGCTTCACCACTACAAAATAGTATTTTCATTTATAATCACCTACAACAATTATACTTGAGATGATAAGATTTCACAAGATAAGAATACTTTCTTAAAAAAGTTAGCAAACTAATGAAGATTTATCTACATAAAGCATCACTTAAATGTTATAATAACCATGTAAGAAATTTGATAAAGGGGATATTTATGAAACGAGTAGTTGTAGTAGGAACACAATGGGGTGATGAAGGTAAAGGAAAAATTACTGATTACCTTGCTCAAAAAGCAGATGTTGTTTGTCGTTATCAAGGGGGTAACAATGCAGGACATACTGTTGTTTTTGATGGTAGGAAGTATAGTCTTCATTTACTACCTTCAGGTATTTTAAATCCGAATATTGAAAATGTGATGGCTAATGGTATGGTCATTAATCCAAAAGCTTTTAGTGAAGAGATAAAAAAGGTTGATAAATTTAATCTACATATTTCTGACCGTGCCCATGTGGTTCTTCCATATCATATTGAACTAGATAAAGCATATGAAGCAAATAAAAAAGATGTTAAAATTGGAACTACTCATAAAGGGATTGGTCCAGCATATACAGATAAAAGTGCTAGAATAGGCATGAGAGTTTCTAGTTTTATTCATGAAAAGAAGCTATATCAAGAATTAAAACAGTTGATTGATTTAAAAAATAAAGAATTAATATCACTTTCTAGAGAAACACTTGATTTTAATCAGATCTATGAAGAATATCAAACGTATGCAAATTTAATGAGACCATATGTTAAAGATACGTCTTATCTATTAAATGAGTATATTGAACAAGATAAAAAAATCTTATTTGAAGGTGCACAAGGTGTGATGTTATGTCTTGATCATGGGACATATCCATATGTCACATCATCATCACCAACAGCCTCATCAGTTCCGGTAAATGTTGGGATTGCTCCATGGCTTGTTGAAGGTGCTATTGGTGTAACAAAAGCTTATTCAACTCGTGTTGGTGAAGGATTTATGCCAACAGAGATGCATGATAAACTAGGTGATGAGATAAGAATAAGAGGTAATGAGTTTGGCACAACAACAGGTAGACCAAGACGTATTGGATGGCTTGATACTGTCGTTTTAAGACATACAAAAAGAGTTAGTGGTCTAACTTATTTAGCAGTCACTTTACTAGATGTCTTATCAGGTGTTGATGAGTTAAAAATAGCAGTTAGTTATGATTTTAATGGTAATACCATTGACTATGTACCTGCTGATATTGATGATTTTATGGCATGCAAACCAAACTACATAACTTTAAAGGGTTGGAAAAAAGATATCACTTCAGTTAAATCGTATGATGAACTACCTGTTGAAGCTAAAAAATATTTAGAAACATTAAGTGAACTTGTCAAAGTAGAGATTGCGATGTTTTCTGTAGGTCCTGATCGTAATCAAACAATATTAGTTAAAGAAATATTTTAGGAGGTCTAACATGATCGAAAGATATCAAAGAGATCCATT